>JBAWAV010000482.1:0-10613 GCA_049589475.1 Mycobacterium sp.
GTGCCGCCCTGATCGGGCGGCGGAGATGAACCGGCGCGCGCAACTGGTCGTCGTGGCGCTGCTGCTGGCAGCCGTCGCATTCACGACGACGCTCACCGCGGGCGCCGCGAGCGCGCACGCCGCCCGGGTGTCGGCCGACCCCGCCGACCACGCCACCGTCAGCACCGGTCCGCTCCGAGTCAGAGCGACCTTCAACGAAGACCTGCAGACCACGTTCGCGGCGATGACGGTCGTCGGGCCGGACGGCAACATGTGGTCGGCGGGCGAGCCGGACGTGCGCGGCACGGTCGTC
This sequence comes from Mycobacterium sp., assembly GCA_049589475.1. GTDB lineage: Bacteria > Actinomycetota > Actinomycetes > Mycobacteriales > Mycobacteriaceae > Mycobacterium. Next base: position 293 of record JBAWAV010000482.1, read on the forward strand.
AGCATCGGCGTGCGTCCGCTCGGGCCGACCGGCAACTACACCGTCAACTACCGAGTGACCTCGGCAGACGGGCATGTGGTCGCCGGGTCGTGGTCGTTTCAGCTGACGACACCGGGCCCCGGTACGCCCGGTCCCGCGGCGCGGACCCCGGACGCCCCGCCCGACGACGTCCCGGTCTGGCCGTTCGTCCTCGGCGCGGTAGCGCTGGTCGGCGCCGGGGTCTGGTGGTCTTCGCGGAACAAGCCCTGACGACCGTCACCAGACCCCCTGGCATGATGGATTCGACTCACCGGTGTACCCGACGAGAAACTTCAAAGGAGCAACCGGATGGCTGACCCGCAGGATCGACCGGACCACACTCCGGACCTCGCGCCACCGCCCAACGAGCCACCGTCCGCCAGAGAGCCGGACCGGCCCGGTGAGCCGCCGGCGCCACCGCCCGCCGACGAACCCGAGAAGCCGGCCAACAAAGCTCCGGTGAAGAAGGCGGTCAAGAAAGCCGCGCCGGCGAAAGCAGCCAAGAAGGCTGCACCGAAAAAGGCGCCGGCCAAGAAGGCTTCGGCGAAGAAGGCGCCGGCAAAAAAGGCGGCCGCCAAGAAGATCGCGCCCGCCGCGCCCGACACCAACGGTCAACTCGCTGCAGCCGCCAAAGATGCTGCGGCACATGCGAAGTCGACCGTCGAGGCGGCGCGCAACCCGCTGCCCGCAGAGCCGGCCGAGTCAGCGCCCGCGCGCTCGCCGGTGCCGCTGGCGGTGGCGATCGCGATTAGCCTGCTGGCGATCCTGCTGGTCCGCCGGCTGCGCCACGACGATGACTGACATGGCCCGGTGACTGTGATATTCCGGCCCACCGCCGACCTGGTCGACGATATCGGGCCCGAGGTCCGCAGCTGCGACGTCCAATTCCGCCAGTTCGGCGCGCAAACGCAATTCGCCGGTCCGATCACGACTGTGCGCTGCGCACAAGACAATGCGCTGCTGAAGTCGGTGCTGTCCACGCCCGGCGGCGGCGGCGTACTGGTGATCGACGGCGGCGGGTCGCTGCACACCGCACTGGTCGGCGACCTCATCGCCGAATTGGCCCGGTCCAACGATTGGTCCGGGCTGATCGTGCACGGCGCCGTCCGGGACGCCGCAGCGCTGCGCGACATGGATCTCGGCATCAAGGCACTCGGCACCAATCCGCGCAAGAGCGCCAAGACCGGCGCCGGCGAGCGTGACGTCACCGTCAGCTTCGGCGGGGTGGAGTTCGTGCCCGGCGACATCGCCTACAGCGACGACGACGGTATCGTCGTCGCTGCGGCGAAAACTGAAGGCTAAACTGCCAGCGCTGCAGGCTTTTTCGCGAAGTGCAGCGCTTCGTCGTCGACCTTGCCGCGCCGGATCAGCTGCAGATCCATGAAGTAGTTCTGCTTGAGCCGCCACGGCGAGACCGAACCGGCCTTTGGCAGGTAGTCCAGGGCGCGCAGCACGTATCCCGGCGTGAAGTCCATCAAGGGACGCTCGTCCACTGAGTTGCCAGGGTGTTGCGGCACCACGGTGGCGTAGCCTCCTGCGTCCATGTGATTGATGACGCGGCAGACGAATTCGGAGACCAGGTCGGCCTTCAGCGTCCATGACGCGTTGGTGTAGCCGATGGTGAACGCCATGTTCGGCATGCCGGTCAGCATCATGCCCTTGAAGGCCATCGTGTCGTTGAGTTCGACCGGCGCCCCGTTGCGCCGGATCTCGGCGCCACCGAACAGCTGCAGGTTCAAACCCGTTGCGGTGATGATGATGTCGGCCTGCAACTCCGCGCCTGAGCCGAGCTTGATGCCGGTCTTGGTGAAGCGGTCGATGGTGTCGGTGACGACATCGGCCTGGCCCTTGCGGATGGTCTTGAACAGGTCACCGTTGGGCGCCAGGCACAGTCGCTGATCCCACGGGTTGTAGCTCGGGCCGAAGTGCTTCTCGACGTCGTAGCCCTGGGGCAGCCGCCGCTTGGCCATCGTCAACAGCGTCTTGCGCATCTGGCGCGGGAACTTCCGGGAGAACTGGTACTGGAAGGTGCTGAACGCGATCCACTTCCACCGGTTCGCGGCATGCGCAAGTTTGGTCGGCAGCCACTTGTTGGCCTGCTCGGCGAACGGGTCGCTCAGCGGCAGCGATCCGATGTAGGACGGTGAGCGCTGCAACATCGTCACGTGACCGGCGCCCGAATTGACCAGCGACGGAATCAGTGTGATCGCGGTGGCGCCCGAGCCGATCACCACGACCTTCTTGCCGACGTAGTCGAGATCCTCCGGCCAGTGCTGCGGATGAATGATGGCCCCCCCGAAGTCGTCGTAGCCCTCGAACTTCGGCAGGTAACCCTCGTCGTAGTTGTAATAGCCGCTGCACGCGAACAGGAACGAGCAGGTGAGCTCTTCCTGTCGGCCGTCGTTGTCGACGGTGAGCGTCCAGCGGTTTTCCGCATCGGACCACTCGGCAGCGAGCACCTTGTGGCGGTAACGGATGTGCTTGTCGATGCCGCTCTCCGTCGCGGCTTCCTTGATGTAGGCCTTGATCGAGGCGCCGTCGGCGATGGACGTCGACGACTCCCACGGCTTGAAACGGAAGCCCAGGGTGAACATGTCCGAGTCGGAGCGAATCCCGGGGTATTTGAACAGGTCCCAGGTGCCACCGAGGTCGTCGCGGCGCTCGAGGACGGCGTAACTCTTGGACGGGCAGCGGTCCTGCAGATGCCAGGCCGCGCTGATGCCGGAGATGCCGGCGCCGACGACAACGACGTCGAGGTGTTCAGTCATGGCGACACATTATCAACACGGTGTTGAGTGCGTCAACAGCCTGTCGAATTACCCAACACCATGTAAAGTAGCGCGGGTGGCGACCGTCAGCTCCAGCCGTGCACCGAGGGCACGCCGCTCCGCGCGCCCGTCGGGCGACGACCGCGAGGTCGCCATCCTGACCACCGCCGAGCAACTGCTCGAACAGCGCCCGTTGGCCGACATTTCGGTCGATGACCTGGCCAAAGGCGCCGGCCTGTCGCGCCCGACGTTCTACTTCTACTTCCCGTCCAAGGACGCGGTGCTGCTCACGCTGTTTCAGCGGGTGATCGTCGAAGCCGACTCCGCGCTGGAGAACATGGTCGCCAATCCGCCGGCCGACCTGAAGGGGCTGTGGCGCATCGGCATCAACGTCTTCGTCGAGATGTTCGGCTCGCACCGCGCCGTCTCGCTGGCCGCGGACTCCGCTCGCACCAACAAGGATCTGCGCGAGCTGTGGTCGGGGTTCATGCAGAAGTGGGTCGGCCATATCGCCACCGTCATCGAGGCCGAACGGGCTCGCGGCGCCGCCCCGGTGACGCTGCCGGCCGACGAGTTGTCGGCGGCGCTGAACCTGCTCAACGAGAAGGTGATGCTCAGCTCGTTCGCCGACGACCGCCCGTCGGTGCCTCGCGAAAGGGTGCTCGAGACGCTGGTCCATATCTGGATGACGAGCATCTACGGCGAACAGATCTAGCGCCTGTCGGCTGTTGATGCGAACATATGTTCGTGTCGGCTGAGGCTTCAATTCTGCACGCTGACCTCGACTCGTTCTACGCATCCGTCGAGCAACGCGACGATCCAGCGCTGCGCGGCCGACCGGTGATCGTGGGCGGCGGGGTGGTGCTCGCGGCCAGTTACGAGGCCAAGGCGTTCGGTGTGCGCACCGCAATGGGCGGCGCCCAGGCGCGGCGGCTGTGTCCTCGAGCCGTGGTGGTTCCGCCCCGGATGACTGCCTACACGCAGGCCAGCGACGCGGTCTTCGAGGTTTTCCACGACACCTCGCCGTTGGTGGAGGCGATCTCGGTGGACGAGGCGTTCATCGACGTCGGTGGGCTGCGCCGGGTGTCCGGGACGCCGGTGCAGATCGCGGCACGGCTACGCAGCGAGGTTCGCGAGCGAGTCGGTCTGCCCATCACGGTGGGTATCGCGCGGACGAAGTTCCTCGCCAAGGTGGCCAGCCAGGAGGCCAAGCCCGACGGCTTGCTGCTGGTTCCACCGGGGCAGGAGCTCGCGTTTCTGCATCCACTGCCGGTCCGCCGTTTGTGGGGCGTTGGCGCGGTGACCGCCGACAAGCTGCACGCGCACGGCATCGAGACCGTCGCCGACGTGGCCGAGCTGAGCGAGTCCATGCTGGCGTCGCTGGTGGGCGGCGCCATGGGTGGGCGGCTGTACGCGCTGTCACGCAACATCGATCTGCGTCGGGTGTCGACGGGGGTGCACCGACGGTCGGTGGGAGCGCAGCGGGCGCTGGGCCGCGCCGGCAACACCATGTCGCGGGCCGAGGTCGACGCGGTGGTGATCGGCCTGATCGACCGCATCACGAGCCGAATGCGTGCCGCCGGGCGCACCGGCCGGACGGTCACACTTCGGTTGCGGTTCAACGACTTCGGCCGGGCCACCCGATCGCGCACGCTGCCGTGGGCCACCTGTTCGACGCAGACCATTCTCGCCACCGCACGGCAGCTGGTCGCGGCAGCCGCGCCGCTAACCGCCGAGCGGGGGCTGACCTTGGTCGGGTTCGCGGTGTCGGAGATCGATCGCAGCGGCACCGAGCAGATGCTGCTGCCGTTCAGCACCCGGGCGGATCCGGCCGACGTCGATGCGGCGGTCGACAGCGTGCGTCGCCGCTACGGCAAATCGGCGCTCACCCGCGGCGTCCTGGTCGGCCGAGATGCGGGCCTGGAAGTACCGCACCTGCCGGACTGATGCGACGGGCCTGCGGTCACGTTCCCGCGGTATTGATCTGTAAGCCGGTGACCATCGCGGGCGTGATCGCGACGACACTCTCGGCGTGGTTTACCCACGGACGTAGCAGCTGCTCGTAATGCGAGACCTCGTCAGGATCGGTCAGAGTGTGCGCAAGCCCAGTAGCCACAACACTCCAGCCCGTCCGAGTCTTAGGGTCGAGGCTGTCAGCTTCATAGGCGATCACGACACCCTCGGCGGATAAAACGGCGGCCGAGATCGCCGACGTCAGCCGGGTCCGGATGATTATCCGGTCTCCATCCACCAGATGATTGACCACGCGAATCGCCGGAAGCGCGGTGAGTGTGAACACCACCCGCCCGTAGTCGACGCTGGCCAGCAGCCGCATCGCCTCGGCGCCCCGTAACCACTGAGTGCCGTCAGCACCCGGTGGCAAGCCGAATCCGCCGTCATAGCCCCAATCGTTCACAATCTTAAGCATCAGCTCGACACCGGTCCTCACCTAGGGACTTAATGCCCCTCGTCAGGTGGCAGAGGGTGGTAATGCGTGCGCCCGGCCCAAATTTACGACGCCGTCCACTCCAGCAGCTTCTCGACCGGCCAGGTGTTGACGATCCGCCCGGCCGGCACGCCGGCGTCCAGCGCTCGCTGGGCGCCGTAGCCGAGGAAGTCCAACTGGCCCGGCGCGTGCGCGTCGGTGTCGATGCTGAATTCGCAACCGATCTCCAGCGCGAGGTTCAGCAGTCGGGTGGGCGGGTCGCGTCGTTCCGGCCGGGAGTTGATCTCGACGGCGGTGCCGTGATCGCGGCATGCGGTGAACACCGCTTCGGCGTCGAACGTCGACTCCGGCCGGACGCCCCTGTTACCGGCGACCAACCGTCCTGTGCAGTGGCCGAGAACGTCGGCGTGGCCGTCGCTGACGGCGCGCACCATCCGCCGGGTCATCGCCGCGGAGTCCATCGACAGCTTGGAATGCACGCTGGCCACCACGATGTCGAGGCGATCCAGCAGCTCGGGCTCCTGGTCGAGGCTGCCGTCGTCGAGGATGTCCACTTCGATGCCGGTCAGGATGCGCATCGGCGCGAACCGGTCCCGCAGCGTGTCGATGACGTCGAGCTGTTTGCGCAGCCGCTCCGGCGACAGCCCGTTGGCGATCGTCAAACGTGGCGAATGGTCGGTCAGCGCGCAGTACTCGTGCCCCAGCGCCACGGCGGTGGCCATCATTTCCTCGATGTCCGCCGAGCCATCCGACCAGTTCGAATGCAGATGCAGGTCGCCGCGCAGCGCGGCCCGAATGTCGCCGCCGCCGAGATCTTCAGCGGCCGAACGTAAGTCGGCCAGGGCGTCGGGCTCGCGGCCGGCCCAGGCCTGGGCGATCACCTTGGCCGTCTTCGGCCCGATTCCGGGCAGCGACTGCCAGCTGTTGGCCTGGCCGTGCCGCTCGCGTTCCGCGTCGTCGAGGCGCTCGACGACGTCGGCGGCGTTCCGGTAGGCCATCACCCGCCGACTGTCTTCGCGCGCCCGGTCCTTGTAGTAGGCGATCTGGCGCAGTGCGGCTACCGGGTCCATCTCTCCAGTGTGCCCGTTTGGCTACCGGAACTGGCCGACGACGAAGCCGGCGAGGATCACCCCGAAGCCGCCGATCTCGGCGACGATCAGTGCGAGCATCGCGACTTTGACTGCGCGGTCGGGCTTTTCGAATTGGTTGTCGGTGTCGCGCCGCAGACCGTGGGCGATGTAGCTGAGGATGGCCGCGACGAAGAAGAAAACCAGGACCGTCGCCGCGGTCAGGTTGACCCAGGCCGGCCAGGCGCTGAATTGGACGAAGACCGCGACCAGCAGCGTCGCAAACGAGTACAGCAGCGCCGCGCGGTGGGCGATGTCGACGTAGACATGGGCGCGATGATCCGGCGACGCCAACACCTGGCGGTACTTCCACACGCCGAGCACCAACGCGGGCAGGAAGATCAGCCCGGCGGCCAACAGGGTGATCCTGACGTCGTAGCGCAGGACGTCGCGGCACGAGTCGCTGTGTGGCCATGACTCGAAGGGCGGGACTACCGTCGGGCTCATGCGATTTGCGTTCAAAACCTCACCCCAAAACACCACCTGGAAACAGATGCTTGCCGTCTGGCAGACCGCCGACGATATCGACGTTTTCGAATCCGGTTGGACCTTCGACCACTTCTACCCGATCTTCAGTGACAGCGCCGGACCCTGTCTGGAGGGCTGGTCGACGCTGACCGCGCTGGCCCAGGCCACCAAGCGACTGCGGCTGGGCACCCTGGTCACCGGCATCCACTACCGCCATCCTGCGGTGCTGGCCAACATGGCTGCCGCGCTGGACATCATCTCCGACGGCCGGCTGGAGCTGGGGATCGGCGCCGGATGGAACGAGGAGGAATCCGGCGCCTACGGCATCGAACTCGGCAGCATCAAAGAACGCTTCGACCGGTTCGAAGAAGCCTGCGAGGTGCTGACCGGCCTGCTGAGCAACGAGACGACCAGCTTCGACGGCGCTTACTACCAGCTCAAAGATGCCCGCAACGAGCCCAAGGGGCCGCAACGTCCGCATCCGCCGATCTGCATCGGCGGCAGCGGTGAAAAACGCACCCTGCGCATCACCGCGCGTTACGCCCAACACTGGAACTTTGTCGGCGGGCCACCGGATCTGTTCGCGCACAAGCTCGAGGTGCTGAGGTCCCACTGCGCCGACATCGGCCGCGATCCGAAAGAGATCATGACGTCGGCACACCTGCGTCTCGAGTCCGACCTCGACTACGCAAAAGTCGTCGATGACGCGGCTGGCCTGGCCGCCGAGGGCCTCGATCTGGGCATCGTGTACATCCCAGCACCGCATGACCCCGCTGTTCTGGAGCCGTTGGCCGAGGCGATCCGCGAGTCGGGGCTGACCGGATAACGCTCAGATCACGGAAGGGTCACACTGAGCAAACACTCGCACCGTAAGGCTGAGCGTTAGGGAAAGAGCTAGATGGCGAAGCGCAGCAGGTCGTCTGCGGTCACCAGGCGCTCGTGCTTCGCCGGGAATTCCCGGCTCTTGACTGGGTGTCGGAACCATGACCAGGCGATTCGGCCGACCCGGTAGCGGGTCATCGGGTTCATATACACAGCGCTTACTCCTGCGGTCGATCAGCTCAACCGGGCCCCACACCCCGCGACGCCCATATCGAACTATTAGACAGCCTTCTGCTGGCAAATAGTGTAAGACTCGCCGAAACATTTATCAAATGTTGCTGGCGTGACGAATGTGATTAGCGTTGCGGCGCCGCCGTCGGCGTGATCGGCGCGGGCAGCGCGGTCTCCCCGGTCAGGAACCGATCCACCGCCGCAGCGGCGGCGCGGCCCTCGGCAATCGCCCAGACGATCAGCGACTGGCCCCGGCCCGCGTCGCCGGCAACGAAGACACCCGGTACCGAGGTCTCGAAGTTCGCGCCGCGCGCCACGTTGCCACGGTCGGTGAACTCGACGCCGAGATCGGTCAGCAGGCCCGGCTTCTCCGGCCCGACGAACCCCATCGCCAGCAACACCAGGTCGGCTTCGATCTCGAAATCGCTGCCGTCGGTCTTGACGAATTTGCCGTCCTGCATCGCCACCTCGTGCAGCTTCAGCGCGGCGACGTGGCCGTCCCGACCGACGAATTCCTCGGTGTTGACCGAGAAGACGCGCTCGCCGCCCTCTTCGTGCGCAGAGGACACCCGGAACATCAACGCGTACGTCGGCCACGGAGTGGACGGGGCACGGCTCTCCGGCGGCCGCGGCATGATCTCGAGCTGGTAGATGTCGGCCGCGCCCTGACGGTGTGCGGTGCCCAGGCAGTCGGCGCCGGTGTCACCACCGCCGATGATGACGACCTTCTTGCCTTTGGCCGTGATCGGCGGCTCGCCGTCCGCGCCGAGAACGTCGTCGCCCTCCTGGACCCGATTCCCCCACGGCAGGTATTCCATTGCCTGGTGGATGCCGTCCAGGTCGCGACCGGTGATCGGCAGGTCGCGCCAGGCGGTCGCACCGCCGGCCAGCACCACGGCGTCGAACTCCGAGCGCAGCTGTTCGGCGGTGATGTCGGCGCCGACGTCGACGCCGGCGCGGAATTCGGTGCCTTCGGCCTCCATCTGTTCAAGCCGGCGGTCCAGGTGGCGTTTTTCCATCTTGAACTCGGGGATGCCGTAGCGCAGCAGCCCACCGATACGGTCGGCCCGCTCGAACACCGTCACACGATGCCCGGCCCGGGTCAGCTGCTGCGCAGCAGCCAGACCGGCCGGGCCGGATCCGATCACCGCGACGGTCTTACCGGTGTGCTGGTCTTCGTCCGGCGGCAGCGGAACCACCCAGCCTTCGTCGAAGGCGTTGTCGATGATCTCGACTTCGATCTGCTTGATCGTCACGGCGTCCTGGTTGATGCCGAGCACACAGGACGATTCGCACGGTGCCGGGCAGAGCCGGCCGGTGAACTCGGGGAAGTTGTTGGTGGCGTGCAGCCGTTCGATCGCGTCCCGCCACCGGTCGGTGCGAACCAGGTCATTCCACTCCGGAATCAGGTTGCCCAGCGGACAACCGTTGTGGCAGAACGGAATTCCGCAGTCCATGCAGCGGGTCGCCTGATGCTGCAACGCCTCGTGCGGGAAGTCTTCGTAGACCTCGTTCCAGTCGCGCAGCCGCAGATCCACCGGGCGGCGCTGCGGGGTCTCGCGATGGGTGTATTTGAGGAAGCCCTTCGGATCAGGCACTGGCGGCCGCCATGATCGCCGCTTCGGGATCGGTGCCGGTGCGCTCGGCCTCGGCGATCGCTTCCAGCACCCGCTTGTAGTCGCGCGGCATCACCTTGGCGAAATGCTGTTGCGTAGCACCCCAGTCGGCCAGCACCCGCTGCCCGATCGCAGAGTCGGTGGCGTCGACATGCGCTTGGATGATCCCCTGCACAAACTCGAGGTCGTCCTCGTCGAGCACCTCGAGCTCCACCATCTCGGAGTTGAGATTGGCTTCCAACGCGTCCTCCGGGTCGTAGGCATAGGCGATACCGCCGGACATGCCCGCGGCGAAGTTGCGGCCGGTGTCGCCGAGAATCACCACCTTGCCGCCGGTCATGTATTCGCAGCCGTGATCGCCGACGCCTTCGACTACCGCCTCCGCGCCGGAGTTACGGACGGCGAACCGCTCGCCCACCACCCCACGCAGGAACGCCTGGCCGCTGGTGGCGCCGAACAGGATCACGTTTCCGCCGATGATGTTGTCTTCGGCCACATAGTCTTCCGGCGCATCGTCCGGCGGGCGCACCACTATCCGTCCGCCGGACAGTCCCTTACCGACGTAGTCATTGGCGTCGCCGTACACCCGCAGCGTGATGCCCGGCGGCAGGAACGCGCCGAAGCTGTTGCCTGCCGAGCCGGCGAAGGTGATGTCGATGGTGCCGTCCGGCAACCCTTGGCCGCCATAGGCTTTGGTGACCTCATGGCCGAGCATGGTGCCGACAGTGCGGTTGACGTTGGCGATGGTGGTGGAGAAGCTGACCGGCTTCTGCGAGTCCAGGGCCTCCCGGCACATCACGATCAGCTGCTGATCCAGCGCCTTGT
>JBAWAV010000483.1:0-1789 GCA_049589475.1 Mycobacterium sp.
CGCCGAGATGGTGGTGACGACGAAGCTCAGCGACAACGCCCACGCCGGTTGCGCGCCGGTGTCGCGCGGAACTAGGAACTGCAGCGTGATCACCATGCCCGCGGCGACCGCAGCCAGACCGGCCGCAAGAAAGATGCGGTCGACACCGAGCTGTAAGACGACCAGGCAGGCCGCGACCAGAAAATAGAACTGCAATCCGGAGCCGGTGCCGACGAACCAGCAGATCGTGAAGATCGACACGTACGCCGTCCCGATGAACGTCAGCGACGGGACGAGCTCGCCGAAGCGGTGCAGCGCGGGAACGATGGCGTAGATGACGGCGGCGGCAATGTTGATGACGCCGGTCCACCACAGCTCGGGCTCGGCGAATATTTGGACGCATCCGAAACCGGCACTGATGAATACCGCCATCGACGCGGTGAGATTCAGAATGCGGCTACGGCGCGCGATCCGCTCGACGTACACCTGGTTGCGAGCGCGTGGTTGTGACCGCACTGCCGCTACGCAGTCCGGTGTTCGCCGCGAACCTGCTGGTTGTTGGGCGGCGCACCGCTTAGCCACCACAGCAAAAGCCTAACGGTTGGACCGAACGCCGGGGGAGTCTTGGACGTGCCGTCCAAGACGGCGAACACCGCCGACTCCGGGTTTAACCTGTTGAGCAGCGGTGATGCATAGGAGGCAACGATTAAGCAATCCACCGTCGGAGGATTGGCTGCGGCGCTCATAACCGGCGGCCTGATCGGCTTCGCGCCGCAAGCCGTCGCCGGCTGCATGCCCGCAGCGCCGTGGGCGATCAGCAAATGCGACGGGCCCATGCAGCCCGACGGCACCTGGCAACGATGCGTGACGTTCCAGCAGACCGGCGGCAGCCTGCCCAGCTACCTCACCAACACGAATTGCCAGACGCTGGGGCCGGACCAGCATCCGTGGGGTTTCGCCTTCACCGATCCGCCAACGCACATCGACAACTGATGCACTCAGTAGCCATACCCGCCGTGCCGCGGTTCGGTTCGGATGGTCCACATGAGTTCGGTGACGTCGGTGACGCCAATCAGCAGTATCTGATCCGTGGCGCGAACGAAAATCGTCTGGGATATCACGCCGCGAACCGGAAATCCTTCGGCATGGCACCAGTCGACGACCATGGTTCCGGCGGCGCGCAGTGTGGTGACACAGTCGCGGGGCGGGGTCGCCGAATATCCGGCCATCAGCTCAGGAAGTCGCCGGCCGATCAGTGCGATGCTGTCGGGTTGGTGGCCGAGCATGGTGGCGAAAGCGGGGTTGGTGTAGAAGACGACGCCGTCGAGTCGGACGGCGATCATGGGAACAGCCAATCGGTCCAGCAGCACCAACGCGGGCAACTCTTGGAGATATCCCTCCAGGGTGCTCGGCGGCGGTTGCCGACGGCGTTCGGCGCTGCGCACCTTCACGTCCCCGGACTCGTGATAGCCGGCGCCGTTGATTTCGGCACCGCCGGGGATGGCGGGGCAGTCGCTTCGATGCCCAGAAAGATCAGGTTGGGTCGTCATCTTGATCCTGGCGTGCAGACGATCACCGTGCATGTCGGGTACGAAGCGGATGCCCCCCGGAGTTCTGCGGCGGGGACGCGCGGCAGGACCCTTCCCGGACTCAGCTGAGTTTCCAGCGACCCAGAATCTACCCGATCTGAGCGGATCGCGGATGTCGAACGCCACTACGGCCGACGCTCTCCTGAGTCGGGGTTCGCGCCTCGCGCTGTCGGGTTCTTCTCAACTCGTCTTTCTGGTGCCCTCGGTGAGATTCGAACTCA
>JBAWAV010000484.1:0-8043 GCA_049589475.1 Mycobacterium sp.
CAAAAAGACACCAAAAACTGGCATCTGAAAAAACCACACCCTCCACACGGGAAGTATCAGGCATGGCCAAAAAACAACAACAAAAACAAAACCACCAAACACACTATTGAGTTCTCAAACAACACCCCGCCGGCCGCGCAACGAGACCCGCGGCTTTTGGCCGCTTGCTCGCTCCACGGACGTCGAAGGATCCCACCGAAGTGGAGGCTCCCTCTGGGACGTCGCCGCGCTCTCCGAACTGGCCGTGTCGCAGCGACTCGATTAAGTTACGCGACAGAAAACTCAGAGTCAAACAGCCTGCTAGAAGCCGTTTTTCGGCTCGTCACAAGATCAACCAATGCGCTCCACGCCGGCGATGTTGCGTTTGCCCCGGCGCAGTACGAGCCACCGCCCGTGCAGGAAGTCAGAGGGTTGCGGCGCCCACTCCTCGTCGTCGATCTTGCCGTTGTTGACGTACACGCCGCCCTCGGCGATCGTGCGCCGCGCGGCTCCCTTGCTCTGTGACAGGCCGGACGCGACGAGCAGGTCGACGACTCCGTCCGGGGTGCCCGGTTTGAGCTCAGCGATCGAGGTTTCCCGTAGCGCGGCCCGCAACGTGGGCTCGTCCAGGCGGGCGAGCTCGCCACGGCCGAACAGCGCCTGGCTCGCGTGCTCGACCGCGTCGGTGGCGTGCTCGCCGTGCACGAGCGTGGTGAGCTCACGCGCCAACCGGCGCTGGGCCGCCCGCTGCTGTGGTCGGGCCGTTGTGGCCTCCGCCAGCTCCGCCAGCTCGTCGGCCGATAGGAAGGTGAACCAACGCAGATACCGGATGACGTCGGCGTCGGCGGTGTTGACGAAGTACTGATACCAGGCATATGGCGTCGTCATCTCCGGGTCCAGCCACACGTTGCCGCCCCCGGTGGACTTCCCGAACTTGGTCCCGTCCGCCGCCGTCACCAACGGGACGGTCAGGGCATGCACCGAGGCGGCCAGCTTCTGGCGCACCAACCGGACGCCGGCGATGATGTTGCCCCACTGGTCCGATCCGCCGATTTGCAGCACGCAGCGGTGGCGCTTGTGCAACTCGACGTAATCGTTGGCCTGCAACAGCATGTAGCTGAACTCGGTGTAGGAGATGCCCTCGCCCTCCAGCCGCCGCCTGATGGTGTCGCGGTCGAGCATGACGTTGACCGAAAAGTGCTTACCGACGTCGCGCAGCAACTCGATCGCGGACATCGCACTGGTCCACTCGAGGTTGTTCTCGACGATGGCACCCGTCGGCGAGTCGTCGAAGTCGACGAAGCGTTCGAGCTGGCCGCGGATTCGCCCGGTCCACTCCTGCACGATCTCGTCGGTGTTCAGCACCCGCTCGCCGGTATCGCGCGGGTCGCCGATCAAACCGGTTGCGCCACCGGCGAGAACGACGGGTCGGTGGCCGGCACGCTGAAAACGTCGCAGCCCCAACAACGGCACCAGATGCCCGGCATGAAGACTCGGCGCAGTGGGATCGAACCCGGCGTAGAGCGTCATCGGACCGCGCGCGGCCTCCTCGGCCAGCGCGTCGAGGTCGGTCGACTGCGCAATCAGCCCACGCCAGCTCAGCTCGTCGAGGATTTCAGCGCCCACAGTGATAGATCTTCTCGCACTGCCGCCCAATGGCCGCGCCGGGCGCGCCTAGTCAGTCGCTGGAGCCGGGCGCCGGCGCGCGTGGGCTGCGCCGGTAGGCCGACACCTCGGGCCGCCCGGACAGCCACAGCCGCCAGGGCCGGTCGGCCGCCTGACTGACGCCGACGCGGGGCCCAGCCGTGGCTTCGATCGAGCCATGGAGCGTCAATCTGATCGGGCTGTCGGCGCTGAACAGATCAATTCCGTTGTCTGCCATATTGATTCCCGCGGCCGAGCAGAGATTGCCCGGTCCGCGGCCCAATGCTGTGGTGCGCACCGACGGTCCGCGCCGAGACTGAGCGACGTCTAGCCCGGTGTCGATCGCCGCGGCTCTGAGCAGCACAGCGGCCGCGATGCCGTCGGTCCCGCACACCACGTTGGCGCAGACGTGAATGCCGTGGCTGCGGTAGGCGTAGAGCCGACCAGGCGGACCGAACATGATTGCGCTGCGTCCGGTCGGACCGCGGTAGGAATGCGCGGCGGCATCAGGCCAGGGACCGTCGGGCACGCCGCCGTACGCCTCGACCTCCACGATCGTGGCGGTCACCGCACGACCGGTCAGCGTCGCGCCGAGCAGTCGACGGGCCGCCTCGACCGGGTCAACCGCAAGTTGGTCAGCCCCCACCGAACAGATTCTGCCCGCGGCCCTTGACAGCCGGCGGGCAGGGGCGGATATTCACCATATGATGACTTCATCGCGTGATGAATTACCGCTGCACCGCCACGAAGCGGCGGTCGACATCAGCCATCTGAAAGTGATTCGCGGCAAGCGGCCCGCCCTGCACGACTTTTCCGTCCGGTTAGCGCGGGGCAGCGTCACCGGCCTACTCGGACCGTCAGGCTGCGGAAAGACCACGCTGATCCGGTGCATTGTCGGCACCCAGCTCGTCGCGTCCGGAACCGTGCGAGTGCTCGGCCTTCCCGCGGGTTCCACACCGCTGCGTCACCGGATCGGATATTTGCCGCAGGACCCGACGATCTACAACGACCTGCGGATCGTCGACAACGTCCGGTACTTCGCGTCGCTCTACGGCTTCGACAGCGCCGCTTCCGATTCCGCGATCGACCGGGTGGGCCTGAGCGATCACCGCACCACCTACTGCGGCAACCTCTCGGGCGGTCAGCGAACCCGGGTGTCGCTGGCATGTGCCCTGGTCTGCCGGCCCGAGTTGCTGGTTCTCGACGAACCAACCGTGGGATTGGACCCGGTGCTGCGGGCAGACCTCTGGGAACAGTTCCTCGACCTTGCCCGGGCCGGAACGACACTGCTGGTTTCCAGCCACGTGATGGACGAGGCCGACCACTGCCGCGATCTGTTGTTGATGCGCGACGGCCATCTCGTCGCGCACACCACCCCGACCCAACTACGAGAGGACACCGGATGTCCGTCACTGGAGGACGCGTTTCTGTCCATCATCACGCGCAACATCAGCCGCCAAGCCGGTTAGGGCTGGGTGGATACACCGCGACCACCGCGCGGATCCTGCGCCAGCTGGCCGCCGATCACCGCAGTGTCGCAATGATTCTGGCGGTGCCGGTGCTGGTTATTTCGTTGATGTACTTCATGTTCCAGAATGCCCCGCACCGTCCGGGCGCGCCGGCGCCGTTCAACAATGCGTGCCTGATCCTGTTGGGCCTTTTCCCGCTGTTCGTGATGTTCATCATCACGGCGATCACCATGCAGCGCGAGAGGGCCTCGGGGACGTTGGAGCGGATCCTGACTACTCCGTTGCGCCGGCTCGACCTGTTGATCGCATACGGGACCGCGTTCTCGATCGCCGCTGCGACGCAGGCCATCGTGGCGTGCGCGGTGTCATTCTGGTTGCTGGGATTCGACACCGCCGGCAGCCCGTTCTGGGTGTTCGTCATCGCCGTCGTCAACGCGGTGCTCGGTGTGGGCCTCGGACTGTTGTGCAGCGCATTCGCGCGGACGGAGTTTCAGGCCGTCCAGTTCATCCCGTTGGTGATGGTGCCCCAACTGCTGTTGGCGGGAATCATCGTCCCGCGAGCACTGATGCCGTCCTGGCTGCACTGGATCAGCGACCTGATGCCGGCCAGCTACGCCTTGGAGGCTCTGCAGCAAGTGGGTGCGCACAGCACGTTGACCGGCGTCGCGGTGCGCGACATCGCGGTCGTCGTGGGCTTTGCTCTGGCGGCGCTGTGCCTGGCCGCCGCGACCCTTAGACGCAGGACGCCCTGACGTGGCGACCACCGACGCCGGCCGCAAACGCCCCGGCCGACCCCCTGGAAGCTCCAATACCCGGCAGCGAATTCTGGACAACGCCCGAGAACTGTTCGCCCGCAACGGGATCGGTAACACTTCGATACGGGCGGTCGCCTCAGCCGCCGGCGTCGACTCGGCGCTGGTGCATCACTACTTCGGTACTAAGGAGAAACTGTTCGCCGCCGCCGTGCACATTGCCATCGACCCGATGGATGTGATCGGACCGTTGCGTGAAATTCCGGTCGAAGAGATCGGTCACAAGCTGCCGTCAATGTTGTTGGCGCTGTGGGACTCTGAGATGGGGGCCGGTTTCATCGCGGCGCTGCGGTCGATCTTGGCCGGTTCAGAGGTCAACCTGTTCCGTAGTTTCATCCAGGACGTGATCGCGGTCGAAGTGGGTGCGCGCGTCGACGATCCGCCGGGCAGCGGCATCGTCCGCATCCAGTTCGTCGCCTCACAACTGGTGGGGGTCGTGATGGCGCGCTACATCCTGGAGTTGGAGCCGTTCGCGTCGTTGCCGCCACAGCAGATCGCGGATACCATCGCGCCGACCCTGCAGCGCTACCTCACTGGGGAGTTGCCGGGCCTGCCTGGGCCATGAGCTGCGCATGCTCGTCGTCGCCGACCTCGACCGCCTCGTCGACCAGTAATACCGGGATGCTGTCCTCGATCCGATACGCGCGCCGCAGCCTGGGGTTGTATAGCAGCTGTCCGCCTGGGCCGTCCAGCAGCAGCAGCGAACCTCGATCGGCGGGGCAGACCAAGATACGGACCAGCGTCTCGTCAATCATGTTCGTTCCCAACGTCATTGCGCACCGGACAACTCCGCTC
This sequence comes from Mycobacterium sp., assembly GCA_049589475.1. GTDB lineage: Bacteria > Actinomycetota > Actinomycetes > Mycobacteriales > Mycobacteriaceae > Mycobacterium. The sequence continues at coordinate 4,700 of JBAWAV010000484.1, forward strand.
GAGCCGGACCTGTCAAACGCCGGAACTGATTCGCCTCGGCGTCGAAGAACCACGCGTGCCGTCCAGCTTTAGGAATCCCTGCCGCTCGCAACGCGCTGACCGTCGGGCGGTAGGTCGCGCTGAGCTTCAGCTCCGGCACCACGTGCACGATGTCAGGGCCCAGCCCGAACGGCATGGCGGCGACAGCTTCGGTGAGATCGGCGGCCGTGATCGTCGCTCCCGGCCGCGTTGTCACCGCGGTCACCGCGACCTGATGACCGTCCATCGACACCCCGTAGGTGACCGCCAGGTCGACCGCCGGAATCAGCCCGAGCGCATCGGTGATCGGGTCGCAGAACACGACGCCGCGCTCGGTGGGCACCGTCGAGCCGCGTCTACCCACCAGCCAGAAGTCGCCGTCGTTGTCGCGGCGGAACAGATACTCGGTGGAAATCCAGGTGTCGGCAGGAGCGAAGACGCCGCGTTTGACCGACGCGGTCGGGTCGATCGGTCCGCGCGGCTCGGCGAGCAGCACCCCGACTTCCCCCGCTTCCGGAACGCGGACCAAGCCGGTGTCGTTCTCGAGAATCAGATCGTGCTCGGCGTCATACGCGCCCAACTCGACGCGCCCGGCACCGGGCAACGGACGTCCTTTGCTGCCGATCTTGGCGCCAGACACATTGGCCAGCACCGCATGTCCGTCGGTGGTCGCAAAGAACTCGACGACTTGGGCGGGTGCGAACACATCGACGATCCGCTGCCACAGACCGGTCGGCATCCCCGAGCCGATGAACACCCGGACCGGCTGGCTGCCGTACAGCGCAAAAGCCGGGTCGTCGATGACATCGCGCAGCATGGCCCAGGTGTAGGAGACGACTGTGACGCCGTACTGGTGCAGCTCGGCGACGAACCGTTCGGGTCTCAGCCCGCGGGACAACGCAATTCGGGTGCCGCCGACCACCGCACCGCCCAGGCTGACCAGCAAACCGGACTCGTGGTGCAGCGGCGTAAGGCAGTACACCGTGTCGGTGCGCCCGAGCGCAGCCGCCGATGCGGTTCCGAAGGCCGACAGCGCCCAGCGGTAGTTGGTGATCTGCTTGGCGACAAGCTGCCCGCTGGCGGTGCTGAATCCGATGAACGCGAGATCCCGTGCGTAGCCCGGGTTGGGCCGATACCACGCCGGGAGCGCGACGACCTCCGGGTCGATCTGCTCCATGTCGGTGACGGCGGCGTCGTCGGCGAGGTGCAGATCGCGGGATTCACCACCGCCGAGGACCAGGATCTGGCTGGGCAGCTGCCGCGCCGTCTAGAGATTGGTGGGATCGGTGATGATTTCGCTCACTCCCCCGAGCCGCACCTGTCCAGGCAGGTCGGCGTCGGGTTGCAACAGGACCGCGACGGCACCCAGTCGCGACAGCGCGGCGATGGCGACCAGTGCGCTGGGCCGGGTTTCCATCAGCACGCCGACGTGTTCGCCTTGGCGCACCCCGACGGCGATCAGGCCGCGCACCACGTTGTCGATGCGCCGGTTCACCGCGTCGTAAGTGTGAACGCGTCCGTCGAAGAGCAGGAATTCGCCGTTGGGGGCGTCGTGGGCCTGCTCGCCGATGATCCGGCCGAGCGAGATGCGGGTGTGGTCGTTGATCTGACCCAGGCGGGCGAGCCGAGGCAGCGTCCGGACGGTTTCGACGGCCAGCGTTCGCACGGACCTGTTCGCGGCGAAAACCGCGTCGGCGGCTCCGCGGGCGAGCGTCAGTGCCACCTCGGATACCTCGCCGATGCCGTGCATCATCCGCGAACTGAGCGCGACGCCGCGATCGGCGCCCTCGGTGGGCTGATCGGCCATCGGGAAAATGTCGGTGGGCTTCTCCCCGTTTCCGGAGATCCACAGCGCCCAGTCGGCGACGGTCGGCCACGACTCCTGTGCTGCTCTGGATCCCACGACCAGCCCGAAATGACCTGTCCGGATGAGATATTCGTAGACCTCTGCGTTGGGCGCCGCGCGCCGGATACCCCGCACTGCAGCCGGCTGACCGATGTCGTCGACCTCGCCGACGAAAGCCAGCACGGGACAGGTGATGTCGGTCAGCGTCACCAATTGGCCGTTGATCGCGAAGCCGCCGGTCATCATCCGGTTGTGCGCGATGAACTGCTTGAGGAGTTCGGAGATCGCTGGTCCGGACCAGGCGATCCAGCCCTCTGACTCCAGGAATCTGCGCTGGGCTTCCCTGGGCAGCAACGCCTCGCGGTCGTGGAGTTGGCGCACGAAATCGACCCGTGCTTTGGCGGTCTTGACTGGATCGAGCATCTGAAAGCCGGTGCGCGCCAGCCAACCTGGGATATCGAGGCGGTTGAAGACATGGTCAGCCATAAAATTGGCGATACCGGGAGCCAAATTGGGCGGGAGTCCCATCGGAAGTGCCGCCAGGGTGTCGACCGGCGAGCCGAACGTCACGATGCTGGCGATGCCTTTCGACCGTCGATAGGCCGCCGCCTGGTAGCAGAACATCCCACCCTGCGAGTAGCCGGTGAGGTGCACGTCTTGACCGGTGATGTCGGTGATGGCGTCGAGCGCTTCGCTCAACGCGACGATGTGGTCCGCCAGAGTGCGGCGCATCCCGCCTTCGACCTCGTCGGGTGAGCCGAAGTCGATGACCCAGGGATCCAGCCCCGCAGAGTGCAGGATGCCCACTGCGCCTTCCTCCCGGGTGACGTCCCACATGTTCGCCGACATCATCATCGGGTGCACCAGCAGCACCGGCGGGCCTGCCTGCGGATGGCCCGGGCGGCTGTCCGGCGGGAAATACCGCCGCAGCTTGTACATCGGCACGCTTTCCACGACCTGTGACGGTGACGGGGAGTTGCCCGTTTCCAGCCCACCGAGTCGCAGGACCTCCAGGCCGTTCTGCGCCGTCGCGATCAGACGCTCGACCGGTCGGGTGACCGCTGAAAACTTCAGATCCATGCCGCCGCTCCCTCGAAGACCAATCTGTGCTGCACACGGGCCTGACAGCGTGCACATCATGGCACATCGCAGAAGGTGGGCCCGCAGCTTTCAGCACGGTGCCAGTTCGTTGGACAAGCCTAGTCTTTTCGCTCCTCCTCACGCCGCTACGCGGCGTGCATCGTCGGCTCGCTAGGGCTGGATCGCTCGCTCCTCCTCACGCCGCTACGCGGCGTGCATCGTCGGCTCGCTAAAGTCGGCGCAGTGGCACACCTGCTGGGGGCCGAGGCCGTTCACCTCGAATATCCGACTCAGGTTGTGTTCGAATCGGTGACCGTCGGACTCAGCGACGGAGACCGAATCGGCATCGTCGGCCGCAACGGTGACGGCAAATCCAGTTTGCTGGGACTACTCACAGGTC
>JBAWAV010000485.1:0-2719 GCA_049589475.1 Mycobacterium sp.
TCATCATGCTGACCGGGCCCATCCCGGCCACTCGGAAGATGTTGCAGCGCAACGATCTGAGCATCGACGACATCGACCTGTTCGAAGTCAACGAGGCTTTCTCGTCGGTGGTGCTGGCGTGGCAGCGCGAGCTACGCGCAGATGCCGATCGGGTCAACGTCAACGGCGGAGCCATCGCGCTCGGTCACGCAGTAGGCGCCACCGGCGCACGGCTGTTAGCCACGATGGTTGCCGAACTCGAGCGCCGTGAGGCCGACCTCGGCCTGGTCACAATGTGCTGCGGCGGCGGCCTTGGGACGGCAACCTTGATCCAACGGGAGCCGGCGTGATCGATTTCGGCAAGTTCCTGTCCCAGGGCGACGGTGTCTGGTGGGGTCAAGCCGCAGCGGAGCCACGTCCCTTGGTCGATGCGCTGATCTTGCAGAGTCCGCGGATCGGTCCGATCCGAACTTTCACCGGACTGAGCTGGAACGATCAGCTCGCCGTCACGATCCCCGGCCGGATGTCGATGGTGTCCTACGGTGGGCTCGGCGAACTCGCCGAACTGAGCCGGTCGGGACGGTTGGACGTGGTGCCGTGCCACTATTCGGCGCTGCCAAGGATGTTCGCCGAACGCCGGCTACCGTGTGATGTGGGCCTTCTGCAGGTCTCGCCGCCTGACGAAGACGGAACGTGCTCGCTCGGGATCGGTGTCGACTACGTCGCCGACGCGATGAAGTACACGCCGATCCTCATCGCCGAGATCAACCAGCGCATGCCGAGCACCCTTGGCACGCCGCGGATTCCGCTCGACCGGTTCGCCGCGACCATCACCACCGACCGCGCGCTCGCCGAGGATCCCGCCCGCGCACCGGGTGCGACCGAGCAGCGCATCGCCGCCCGCGTCGCTGACCTCATCGAGGACGGCGACACCGTGCAGCTGGGAGTCGGCTCACTGGGTGCCGCGGTGCTCGAAGCGCTGTCCGGGCACCAGGATCTGGGATTCCACACCGGCATGATCACCGACGGGCTGCTGCGTTTGGTCGACAAAGGTGTGGCGACCGGCAGCCGCAAGGAGATCGACCCCGGCTTTATCGTCGCGGGCACGGCGCTGGGTTCGGCAGAGTTGTACAACCGGATCCCCGAGCTGCCCGCGAGGTTCCTGCCGACCAGCTACACCCATAGCCCGCAGGTGCTTTCGCAGCTTCACTCATTGGTTTCGGTGAACTTCGCCGTCGAGGTCGATCTGACCGGACAGGTCGGCGCCGAGGTCAGCCGCGGCGTGTACGTCGGCGCCGTTGGAGGCCAAGTGGACTTCACCCGGGCCGCCGCGCTCACCGGCAAACGGTCGGTTATCGCGCTGCGCGCCACTTCGGGTGGGCAGTCCACGATCAAAGCGTCGCTCGACGGCGGCGTCGTCACCACCGCGCGCTCCGATGTCGACACCGTCGTCACTGAATACGGCGTCGCGTACCTGCGCGGCTGCAGCCTACGAGAACGGGCCCGGCGACTGGTCGCGGTCGCCGCCCCGCAGTTCCGTGATCAGCTCGACCGGGAGAGGAGCACAGTGTGACGAGATTGCCCGCGCACGTCGACATCCGCGAAGTGGGGCCGCGCGACGGCTTCCAGAATGAACCGGAGACCATCGCCACCGGCGACAAGATCGATCTGATCAACCGGCTGGCCCGAACCGGCCTGCGCCGCATCGAAGTCGCCAGTTTCGTTCGGCCAGATGTCATCCCACAGCTCTCGGACGGCGTCGAGGTGCTGCACGGCGTCGATGTGCCCGACACTGTGTCGCTGATGGTGTTGGTGCCCAACAGCAAAGGACTCGACAACGCGCTCAAGGTGCGCGAGACCTTCTCCGAGGTGGCGATCTTCGTCAGTGCGTCGGAGACGCACAACAAGAAGAACGTGAACCGGACCATCGCCGAGTCGATGGCCGACAACGATGTCATCGCCAAGCGGATCGTCGCCGAGGACTTGCGTTGCGCCGCCGTCATCGCCACCTCGTACGGTTGTCCGTTCGAGGGCAAGGTACCGATGAATCGGGTGCTCGACATCGCCGAGCAGTTTGCCGCCGCGGGCGCTACCGAGGTGGGCTTCGGCGACACCACGGGGATGGCGAACCCGGCCTACGTCGGTGAATTCTTCGCTGCGGCAATCGAACGGCTGCCCGGTGTCGAGGTCACCGCTCACTTCCACAACACCCGTGGCCAGGGATTGGCTAATGCCTACGCCGCGTTGCAGGCCGGCTGCACCAGCTTCGAATCAAGCTTCGGCGAACTCGGCGGTTGCCCGGTGCCGGTCGGATCCACCGGGAACATCGCATCAGAGGATCTGATCAGCATGTTCCACGAGATGGGCGTCTCCACCGGAGTGTCGCTGCCGGCCATCATCGACGCGGCGCGCGCCGCGCAGAATGTGCTCGGCCGAAAACTGACCAGCCACTCCATCATCGCCGGCCCGATCGACTGGGCGCCGACCCCCGGTGCGCCCTCCTGCCACTGACCTACACCCAACCACTTTTAGGAGACAACAACATGACCAACCGCGTCGCATTCGTCACCGGCGGAGCCCAAGGCATCGGCCAGGGCATCTCAGAAGCTCTGGCCACCAACGGGTTTCGCGTAGCGGTCGCTGACCTCAACCTGGAGGCGGCCGAAGCCACCGCGAAACGCATCGCAGAGTCCGGCGGCGAGGCCATCGCGGTGCACGTCGATGTCACCGACACCGACTC
>JBAWAV010000486.1:0-1846 GCA_049589475.1 Mycobacterium sp.
ACCAGGAGGGCCGCGAACGCGGGCTGGACCGCGAAGCCGCCTATTACGACATGTTCGCCGGTGTGAGCAAAGTGGTGCTGGGCTCGGGTCTGACGATTGTCGGGGCGCTGTTCTGTCTGAAAGCCACTCGGCTGCCTTACTTCAGCTCGCTGGCGGTTCCCTGCGCAGTAGGTCTGCTGGTCGTGGTAGCCGCCGGGGTGACGCTGACGCCGGCGCTGATCGCGTTCGCCAGCGGCTTCGGTCTCTTCGACCCGAAGCGCGAGTTCAACTACACCCGGTGGCGCCGGCTGGCGACGGCCATCGTGCGGTGGCCGGCGCCCATCCTCGCCATCTCCGTCATCATGGCGATCGTCGGCGCCCTGGGTTTGGCGGGCTTCACCCCGCGTTACAACGACCTGTATTACCTGCCGGACAGCGCTTCGTCAGTAAAGGCGTACAACGCGGCCGATCAGCACTTCACCCAGGCCCGGCTGAATCCGGACCTGCTGATGATCGAATCCGACCACGATCTGCGCAATCCCACCGACATGCTGGTCCTGGACAAGGTCGCGGGCGCGATCTTCCGGGTGCCCGGCATCGAACGGGTGCAGAGCATCACCAGACCACTTGGCCCACCGATCGAAGACGGCTCCATTCCGTTCCAGCTCAGTGTGCAGAGCGCGCCCATCCGCGACAACCTCAATTACCTGAGGGCCCGCGTCGGTGACATCAAGAAGATCACCGGTTTCCTCGACACCCAGATCGCCCTGTTAGAGCGCCAGTACACGGTGACCCAGAATCTCGCGAACGCGGCGGACGACAGCTCGAAAACCACGGGCGACACGGCGGCCATCACGGACCAAATCCGGGACCACATCGCCGATTTCGACGACTTCTGGAGACCGATTCGCAGTTACTTCTATTGGGATAAGCACTGCTTCGACATCCCGATCTGCTTGTCGTTACGAAGCCTGTTCGATGCCCTGGACGGGTTCGATCAGCTTGCCGAGCAGTTCCACAAACTCACGAAAGACCTCGGCGACACGGCGAGAGCCACGCGCGAACTGCTGGCGATCATTCCCGAGAATATCGCTGTCTCGAAGGCGATCCGGGATACGACGCTGACCATCTACAGCTCATTCGACAGTCTGATCGATCAGTTCGATCGTTTGACCGACACGAACGCCGTGATGGGGAAGTCGTTCAACGACTCTCGGGTGGAGAGCCTGTTCTACCTGCCGCCCGAGATCTTCCAGAACTCCGACTTTCAGTTCGGGCTGAGCTTGATGGTGTCGCCGGACGGCAAAGCCGCTCGCTTCATCATCACCCACGCAGTAGATCCGGCGACGACGCCGGGAATCGCGTCCGTTCCTCAGGAGCGTCAAGCGGCCAAGGAGGCGCTGAAGCTCACCTCGTTGGAGAACGCCGACATCTACCTCGGCGGGACGGCTGCGACGTTTTACGACATCGCCAACGGTGCCAAGTACGACCTGATGATCGCCGGGGTGGCCTCGATTGTGCTCATCTTCATCATCATGGTGATCGTCACCCGCGCCTTGGTCGCTGCGGGCGTCATCGTCGGCACGATCGTGATGTCGTTGGGGGCCGCCTTCGGATTCTCGACACTGATCTGGCAGCACCTTGGTAACTTCCAGTTGCACTGGGTGGCAACCGAATTCGCGTTGATCGTGCTCCTAGCGGTGGGATCCGACTACAACCTGATGCTGGTGTCCCGGATCGAGGAAGAGATCGGGGCAGGCCTGAAAACGGGACTCATCCGCGGCATGGGTGTTACCGGCCCGGTGGTGACTGCCGCCGGTGTGGTGTTCGCCGTCACCATGGGCACGATGATCACCAGCGATCTCCG
>JBAWAV010000487.1:0-1700 GCA_049589475.1 Mycobacterium sp.
CACTCGGTGTACGGCCGCAACGCCTGGAAGAGCAGGCTACGGGCCCATCCGGACGTCGCAGCCACGCACGGTTACGTGACGGGCAGCGCGCAAGTTGTAACGCCCGCCGGGTAGGGTCTCACTACGAAATTCCGTCGACGCGAGTGAAGCCCGGTGAATTCTCCTGACAAGCTGACGCCTACCTCCCTGCGTGAGGCCTTTGGCCATTTCCCGTCCGGCATTATCGCGATCGCTGCTGAAGTCAACGGTGTCCGAGAGGGATTGGCCGCCAGCACGTTCGTCCCGGTGTCGCTGGATCCGCCGCTGGTGTCGTTCTGTGTGCAGAACACCTCAACGACCTGGCCAAAACTCAAGGACGTAGCGGCGCTGGGTATCAGCGTGCTGGGCGAATCGCACGACGGCGCCGCGCGCGCTCTGGCGGCCAAGACCGGCGATCGGTTCGCTGACCTGGAAACGATGTCCTATAGCAGCGGCGCGGTATTCATCCACGGCACCAGCCTCTGGATGGAGACGGCGATCGAGCAACTCATCCCGGCCGGCGACCACACGATCGTGGTGTTACGGGTCAGCGACGTGCGAGTCGACCCAGAAATCGCGCCGATCGTGTTTCACCGCAGCGTGTTTCGCCGCCTCGGCGTCTGAGACCGCATCGCGGTCGGCATCGTCAGCGGGCTAGGGACGACGGCCGAGTTCCTCGCGGTAAGCCCGAATTCGACTCTCGATCTCGGCGCCTTCCTCGTCACGGCCTTCTTTGTGCGCGAGTTCGGCGCGGGCCGTCAGTTCCCCGATCGCTTTGCGAATATCGTTGACGCTGGTGGGCTTTCGGATCGTCATTGGTCACCGCCTTTCCGGTCGTAGTCGACGGTACGCGGATCGGCGGTGACTGAACACCCGGCCTTTTACCGGCGGAAGAGCTTGTTCCCCAGCCAGACGACCGGGTCGTATTTGCGGTCGGCAACGCGCTCCTTCATCGGGATCAGCGCGTTGTCGGTGATATGAATGCCCTCGGGGCAGACCTCGGTGCAGCACTTGGTGATGTTGCAGTAGCCGAGGCCGTGTTCTTCCTGCGCTTCGTCACGCCGGTCACGGGTGTCCAGCGGGTGCATCTCCAACTCCGCGATCCGCATCAGGTAGCGCGGGCCGGCGAAGTTCTCCTTGTTGTCCTCGTGGTCTCGGATCACGTGGCAGACGTTGTTGCACAGGAAGCATTCGATGCACTTGCGGAACTCCTGCGAACGCTCGACGTCCTCCTGCTGCATCCGGTATTCACCGGGCTGCAAGTCCTTGGGCGGCGCGAACGACGGGATTTCCCGGGCCTTCTCGTAGTTGAACGACACATCGGTCACGAGATCGCGGATCACCGGGAAGGTCCGGATCGGCGTCACGGTGACCACTTCGTCCTCGGCGAAGGTCGACATCCGTGTCATGCACATCAGCCGCGGCTTGCCGTTGACCTCAGCCGAACAGGAGCCACACTTGCCGGCCTTGCAGTTCCACCGGACCGCCATGTCCGGCGTCTGGGTCTGCTGCAGGCGGTGGATGATGTCGAGCACCACCTCGCCCTCGTTCACCTCGACGGTGAAGTCCTGCAATTCACCACCGGCCTCGTCGCCACGCCATACCCGCAAGGTCGCGTCGTAGGTCATCAGCCTCTCCGTCCTGGGTGGTCGGCCAGCTCTTCGTCGGTGTAGTACTTCTCC
>JBAWAV010000488.1:0-1531 GCA_049589475.1 Mycobacterium sp.
ACCTCGACAGGCGGCGCCTCAGGCGCAGGTGCGTCGGCGACGACGTTGCGCGGGGTCGCGCCGGACAGCCCGCGACCGCAGACCGGCCAGGCGCCACGGCCCTGAGAAGCCAGCACACGCTCGGCGACGGCGATCTGCTGGTCCCGGGTGGCCTGGTTCGCCGATGTGGCGTACTCGCCGCCACCGTGTGAGGCCCACGTGCCTTGCGAGAACTGCAGGCCGCCGTGGTAGCCGTTGCCGGTGTTGATGGCCCAGTTGCCGCCCGACTCGCAGGAGGCGACACGGTCCCATTCGCTGTCGGGAGCCGCCGCAGCATGGCCGGCGAGGGCGATACCGCCACCGCCGAGCACCGCTCCAGTGAAGGCCAGTTTGGCCACGCCGACGTTCGACGTGGTGGGTTTACGGTGACGTCCGCTCATACCCGAGTGATTCCTCTCGTAATGCGCCTACGAGGTCAGCTGTCGGGTTCGGGCGGAAGAGGTCGCCCGGCCTTCGTTGATTCCCACGGGAAACACGTCGGCTTCACCCCAAGGAGCCGCGGGCGGCTCCTGGTCACAATTTCGGTGGACCGTTGGGTCCCCCGCCTCCATCCACGGGTTGCGTTGTCTCGCCTACTGGATGGAGCTCGGCGCTATAGGCGAGAAGGCCCGCCGCTTAGGGTGTCTCGGCAGGCCCGTCGACGACGCTAACCCGTGTCAGCGGCAGAGTCATTTTCTGGCGAATGCAGCGTTTCGCTTGCGGCAGAAGGGGAAAACGCCAGGAGTATTCGGAGTTTGCGCAGGTTGAGACCGCCCGGAATCGAGCCGTTGCCGTGCCGTGATCATTCCGTTATGTGACTGATCTCACATGACCCAACACACATAACCCATGGTCACGTGATGCTCAGATTCGCGGTGCGCCTGGAGTGGCCCACGGCGCCGGGCGCCCCACCGGAACGATTTCTTTGCCCAGCGGCACCAACGACACCGGGATCAGCTTGAGGTTGGCCAGCGCCAGCGGAATTCCGACGATCGTTGCGGCCATCGCCACGGCGCTGACGAGGTGGCCGATCGCCAGCCAGATTCCGCAGACCAGAATCCAGATGACGTTGCCGATCAGGGCGCCGGTGCCGGCGCCGGGCCGATCGACGATCGTCCGGCCGAACGGCCACAGCGCGTAGGAGGCGATGCGCAGCGATGCGAAGCCGAACGGAACGGTGATGATGAGCAGAAAGCAGATAACCGCGGCCAGCACATAGCCGAGTGCCAACCACAAGCCGCCGAAAATCAGCCAGATGACGTTCAGGATCAGGCGCATTGTCTCCTCCAGCGCATGCATCAGCATAAGCGAGAAACTCCGGTGCTCAGCGGGCAGCGTTCCGAGTAGGATCGGTCGTCATCGCGTCCTGCGCAGGCGGGGCGCTTAGTTGTGTTGCCCCATTGAGTTATCCGTCAGACAAGCAGGTGAGACCGGTGCCGACTGGCAAGGTGAAGTGGTACGACGCTGAGAAGGGATTCGGCTTCTTATCTCAGGAGGACGGCGAGGACGTCTA
>JBAWAV010000489.1:0-1943 GCA_049589475.1 Mycobacterium sp.
CCGTCAGCCCATCGGATCGGAGCTTGACTCCACCGCGTCGGCATCGTCCGGCCCCGGATAGAACGGCGGCGTCAGGGTTCCCCACTGCACGCAATCCCACCGCCCGTCGGCCGCCGGCGTCAGGACCACCGCCTCGGTGTTCGCCAGATGGTGGTCGAGCGCGAAACTGCTTTCCACGTCGGCCAATACGGCTGCCGACAGCCGGATCGCCGCACCGTGGCTGACGACGACGATGTCGCTGGTCCAGTCGTCCTCGTCGAGGTACCGGGTCCGTAACTCGGTCAGTACCGGCACATAGCGGTCCAGCACCTGGTTGGCGTTTTCGCCGCCCGGCATCGACACGTCCCGATCGCCCTTGAGCCAGCGCTCGTAAACGGCGTTGAATTCGGCGACGGTGTCGTCGTCGTTGCGGCCCTCCAGCTCGCCGACTTGGACCTCATGAATGCCGGTCACTTCGCGGGCCGCCACGTCGACCACGGCGCTGATCTCCGCCGCGGTCTGCACCGCGCGAGTGGCCACCGAATGCAGCAACAGCCCGGGTTGCGACGTCGCGGACTGAGCGAAAGCCCGCGCCTGCTCACGGCCCAACGGCGTCAACTCGGCCCCTGGCGGCCGGGTGTCCAGCCGCTTGTCGACGTTGCCGACGGACTGCCCGTGCCGCACCAGGACCAGCCGGCCGCTCATCGCGCGGACCCGTTGGTCGAGCCACTACGCAGCCCCGCCAGCCAGCGTGCGGCGTCGTCCGACGACGGCGGCGGCGCACCGGCGACCGCTCCCGTCGGCCATGAACCCAGATAGCGCACATCGGTACAACGTTGATGCAGCGCTTTGAGTGCCTCGGCGACCGCGTCGTCGTCGATGTGGCCCACACAGTCCAGAAAGAACACGTAGGTCCCCAATTCGGTTCGGGTCGGCCGGGATTCGATACGCGTCAGGTCGATGCCGCGCATCCCGAACTCGGCGAGCGTCGACACCAGCGCGCCCGGTGCATTGTCGATCCGTAGCACCACCGACGTCCGGTCGGCGCCGGTCCGGGGCGGCGGCGGGCCGGGCCGGCCGACCAGCACGAAGCGGGTGCGCGCGTTGGCTTCGTCGACGACGCCCTCGGCCAGCGTCGACAAACCCCGATGCGTGGCGGCCAGCGGGGAGCTCACCGCGGCGTCGACAACTCCGTCTGCGACCTGTTGCGCCGCATCGGCATTGGAGATGGCCGGGCGTAGTTCCGCGGTGGGCAGATGCGCGGCCAGCCACTGCCGCACCTGTGCGGCGGCCACCGGAAAGGCGGCCAGCGTGCGCACCTCGGCGGCCGTGCGACCCGGCTTGACGGCAATGCTGAACGCCACATCCAGCGTCAGCTCCGCGAACACCTGCAGCGGCGTCCCGATCGCCAGGCTGTCCAGCGTGGGCATGATCGAGCCGTCGATCGAGTTCTCGATCGGCACGCAGGCGAATTCGGCCGCACCATCGCGAACGGCGTCCAGCGCGGCGATCGTGCTGTCGACCGGCAGCGGCTGCCAGTCGCCCCCGCCGCGCGCGGGAACCATGCCGGCGTCGGTCATCTGCAACAGCGCGCCTTCGGTGAACGTCCCCGCGGGACCGAGATACGCGATGCTGGCCACGATCAAAACCCTATCGGGTCGTAGCTCTTGCGCCGTCCGATCGCTCCTAGTTAAGTTAGGCTTACCTCACTTGTTAGGACGGTCGACGATGACACTCGCTCACTGCCCGGCACCGACGACAGCCGAGCGGATCCGCAGCACCTGCGTTAGAGCCGGTGGTGCGCTGTTCGCGGTCGACAGCGCCGAGCCGCTCGCCACCCCGCTGCACCACCTGCTCGCCGACGGTTCGTTCGCCGTCGGAGTGCCGGTTGGTGGCCCGGTGGCCGAGCAGGTCGTCGACTGCGGCGCCGCGGGAGCCCCGGCCGTGCTGGAGCTGGCCGACTA
>JBAWAV010000490.1:0-2327 GCA_049589475.1 Mycobacterium sp.
CGGACTTCTTCGAGCCGTGACGCTCAGCGTTGATGTAGGACTCGTCACGGGTCGCGATCGGGTTGCCGTCGATGTCGACGTAGAGGTAGCGGTAGGTTTCCTTGACCGAACGCCCACCGGAGAATTCGCTCTCCTTCACCTGGACATCCAGCGTGTAGTTCTCCGCCAACACCGGCCTACCGGCGTAGATCGGGCGGTACCACGTCCACTTCACCCCCGAGTAGTACTTGCCGGTACCGCGAAAGAGCCCGCGGAACAGCTTCTTTCGCTCCGGATCGGTGAACTTCGGGGTCTGATCCAAGCCCGTTGCTATCGGGAAGGTTGGCGATGCGATCTGTCCGTGCCAGCGCGTCGACGGTCCGTACGTCGCGTCGTGAAACAGCGGGTTGTCGTCACCGCAGCCGAATGCGAAGTGCGTGATGGCGTCTGCCGACGGTAATTTGTGCCATGCCTCGTCGCGCTGGTGAACGGGAATTCCGATCTGCCCCTTGGCGCGTTCGATATCTTCGTCGGTGATGCGGCCCTCTTCGGCGGCCAAATCATCCCCCGTCGCTTCGCTCGCCCCCGCGTCGGCGCCCGGCTTTTGGGTAGTCGTCATTGATTCCTCCTAGAATTTCAGCATTGCGCCGGCGTCGACCTTGAACTGCAGGCCCGTCACATACCGGGACTCGTCAGAGGCCAGGAAACAGACCGCGTTCGAGATGTCCGAGGTTTCGACGTAAGGAGTGGGCATCGCCTGCATGACAGGGAAGGCCAACAGGGCGTCGTCGCGGCTCGGCGCCTCGAGATCCGGTCGAAACTGTCGGTACATCGGCTCGCTGTTGAGCATCGGGGTGTTCACGTTCGTCGGATGAATGACGTTGGCGCGGATGGACTGTGGTGCCAGCTGCGCCGCGAGCCGGAGCGTGTACGAGTCGACCAGCTGTTTGGCATAGTTGTAGCCTGCTCCGCCGGGGCCCTGCGGTCCGCCCGTACCCGGGGGTTGCAAGGCGGCGATCAACCCGCCGACCGACCCGGTGGTGATGATCGATGCACCGGACTTCAGATACGGCAGCGCGGCGTGGACCGTGTTGACGACACCGACGAAGTCGACGTCGAAGGCATCGGCGAAAGCCTGAACCGGCAGATGAGCGCCCAGCGGGCAGATGCCCGCATTGGCGACGACCACGTCGAGTTTGCCGAATTCGGCGACCGCGTTGGCTAGTTCGCGGCTGAGCGCCGCTCGGTCGCGGACGTCCACCTCGGCGGTGTAGGCCTTGCGGCCGGTCTTCTCCACCTCCAGACCGGCTTCTTCGAGATCACGCGATGTCGCCAACGGGTATTCGTTGGTCTCGATGTCGTGACAGATGTCGAAGAGGATGATGTCAGCGCCCTCCTGTGCCAACTTGACTGCGTGGCTGCGGCCCTGACCTCGGGCGCCTCCGGTAACCAGAACGACTTTTCCTTCTACGCGTCCCGCACTCTCAGCCATCATGTCTCTTCCTCATCAGGTTGGCGTTGCTAGAGTTTCAGCCGGGACTCCCAGGCCCTCGAGCATTGCGATCAGACGTCGCCGGTCGACCTTCAGCGCCGCTCCGCGGGGCAACTCGTCGACGATGAAGATGCGGGCCGGCACCTCATAGGGCGTCAGTGTGGCCCGGCAGTGCTCGCGGAGCGCCTCGGCATCGACGGCCGCCCCAGGGCGCAATTCGACTGCGGCAACCGGAATCTGGCCTAGCCGCTGATCCGGCACGGGTGCGACGGCGGCATCCGCGACCGCCGGGTGCGCACGCAGTGCGCGGACGACGGTCTCCGGGGACACCTTGAAGCCGCCGCGGACGATCACGTCGTCTGCGCGGCCGTCGATGTAGAGGAAGCCATCTGCGTCGAGATGCGCCAGGTCACTCGTCGTGATCCAGTGTCCGGCTCCGCCGGCCTGCAGCGTGGCAACCTGCAGCCTGCCGCTCTCGTTGACGCCGAGGACCGCACCGTCCTCGCCGACGATCTGCAACCGCACGCCGGGAAACGCGCGTCCGACGCTGCCCTTCTTGTCAGTCCATCGCGCGTGGAAGTCCTTGACGGTCCATCCGGCAACCGCACCGGAGAACTCGGTCGCGCCGTAGACGACGAGGATCGGGATGCCGTACCGCTCGAAGAACGCATCGACCAACGCCGGGTCGACGGCGGCGGTGCCCGCATTGATGGCACGGATGCTCGCCAAATCCTCCCGTGGGATATCGGAGTCGAGCACCGATCGCATGGCCGCCGGGGGCAGTCCGCCCACCGCGGGCCGATACTGCTTCACCACGGCGTGCCAGCCCGGCACCGTGAATCGGTCGAGCATCGCG
>JBAWAV010000491.1:0-2053 GCA_049589475.1 Mycobacterium sp.
CCGGCACCAACGGCAAATCTACGACGACCCGGATGACCGCGGCAGCCCTGCGCACTCTCGGCGGGGTGGCCAGCAACGCCGAAGGCGCCAACATGGACGCGGGCCTGGTGGCCGCGCTGGCCGCTGACCCCGGCGCAACGCTGGCGGTTCTCGAGGTCGACGAGATGCATGTGCCGCACGTAGCCGACGCGGTCGAGCCTGCGGTCATCATCCTGCTCAACCTGTCCCGCGATCAACTCGACCGCGTCGGCGAGATCAACGTGATCGAGCGCAGGCTGCGGGCCGGGCTGTCCGCGCATCCGAATGCGGTCGTCGTCGCCAATTGCGATGACGTGTTGATGACGTCAGCCGCCTACGACCACAACAACGTGGTCTGGGTGGCGGCCGGCGGCAGCTGGGCCGCCGACTCGGTCAGCTGCCCGCGCAGCGGCGAGGTGATCGTCCGCGAGCAGGGTCACTGGTATTCCACTGGGGCCGACTTCAAACGGCCCAGCCCGCAGTGGTGGTTCGACGACGAAAACCTCTACGGCCCAGATGGATTGGCGTTACCGATGCGGCTGGCGCTACCCGGCGTGGTGAACCGGGGCAACGCCGCCCAGGCGGTGGCGGCCGCCGTCGCGCTGGACACCGATCCGATCGCTGCGGTGGCCGCCGTGTCCGGCGTCGACGAGGTTGCCGGCCGGTACCGGACGATTCAGGTCGGGGCGCACACCGTGCGGATGTTGTTGGCCAAGAACCCCGCCGGCTGGCAGGAAGCCCTGTCGATGGTGAACAAGGACGCGGCCGGGGTGGTGATCGCGGTCAACGGGCAGGTGCCCGACGGCGAAGACCTGTCCTGGCTGTGGGATGTTCGCTTCGAGCATTTCGAGAACACTGCCGTAGTGGCCGCCGGCCAACGCGGCACCGACCTCGCTGTGCGACTGGGCTACGCCGACGTGCAACACACCCTGGTGCACGACACGATGGCGGCCATCGCGTCCTGCCCACCCGGGGCCGTCGAAGTCGTCGCCAACTACACCGCTTTCCTGCAACTGCAACGCCGATTGGCCCGCAATGGCTGACTCGACTGTCCGAATCGGGCTGGTGCTACCCGACGTGATGGGCACCTACGGCGACGGCGGAAACGCGGCGGTGCTGCGGCAACGCCTGCGACTGCGGGGCATCGCCGCGGAGATCGTCGAGATCACGCTGGGCGACGCCGTGCCCGACAGCCTCGACCTGTACACGCTGGGCGGGGCCGAGGACTACGCGCAGCGGCTGGCTACCAAACACCTGATCCGGCATGCGGGTCTGCAGCGCGCCGCGGCCCGCGGCGCACCAGTGCTGGCGATCTGCGCGGCCATCCAGGTGCTGGGCCACTGGTACGAAACGTCGGCGGGTGAACGCGTCGACGGCGTGGGGCTGCTCGACCTGACCACCTCGCCGCAGCCGGCGCGGACCATCGGCGAACTGGTCACCTCGCCGCTGCTGGCCGGTTTGACCTCGCCATTGACCGGCTTCGAAAACCACCGTGGCGGAACGGTTCTCGGCGATGCCGCGGCCCCGCTGGGCGCCGTGAAAAAGGGTGCGGGCAACCGCGCCGGCGACGGGATCGACGGCGCGGTGCAGGGCAGCGTGTTCGCCACTTACATGCACGGGCCGTGCTTGGCTCGCAATCCCGAGTTCGCCGACCTGCTGCTCAGCAAGGTGGTCGGTGAGCTGGCGCCGCTGGATCTGCCCGAGGTGGACTTGCTACGTCGCGAGCGACTTCGGACCTAGCTGCGGGGACCGAGACTTAACTCCCTGCGACGCGACCCAGCGTGTCGTGTTCGAGGTTTAAGTGTCGGCGAGCGAGGCCCTCAGACCATGGCGCGACGGCCGGTCAGCGCGCGGCCGAGGGTCAGCTCATCGGCGAATTCCAAGTCGCCGCCCATCGGCAAACCGGACGCGATCCGGCTGACGGTCAGACCGGGAATGTCGCGCAGCATCCGCACCAGGTAGGTGGCGGTCGCCTCGCCTTCGGTGTTGGGGTCGGTGGCGATGATCACCTCGGTGATGTCCACGCCGTCGACCT
>JBAWAV010000492.1:0-20192 GCA_049589475.1 Mycobacterium sp.
GTGACGGCGATGGTCGGCGACGGCGCCAACGACGCCGCTGCGATCCGGATGGCCGATGTGGGCATCGGGGTCAGCGGCCGCGGATCGTCGGCTGCTCGTGGCGCCGCCGACATCGTGCTGACCGACGACGACCTGGGCGTGCTGCTCGACACCCTGGTCGAGGGCCGCGGCATGTGGGCCGGCGTGCGCGACGCGGTGACAATCCTGGTCGGCGGAAACGTCGGCGAGGTCCTGTTCACCATCATCGGGACCGCTCTGGGCAGCGGCCGGGCGCCGGTCGGTACCCGTCAGCTGCTGCTGGTGAACCTGCTGACCGACATGTTCCCGGCGCTGGCGGTCGCGGTAACGCCGCAGTTCGAAGAACCCGACGCCGACGAATTCGACACCGAGGAAGAGGCGCTCGAAGCACGGCGTGCGTACCAACGGTCGGTGCTGACGGCGCCGACACCGTCGCTGGATGTCCAGCTGATGCGACAGATCGTGACCCGGGGCGCCGTCACGGCCGCAGGAGCAACCGCGGCCTGGGCCGTCGGACGCTGGACGCCCGGCACCGAACGACGGACCTCGACGATGGGCTTGACCGCCCTGGTGACGACACAGCTGGCACAGACCCTGCTGGACCGGCGGCACAGTCCGCTGGTCGTCGCGACGGCGCTTGGCAGCTCCGCGGTTCTGATCGCCATCGTCCAGACCCCGGGTGTCAGCCACTTCTTCGGATGTACGCCACTCGGCCCGGTTGCCTGGACGGGTGTGGCAGGAGCCACCGCCGCGGCCACCGGACTTTCGGTGCTGGCACCCAACTGGTTGGCGAAAACAGCCGGAATCGTGCAGCCCGAACTCGCTGAGGTCACGGCGAACGCCGAATAAGCCAGCAAATTCACGTTTTGGCCATCTAGCGGTGGGCACTCCCAGCAAGATCAATCCGTACGAGGTTGCTCGACGCCGAAGGAAGTCCGATGAGCCAGACCAGCACCCCGACTGAGGCCGCCAATCTCGCGCAGCTGTTCCTGCAGCGCGTCGAGAAATCAGGCGACAACGAGGCGTTCCGTATTCCGGAGAACGGTGACTGGACGTCGGTCACCTGGAAGCAGGCGGCCGAACGGGTCGAGACATTGGCCGCCGGCCTGCTGTCGCTCGGCATCGAACCGGAGGATCGGATCGGCATCGCCTCGACCACTCGGCTCGAGTGGATCCTGGCCGACCTGGCGATCCTGTGCGCTGGCGCAGCAACGACAACCGTCTACCCCAGCACCAACGCCGAGGACACCGCCTACATCCTCGCCGACTCCGATTCGATGATCGTCTTCGCCGAGGACGACACCCAGCTCAAGAAGCTCACCGAGAAGCGCAGTGAGCTTCCGAATCTGACCAAGGTCGTGCTGTTCGAGGGCAGCTCGGACGACGACTGGGTCATCACCTTGGACGACCTCGCCGATCAAGGCGCGAAGTATCTGGCCGAGCACCCGTCGTGCGTCCGAAACATCGCTGACGAGATCAAACCCGACCAGCTGGCGACGCTGATCTACACCTCGGGCACCACCGGCAAGCCGAAAGGTGTGCGCCTGCGCCACGAGGCCTGGGTGTATACCGGCGGCGTCATCGCTGACATGGGGCTGCTGCGCGACGACGATCTGCAGCTGCTGTGGCTGCCGCTGGCCCACGCCTTCGGAAAGGTGCTGATCTCCGCCCAGGTGGCGTGCGGCTTCGCCAGCGCGATCGACGGACGCGTCGACAAAATCGTCGAGAACACCGGGGTGGTGAAACCGACGTTCATGGGAGCAGCGCCGCGCATCTTCGAGAAGGCCTATTCGAAGATCATCACGCAACAAAAGGGCCCGAAGGCCGTCCTGTTCGGCTGGGCCTTCGCGGTGGGCAAAGAGGTCGCCCGTCGCCGCCGCGAGGGCAAGTTCGTGTGGCCGCACCTGACGCTGCAACAGAAGCTGTTCGACGGGCTGGTGTTCGCCAAGATCCGCGACGTGTTCGGCGGGCGGATCCGGTTCTTCGTATCCGGTTCCGCACCGCTCAACCGCGACATCGCCGAGTGGTTCGAGGCCGCCGGCGTGCTGATCCTGGAGGGCTACGGCCTGACCGAGT
Source organism: Mycobacterium sp. (assembly GCA_049589475.1). Classification (GTDB taxonomy): domain Bacteria; phylum Actinomycetota; class Actinomycetes; order Mycobacteriales; family Mycobacteriaceae; genus Mycobacterium. The sequence continues at coordinate 2,095 of JBAWAV010000492.1, forward strand.
CGTCCGGCGCGGGCTTCATCAACCGGCCCGACAACTACAAGCTCGGCAGCGTCGGCCTGCCCTTCCAGGGCACCGAAGTCCGCATCAGCGACGCCGGCGAGGTGCAGTTCCGCAGTGACTGCGTGATGGCCGGCTACCACCACCTCGACGACGCCACCGCCGAGACGCTCAAGGACGGTTGGCTGTCCACCGGAGATCAGGGCAAGCTCGACGAGAACGGCTTCCTCACGATCACCGGCCGGATCAAGGAACTGTTCAAGTTGTCCAACGGCAAGTACGTGGTCCCGCCGGCGATCGAAGCGAAGTTCGCGACGCTGTGCCCATACGCCAGCCAGTTCATGGTCTTCGGCGAGGGGCGCAACTTCGCTGCCGCCTTGGTCACCCTGGATGAGGACTCGATCAGCGGGTGGGCCAGAGACCATGGGCTGAGCGACAAGTCGTATGAGGAGCTCACCAAATCCGATGCCGTGCACGACATGCTCGACGAATGCATTCAGAAGCTGAACTCCAGCCTGAATCGGTGGGAGACGATCAAGAAGTGGGCGGTGCTCGACCACGACCTCTCCGTCGACGGCGGCCAGCTGACGCCGTCGCTCAAGGTGAAGCGCGGGGTGGTCGCCGAGCAGAACAGGGAGACCCTGGATGGCTTCTACTCCTGAGCCTGTCGTGCCGCACTCGGCACCGGTCCCGGATGCCGTCAACGCGGCGCTGCCCGGGCACCTGCTGCGCGCGCTGGAGTGGCGTACCGGTCTGGAGTATGTCTCCGCTCGGCTGGCGATGCGCCGTATCGCCGGCTGGCCGCAGGGCGACGGCCATCCCGTCCTGGTTCTGCCGGGATTCCTGGCCGGCCCGTCGTCGACTCAGCTGCTCCGAGACGTGTTGCGCCAGTTGAATTATCGAGTCTACGACTGGGGCCTGGGCCACAACATGGGCTATCTGGCGAGCATGAAGGAGTCGCTGCCTGCACGTCTGAACCACATCCGGCAGCGGGCCGGCGGGAGTCGGGTCAGCATCATCGGCTGGAGCGCCGGCGGCATCTACGCTCGTGAGCTCGCGCGTGCTTTTCCCGACGACGTCCGGTCGGTGATCACCCTGGGCTCACCATTCCGCGGCAACCATCAGGCCAGCACCGCCTGGCGGGTATGGCGGCTGGTCAACCGTGGCGCCGACGCCACCGAGGCTGTCTCCGACAAGGCACTGGTGCGCCGGGCGCAACCACTGCCAGTGCCGACGACCTGCATCTACAGCAAATCCGACGGCATCGTGGCCTGGCAGTGCTGCACCAGCCTGCCCGCGCCTGAGACCGAGAACGTCGAAGTACGCAGCAGCCACCTCGGATACGGCCATAACGTGCACACGCTGTCGGTGATCGCCGACCGGCTGGCTCAGCCGGAAGACGGCTGGCGGCCGTTTCGGCGGTAGAGCGCGGCTGACACCTGGCGCGGATGTCGGGGCGGCGAATCGTGCCCGGACAACTGGTGAACGGCGTAGGAAAACCGTTCCCGGTAAATCGGATTGACGGGTGGCAGATTGCCCGGCCGATCAGTGCTGCGCCATGATCGGTGGCATGGCCGACATCGATTTTTCGCTGCTGGACGTGCCGCGGTCGGCGCCGGTGGACGACCCGGAGGCATACCTGCGCGCCGCGATCGCCTGGCACTTCGGTGAGCGGACGGGCAGCACCTTCTGGTTGCAGGCGGCGCGCACGCTGAATTTCGACCCGCTGACCGACGTCAGCACCTTCGCCGACTTGCGGTTGTTTCCCAACCTGCTGAGCGAACTGCGCTCGGTGCCCGTTGCGGACCTGATCCCTCGCGGTTACGGCTCGCCGCCGCCGGTACCGCAGATCTTCGAATCCGGGGGCACCACCGGTGCACCGAAAAGGACTGTGCAGCTACCGGATTGGGTCGAGCAGATCGTCGAATGGCAGAACGAGGACTTTGCCACCGGGGGCTTCCTGTCCGGTCGTGACTTCTTGTGCATGATGCCGAGCGGGCCGCACGGGGTGGGCTTCTTTTCCCGGCTGGTCTCGCACCGGCTCGGCTCGGTCTTTCACGCCATCGACCTGGATCCCCGCTGGGTGAAGAAGCTGGCCGCCCGCAACGCCGAATCCGAGGTGACGGCCTACGTCGACCACCTTGTCGAACAGGCCGTCCACGTGCTGCACACCCAGAACGTGGCGAATCTGCACACCACCCCGCCGCTGCTCGAAGCCATGGCACGCAATGCCGCCGTGGTCGAGCTGATGAACGAGAAGGTCGGCTTCATGCTGCTCAGCGGCGCACACGTCGACCTCGACACGTTGGACCTGTTCGGTGCGATCTTCCCGCGCACGACGATCACCATGGCGTTCGGCAGCACGATGATCATGTCGCAAGCGATCACCCGCCGACGTGACGACGACTCGTTCGTCTTCGACCCCCGCAGCCCCTACGCGACCTTCTCGGTGGTGGACCCCGACACCGGCGACGAAGTGCCGTACGGGCAGCGCGGGCAGGTGGTGATGAATCACATCAGCAAGGGCATGTTCATCCCGAACAATCTCGAGCGCGACAGCGCCATCAGGATGCCCGGGCCCGCGGGCCAGATCGGCGATTCGGTGAGCGAGGTGCGGCCCGTCGCCGCGTTCGAAGGCGAGCCGGTCATCGAAGGCGTCTACTGAGATGCTCACCATCGATGCGCTCGGCCCGGAGGGCAAGTACCGAACCCGCAACCGCGAGCCGGTCACGACCACTGCCGGCGGTGCCGTCGCCGAGCTCAGCATTGTTCCGCCGCTGTACATCTCGCGCACCATCAGCGCCCAACGCAGCGTGCGCCCGCTGCCGACGAACGAGCGTGAAGCCGCGCTGGCCAAGGCCGCCGACATCTTCGGCACCGGGGTGATCGCCGGGCTGGACTTCGACGGTTACGCCGCCCTGGCCAGCCGGATTTCCGGCGTGCCGATCTCGGTGACCCGCGCCGGCGCCCGCAGCGTCGCTGAGGGTGTAGCTGCCGCCTTCGACGCGGTGAGCCCCGCGCGGCCGGCCGGGGCGGTGCAGGACTGGCGCGACGAACGCAGCCGCCGGGGTGCTGCGGTGTGGGCACGACGGGGGGAAGTGTTCGCGGTCCTGGCTTCGGGCAACGGCCCCGGCGTGCACGGCCTCTGGCCGCAAGCGCTGGCGCTGGGCTGCCGGGTCGCGGTCCGCCCGTCACGCCGCGAGCCGCTCACGGCGCACCGGCTGGTACATGCGTTGCGGCAAGGCGGATTTCGACCACACGATGCTGTGTACCTACCCACCGATCACCGCGGCGCGGACGAGATGATCCGCTCGGCCGACCTCGCGATGGTCTACGGCGGTCAGGACGTCATCGACAAATACGCCAACGACCCGACCGTGTTCGTCAACGGCCCGGGTCGGGCCAAGATCCTGATCACCGCTGACCATGACTGGCGGGACTACCTCGACGTCATCGTCGACTCGATCGCCGATTTGGGTGGGGTGGCGTGCGTCAACACCACCGCCGTGCTGTACGAGGGCGACGCTGCTCAGCTGGCCGAGGCGATCGCGGCACGATTGTCCGCCATCGAGGCTAGGCCGGCCGACCACGACGACGCGGCGCTGCCCACTCAAAACATCGGCGCGGCAACGGCTTTGGCGGACCACTTGGCCGTCGTCGCCGAGGGCACCACGCCGCTGCTCGGCGCCGATCAGGTCGTGGCCCCGCTGAGCGACGACTGCGCCGCGCTGCGCCCGGCCGTGCATCTGCTGGCCAGGCCCGACGTCGCCAAACTCAATGTCGAGCTGCCGTTTCCCTGCGTCTGGGTGTCGCCGTGGACGCGCGGCGACGGGCTGGAGCCGCTACGGCACTCGCTGGTGATCAACGCGATCACCAGGGACGACGAGTTGATCGACGACCTGCTCGCCGAGCCCACCATCGCCAACGTCTACCGCGGCCGTCATCCGACGCATCACACGGCCCCCGACATCCCGCACGACGGGTTCCTGGCCGACTTCCTGATGCGCAACAAGGGTTTTATCCGCGACTGAGGCTGGCGGGCCAATGATTTCGTCGTCACGACGGCCGACCGCCGTAACGCTGGTAGAACTTCTCCACCCGGCCCGCGGTGTCGAGCGTGCGTCTCGTGCCCGTCCAGAACGGGTGCGAGTCAGACGACACTTCGACGACCACGAGAGGGTAGGTGTGCACACCAGTGGGGGTCTCCCACTCGATCGTCCGTGCGCTGGTCATCGTCGACCGGGTGAGAAACCGAGTTCCGGTGGTGGCATCTTGGAAGACCACCGAGTGGTAGTCGGGGTGAATGTCAGATTTCATCGGGCTTCTCCGTCGTTGTTGCGGTGTGCCGAGAATTCGCCAGCCACACCGGGTATTTCGTGGCAGGGGTCTTGGTGCCAGTTACCGAACGGATCGTCGAAGAACTGCCAGCTCTGCGGTCGAGCCATCTCGTCGTCGCTGAGTAGCGCATTGTTGAGCGCGCGAGCGATCTCGGCCGGATCCGCGCCGCACGCCAGGATCGTCATCGAGATGTGCCGATCGCCGAACCGGTGCTCCCACATCAGGTCGGCGAACGCCCGGCGTTCGGGGTTGACGTACGCCACCTCCGATGAAGTCATGGCCGCCAACCACTTGCCCGCCGATGCGACCCGCAGCCCACCCCCCGCTGATTCGAGCCACATGACCTGGTCGTCCCGGTTGGCCAGCCATAGCCGACCGCGGGTGCGGATGACGCCGTCGAGCAGTACGTCGACGGCGGCATGCAAGCGCTCGGGATGGAAGGGCCGGCGGGCGCTGAACTCGAGAAGCCTGATCGCTCCGTCGGCGTTCAGCGGCGGCAGACCGGCCAGCAGCGGTGCGTGTGGATGATCGCTTCGGCCGCGGCGGGAATCGTCATCAAGGTTCGCCAGCGCCATCTCCACGCGGTCGACGCCGACAGTGATCCGCGCGCGGGGAGCGAGGCGGCGCAACGCGGCGAGGGTGGCCGGGTCCGGCTGGGTCAGCACCAAGACATCGGCGAACTCGGCCTGACCAACGACCACCTGAGCGACGGTGCGTCCGTCCTGCAGTTCGTCGTCTCCCAAACCCTGCCCAAGCCAGTCGGTGGTCTGCACACACGACACGACCCCGGTGATCACCACATCGCGTGCAGCGGGACCGTCCAGGTAACCGGGACCGACACGCACACGGGTGTGGTTGATCGCCCAGGCAATAGGCTCGGGCTCCAACCACGGTGCGAGGTGCACGACAATGCGGTCGACATCGCCTCGGCGATGCAGTTTACGCAGCAGTATCAGCAGGTCGTTACGGATCGTGCAGGCCACACAGCCATGCGCCAGTTCCAAGGCGTCCTCGGCAGCGACGAACTCGCCGTCGCGGAGCATCACCGTCGTCCGGTGCACCACGTGGCCGTCGAAGCGGTGCTCAATGACCATGGTCCCAGGTCGGCGCGACAGCACACCGGTCACCGCATCGGTGTCGCCCTGGCCTCCGACGAGGATTACCGGTGTCCGCATCAGCCACTCCCTGTTGAAAACGGTTTTCAATAAGCCTCTCGCCACGCTACAGTGATCGGGAGCCCTTGTCGAAAATGATTTTCATATCCAGGAAGGCGACAGCATGTCCGCACGCTGCCAAGTCACCGGTCGCAAGCCGAGTTTCGGCAATACCGTGTCGCACTCCCACCGGCGCACGCGCCGGCGTTGGTCGCCGAACATCCAGACCAAGACCTATTACCTGCCCTCGGAGGATCGCCGCATCACGCTGCGGGTCAGCGCCAAAGGAATCAAGGTCGTCGATCGCGACGGCATCGAGGCCGTCGTCGCGCGACTTCGGCAGGCTGGTGAGCGAATCTGATGGCGCGCAACGAGATCCGCCCAATCGTGAAGCTACGGTCCACCGCGGGCACCGGCTACACCTACGTCACCCGCAAAAACCGTCGAAATGACCCCGATCGCCTCACGGTCAGAAAATATGACCCGGTGGTGCGTCGGCACGTCGAGTTCCGGGAGGAACGCTGATGGCCAAGAAGTCCAAGATCATCAAGAACGAGCAGCGGCGTGCCGTCGTCGCCCGGTACGCCGAACGGCGGGCCGAACTCAAACGCATTATCCGTTCGCCGCGCAGCACATTAGAGCAGCGGCTGGCCGCACAACGTGCGCTGGCCTGCCAACCGCGCGACGCCAGCCCTGTCCGATTGCGAAACCGCGACGCGGTCGACGGGCGTCCTCGCGGGCACCTGCGCAAGTTCGGGTTGTCCCGGGTCCGGGTGCGCGAAATGGCGCATGAGGGGCAGCTGCCCGGCATACGCAAAGCGAGTTGGTGATGGCGGGCAAGTCCAGACGGGTCCGTCGGGTCGCCGCACCGGAACCGAAATCCACCAAACGTAATCTGCTCAGAACGCTGGGCGTGGCAGAGGTGGATTACAAAGACACCGCCCGGCTGAGGATGTTCGTCTCCGACCGCGGCAAGATTCGGTCCCGCCGCGTCACCGGTCTCAGTGTGCAGGAACAACGCCAAATCGCCATGGCGATCAAGAACGCTCGCGAGATGGCGTTGCTTCCCTACCCGGGCGCTGCACAGGCGTGAATCATCGCCTGCCGCAATAGCTCTCGCTCACTGCTCTACCGCAGCGACCATCTTTTGGTTGTACACGGGATAGATGTCGTCATAAGCCCCGTCCCGCTCGGCGAACCGAAATCCCCTGGCGCGCTTGACGACGATCTCGGCGGCCTGGGGCTCGGTTTCCAGCAGCGTCATGGTCTCGCTGATGTATTCATCAAGTGGCATGCCTTCGAACCCGCGGTGACCCTGCAACGCCGTCTGCACTTGCGGCGGTATGAGTTCGATCACCTGGACAGCGCTGTCGCGTAACTGGAAACGCAGCGACTGCGTGTAGGAGTGCAGCGCTGCCTTGCTGGCGCAATAGGTCGCGACGGGGGCGGTCGGCATGAAAGCCAGCGCGGACGTGACATTGAGGATCGCGGCGTGCGGCTTCCCGAGCAGAGTATGGAGCAAGGTTGACGTGAGCCGGATCGGGCCGAGCAAATTGATGGCGATGGTCAGCTCAGCCGTTCCGGGACCACCGGCGGTGATATTCTCGACCCGTTGAATTCCCGCGTTGTTGACCAGAACGTTGAGCTCCGGATGTTTGTCGCTCAGCTCGATGGCGAATCGCCTGATGTCGCCGGCGTCGCCCTGATCCAGTGACAGGTATTCGATGCCCGGGTTGGCGTCAGCGACCTGCTTCAGCAGTTCGAGGCGGCGCCCCGCGATGATCACATTGTTGCCCAGCCGATGGAAGGCTTCGGCCAAACCACGGCCGATTCCGGTGCCGCCTCCGGTGACCAAGACGGTGTTCCCCGTCAACTGCATGGCGCTCGTCCTCTCCGTTGCTTTCTGATACCTGCATACTCGCGGTGCCGGGGTCACCGCGCGACTACCGCGGAGAAGAACCGGTAAACGTGTCGGGCCGCTGAACTAGCCTGTACCCGTGGCGCAGTTTCCGCGGACTCGCTACGCCAGTTGCAGCGAGGTCGACATCGCTTACCAGGTCCTCGGCGATGGGCCGACGGACCTGCTGGTGCTGGCCGGGCCGTCTATTCCGATCGACACCATCGATGCCGAGCCGTCGATGTACCGCTTTCATCGGCGCCTGGCTTCCTTCAGCCGCGTCATCCGACTGGACCAGCGCGGGATCGGACTGTCATCACGGGTGCCCTCGCTGGACATGATCGGGCCGAGGTTCTGGGCGAAGGATGCCATTTCGGTCATGGACGCGATCGGGTGTGAGCGGGCGACGATCCTGGCCCCCTACTTCGCGTCGATGACGGGGTTGGTCCTGGCGGCCGACTACCCCGAGCGGGTGAACAGCCTGGTGATCATCAACGGCGCGGCCCGCACTCTGCGCGCCGATGACTATCCGATCGGATACGAGATCGCCGAAGCCGATCCGTACGCCACCGTCGCGATGGAGCCCGATGCCGTCGACCAGGGCGTCGACATCCTGGGCGTGATCGCGCCGAGCGTCGCCGGCGACGACGCCTTCCGATCCTGGTGGGACATGGCCGGCAACCGCGCCGCGTCCCCCAGCATGGCGCGCGCGGTCATCGAGACGGTGCGCCAGTCCGACGTGCGCGACACCTTGGCCCGCATCACCGCACCGACGCTGATCATGCACCGCGACAACCCCGATTTCACGCCGATCGCCAACGGCCGGTACCTCGCCGAACACATTGCCGGAGCACGCTTCGTCGAACTGCCGGGCGGTGACGCGCTGTACTGGGTCGGGGACACCGCGCCGATGCTCGATGAGATCGAGGAGTTCATCACCGGTGTACGAGGCGGCTTCGGCGCCGAGCGAGTGCTGACCACGATCATGTTCACCGACATCGTCGGCTCGACGGAGCGTGCCGCGATTCTCGGTGATGACCGATGGCGGGATCTGCTCGACAATCACGACAGCATCGTCCGCCACGAACTCGAGCGGTTCGGTGGACGTGAAGTCAACACGGCCGGTGACGGATTCGTCGCGACGTTCATCAGCCCCAGCGCCGCGCTCTCGTGCGCCGACGCCATCGTCGACGCGATCCGGGTGCTGGGCATCGAGGTCCGGGTTGGTATTCACGCCGGTGAGGTCGAAGTGCGCGGGGCGTTGAAGGAAGACGTCGCCGGGATGGCGGTGCACATCGGTGCGCGCGTCGCGGCCCTGGCCGGCGCCAGCGAAGTGCTGGTGTCATCGACGGTCCGCGACATCGTCACCGGTTCGCGGCACCGGTTCGCCGACCGCGGCGAGTATGAGCTCAAAGGCGTTCCGGGTAGCTGGCGGCTGTGCGCGCTCATCCGGGAGCCCGCGACCGTCAGGCAGTAACCGCTTCACAGCTGGGTCATAACTGTGATCGTTAGGCTCGGGGACATGCCACCGCGACTGAATCTGTTCACTAATCGCGAGCGCGCCAACTCATTTGGTGGTGCGGCCCACAATTACGACACCTTCCGCCCGCGTTACCCCGACCAGTTGATCGACGACGTGTTGGCCCCCGCCGCTCACCGCGTCCTCGAGGCGGGTGCCGGCACCGGCATCGCCTCGATGCAGCTCATCGGACGTGGCGCCGACCTGCTTGCGGTCGAGCCCGACACCCGCATGGCCGCTGTCGCCCAAGCCAAGGGCATCTCGGTCGAAATCGCCACGTTCGAACAGTGGGAGCCTGCGGGCCGCCGGTTCGATCGGGTTGTGTTCGCCGCATCATTTCACTGGGTCGATCCGGCGGCGGCACTGCCGAAGATCCGCGGGATCCTCGACGACGGCGGGCGGTTGGCGCTGATATGGAATCGGCTGCGGCCCACCGATCCGACGCGTGCCGAGTTCGAGTCGATTTACCGGGACTACATGGACATCGAAACCCACAGGGGCGACGGCAATCCCGACGAGATCGTCAAGCTGATCGGCGACGCGGGCTTCACCGTCAGCCAGCAGCGCTATCCGCACGACCTGCACTACACCGCGCAGCAATGGGTCGATATCGCATTCACCTATTCCAACCACCTGTTGGTTCCACCGGACAAAGCTGCGGAGCTGCGCGCGCGACTGACCGAACGCATCGGCTCCAAAGGCGTCTCGGTCGGCGGAGACGCGGTCGCGATTCTCGCCACGCCGGTGTAGCCGGCTACACCGCGGACGTAGTCCCGGTTTCTCGCTCACCAAACTCGAAAATCCTTGCGGCCGTAGCATAATCGCAGGCCAGTGGCGATCGCCCAATCAGCACTGGGCCACCTTTGAGCCCGAATCGGCCGTCGACGCCCACGTAGCTGCCCGGTGGAATCGGCTCGCTGACGCAATACAGCGTCGGCGCAGCGCCCTCTTCGATGTCGTTGCCGAATCTGCCGGCCAACGTAGTCACCGCACGATGGAAGCCACCCATCAACGGCTTGCTCGACACGTTGGAGAGATTCGACGACACCCAACCAGGATGGGTGAGCTGGGCGATGACCGGCGAATGCGCGGCCCGCAGCCGACGATCGAGCTCGAGACCCCAGAGCATCACCGCAAGCTTGGAACGCGCATACGCCGGATAGGCCGCCCACCGGTGCGACCGCAGGTGCATGTCATCGAGCCGCAGCGTCGCCGACTTGTGGGCGTCGGATCCGACGTTGATGATCTGCGAGCGGATGCGGCCCAACAGCAGGTTGGTCAGAGCGAACGGGCCTAAAAAGTTTGTGCCGATGGTCATTTCAAGGCCGTCGACGGTTTCGGTGCGATGCTGGCTGAGGCCCCCGGCGTTGTTGATCAAAATGTCGACGTCGCCGTCGATCTGCTCGGGGAATGCGCGTACCGATGCGAGATCGGCGAGGTCGAGTTTCGCGATCGAGGTGGAGCCGCCGATCTCCGCGGCGCGCTGGGCACCCAATTCGGTGTTGCGGACCGCCAGGATCACGTGCGCACCCGCGCGGGCCAGCAGACGTGCCGTCCCCAGGCCCACCCCGTTGGTTGCCCCGGTCACGATGATGCGCTTGCCGGCCAGGTTACCGAGTCGGCTCGGCGACCACGTTTCCGTCACGGACCGACACTAGCGCTGCCACCCGGTCGGCTGCCTCGGCGGGTGGAACCGTCACGCGCCCCGGCGTAGGCTGCGGACGAAAGCGCGTTCTCCACCGACGGCCGCTTTCCTTTCGTAAACGCTTGTGAAACAGGATATTTCGCCGAAGGAAAACAGATGACCGATCTGAGCACAACGTTGTCTCCCGCGCTGACCAGGGCGCTGGGCCTACTCACCGACCCACCGGCCGAACCGGATGTCAGCAAGGGGTACCTCGACCTGCTCAACGCTCCGGACGATACCGACGTCGCCAAGAACACCGGCGTCATCCAGGCAGCGTGGGCATCGACGATCGGGTCGTTTCTCTACGACAACGTCCAAGCGCTGAGCCGCCGGTTCATCGCGGCGTGGCAACTGCCCATCGACTGGCTGGACATCCCGCCGGGCGGCACCGCCCTGGACGTCGGCTGCGGTCCCGGTTCGATCACCGCGAAATTGGCCCAGGCTGCCGGACCCGGCGGGCTGGCACTGGGCGTCGACATCTCCGAGCCGATGCTGGCGCGGGCGGTGAATTCCGCGGCCGGTTCGCAGGTCGGCTTCTTACGAGCCGACGCGCAACGACTCCCACTGCGCGACCAGACCGTCGATGCCGCGGTGTCGATCGCGGTCCTGCAGCTGATCCCCGATCCGGCGGCGACGTTGGCCGAGATCGCCCGCGTGCTGCGTCCCGGTGGACGCCTGGCGGTAATGGTGCCGACGCTGCGCCCGCCGATCGACCTCGGGCTCAAGCTGCCCACCGGCGGGGCGCGTCTGTTCGGCGAAGACGAAATCGGCGACATCCTCGAAGACCGTGGCTTCGTCAGCGTGCGAACCAAGAGCGTCGGGCAGCTGCAGTGGGTTCGCGGCAAACGCGGCTGAAGTTCGTCAGATCGACGGGCGGTTTTCGCGCACGCCCCCGTACATTCCGCGCCGGACGATGAGCGGCATCACGATCCGTTGCACCGACCACGACGGTAAGCGGAACGCCTGACCCGTCGGCAGGAAGACCTCCAGGCCGTTGCGCTGAATCCCCAGCAACGAGCCCCAGCGTCGGCCCGGGGCTTTGTAGCTACGCAACGGTTTACCGTCGAACTGAGCACGAATGTTTCCGGCTACCAAGGCATCTCCGCGGTTGCGCGCGGAACTGCGCAGCGGGTCGGTCGCCGCGACGTCACCGGCCGCGAACACTCCCGGATGGCCGGGTACCTGGAGCTCAGGCGTCACGCGCACGAAGCCGTCCTCGTCCAGCAGTTCCGCGGGTAACCAATCGGTATTGGGTTGTACCCGCCCCACCGCCCAGAGCACGGCTTCAGCGGCCGCCGGGAGTTGCCCCGTGGTCCACTGCACGGGACCGCTGGTGATCTCGTCGCCTGCGAAGCCGGCGTCGACCGCGGCGCGATGCCCTGGGTGCAGGCCCACCCCGAGGTCACTCAGCCGGCCGCTGATCCGCTGCCAGGTCTTCGGGTGATAGCCGACAAGGGCCCGCTCGCCGGGGAAGTAGAGATCGATTCGCTTGTCTGGCCAGGTGGTTGCCATATTGGCGGCGCTGCTGACCGCTGCCGCACCGCCGCCCACGACGATCACCGACCGGGCTGCGGCCAGTCGATCATGCGCGGCGCCGAGATCGCCGCCGATCTCGTCGGCCGACTGCAGGGTCGGTCGGCGCCAGAAGCCGTTGCTGACCCCGGTGGATACGACCAGTGCGTCGTAGCCCTCGGTAAAGGTCGTGCCGTCGTCGAGTCGTCCGGAGACGGTCTTGGCGGCCAGGTCGACTCCGGTCAGGGCGCCCTGGATGATCCGGACCCGGTCCAGACGACGAAATCGGTCGAACGGGATCCAGTAGTCGCGGGCCCAGTCACGCGGCCGGGACAATCGGACGCCGAGTTCCTGACCGCTGACCAGGCCCGGCTTGACCGAGATGCCGACGACCTCGGCGTGGCGCGCGAGTCGCATCGCGGCAAGGATGCCGACGTCCCCGAGCCCGGCGACGACGACGCGCTTGCGGCTCATATCGTCGCCGTGTCCACCGATGTGAACCGGAATATCGTTGGAAGTCTGGGCCTTTCGCCGGCCCGAGGGGTTGCGGAAGGCGACCGACCGATCATCTCGACCTCCTAACCGCCAAACTGTAACACGTTCTAGTTTGCTGATCGTTGACGGACAATTGCGCCGGATGCTTCCGATATCGAACGTAAGCTGATTAGAATCCCGCGTGTGATGACCCCGTCGACCCCCTGGGGGCACGAACGTGGCCAATTACCGCAACGGTTCCAGGTGCGCAATCAGATCGTCGGTCGACGGCAGGCACGCCGGTTGAGTAGGCGCTTTGCGCGGGTCGGCGTCACGACTCCACCCGATCGGCTCCGGATGATGCTGGCGGGTTCGCCGGCCGCCTACGCTGAGGTGGCCGATTTCCACTTCGCGTCGATCGCGACGCAGTTCAAGCGCGAGCAGTTCAGCGCGCGACTCCGGCGGCTGAAGCGCCGCAGCACCCGCTCGCTGCTCTTCCTCGGCCTGGTGCTCGTCACGTTGAACTTTCTGTTCTGCATGGCATGGGCGTTGTTCAGTCTGACCCTCGAGGCTGCTCCGCTTTAAGCGCCGACGCGGGGAAACGTCGCGGCGGCCAGTTGCACAATCTCTTCGCGATCAGCGGCCAAGATGAACCCTGCCTGGATCGCCGAGTCCAGCGCCGTGCCGAAGCGCTGCAGATAATCCGTGGCCCCGCGCGGGTAGAGCCGACGCACGGTGGCGGCGTCGAAGAGTTCGCCAGAACCGAAGATCCACGACATCGGACTCTCGTCGCCCCCCTCACCGGATGTCCGGGCAATCGGCGCATCCACCCATGGCGTCCTGACGCCGCCCGTCGCGAGGCCGTACACATCGAGAACGGGCTCGCCGCCGTGCATTTCGAGCGGTGCGCTACTGGGCGGTGGTTGACCGGTGCGCACCCAGTCGCGCAGCTGCGACAGCGCGGCCTGCAGCACGTAGTGGTGCTGCGGCGCGAAGTTGATGCAGTGGTCCAGTTGCTGACCCATCAGCATGTCGGTCGGCGCGTAGGCGGCGACGATGTCGGCCAACGCCGCGGACCCACTGTCGATCGGGGCCACCTGAATCGTGTAGTTGTCGGCGTGCGCCGTGCCGGCGATCTCCCACACCCGAAGCCGTTGATTATCAGGCTGCCTCGCATTCTGGTAGCCCGGCCGCCGACTGCTCATGAGGTCGGTCTCGGTGATGATCGTAAGGATCGGGACGCGGAGGTCGGGGCGAAATCTGACCGCCTGCGAAGTGGGGAAGTCGAGCGCTTCGAAGATCGAACTGCCGTCCAGCGGGGCGGCCGGCCCAAATCGCGAGTGCACCAGGAAGCCGTCGTAGACCCGGGCGAGCGGATCGACCGCGTTGATGTATGTCGTCAGGCACAGCGCAGACTGCGACTCGCCCAGCGCGATGAGATGTTCGACCTCCATGTCGCTCAGAACATCTCGGGCAACCAGCCCGGCCTGGGAGAAGATGTCGTAGGCGTAGGCGTCACCCGGATGGTGCAATGGCGAATATCGTTCCCTATCCTGGCTTTTCAGTGACATATCGATGCCCATGAGATTCAGGCCGCCCTCGACGCCGACGCGTTGCGCGGACACCGCGACGTAGCCGTAGCCTGCGCGCAGCATCTCGCGATGCGCCATCATCCAGACCGCGGGCGCGTCGATGCCGCCGCTGACATTGAGCCACTCGACGAGCACCGTCCCGTTGAACCGGGTGCGGTCGGTCGGCATCAGGACGACGATCCGGGTGGTGAAGTCTGCCGCGTCCGACGGTGTGACGGTCCAGCGGCCATCCGCGCCTAGCTCGGTCGCCGGACTATAGGACGAGGCTGTCCCGGAGATGAAGAACTCTTGGGCGGCATAGCCCACATCGGCGATATCGAAGGCGCCCAATAGGAGTGCGGGTCTGCCCGGCGTCGCCGTGACCGTCGCCCCAGCATCACCGATCGGCATGTGCGCATCCTAGCGCCGGTGTGCAACAGTGACTGCCGACCCGTCGCTGTCGCCGGTCGCCGAGGTGAACTGCGTCACCGTCCGCGTCCCGTGGCTCGACGCCGGCGGCGACGGCTGGAGGGTAGGCCGCCGGGACCGTGTCATCGGATTTGTAGGCGCCGACCTGATGAAATTCGGTCCGCTGCTCGGCGAGCTGCTCGCTCAGGCCGTGTTGACCGACGAGCTTCCGCCGACCTGACTTTGGGTTAAATGCGTTGCGGTCGCGGTCCGGTCGGGAATAACTTTCGGGGCGTCGTCGTCGTGTCAGATCGCGTCGTCTGAACAGAAAGGCAGCCCATGAACCGGTTGAGCGGGTCAACCGGTCTGTCGCGCGGGCCGCGAACGTCGCTCGTAAGGACGCCGCGTCTCAACATCGAGTTCGGCGCCGTGCTGGCTGTCCTGTTCGCCACCGGATGGGTGGCCAACCATTTCGTCGCGTTGATGCCCGCGATCAGCGATCGGCAACACCTCAGCACTGCCACGCTCGACGCGATCTTCGGCATCTACGCGGTAGGACTACTGCCTGGCCTGCTGTTGGGCGGCCGTGTCTCCGACGTGCTCGGACGGCGCGCGGTGGCACTGACCGGTTCGGCGACCGCTGCCGCGGGCACGGTCGCGATGCTGCTGTCTCAAGAACCCGAGGTGCTGACGGTCGGACGGTTGGTCGTCGGAGTCGGTGTGGGTCTGGCGATGAGCTCGGGCACCGCGTGGGCGTCGGATCTCAAGGGCCCTGCCGGTGCGGCCACCGCGGGAGCCGTGCTGATGGTGGGCTTCGCGATCGGACCGTTCGCCGGAGGTTTGATCACCGGCGCCGGTGAGCCCGGCGTTCAGATGTCCTTCGCGGTCGCAGCCGCCCTCGTCGTGGCTGCGATGGCTGTCACGGTCGCGGTTGCGCGACGGCCGTCGGAAACCGTTGCGGCAGAACCGCTCAACCCTGAACCTCCGTCGCAGGCACAGCAGGGCATCGGCCGGGCACTGAGTTGGGCGTTGCCGCTGGCGCCGTGGGTGTTCGCCTCGGCGACACTGGGATTCGTCACCATCCCGGCTCGGGTGCACATCGGACTGGCGGCGCCGGTGGCGGCGGGGTTCGCGGCCCTGATCGTCAACGGCGCGAGTGGGGTTGTCCAGATTATCGCCCGGGTGGCTCAGTGGGGACCCCGGGCCGGCACAGCCGGCGCCGTGCTGGCTGCGCTGAGCTACGCGCTCATCGCGGTGGCCCCGCCCACCATGACGCTCGCACTGAGCCTGCCACTTCTGCTGCTTCTGGGTTGCGCGTCCGGTCTTTCGTTGCGCGAAGGCTTGATCGACCTGGAAGCTGCTGCGCCGCAACTTGTCCGGGGCACGCTGACCGGAGTGTTCTACTCGGTGACCTACATCGGCTTCGGCTTACCGCTGCTGCTGACAAGCGGAGGACCCGAAGGCACCGAGCTCGTACTCGCAGTGATGGCGATGCTGGCGTCGATCGCGGCGATCAGCCGAACGATGCGACTGCGCCGAGACAGTCACCGGCAGAACTGATTCCGAGCAGCCTGTATCAGGCGGCAACCACCTTGCGGGTCCGAACACCGGCAACCGGGATGGGGTCGTTGCCCACCACGCTCAGCCCGGCGAGGCGCCGCCACGACCGGATGGCGTTGCGGGTGACCTCCAGGATCCGCGCAGCCCCGGCATCTCCGTTTGCCAATCGGTGCGCGCGCAAGGCGTTGCCGGTCACCGCGTCCAGGGTGTCCCAGTCGTCGGTCTCGACGAGCGCGGTCGACTGGCAAGCGGCTCGCACCGCATACAGTTCGGCTCCTTCGGAGGCCTCACCGGCCGCGCGTGCCGCGCGCGCGGCGCTGTCCCACTGCGCGAGTGGCGGCATGTCACCGGGCGCGAGCCGACGATGTAATTCGGCGATCTCGGTGATCGCCTCGGCCGCCGCGCCTCCGGTATATCGAACGACGCCCCACGGCGGGCTGATCAACAGCTTGGTCACCCAGATGTGCATGATCGCGTCGGCGACGTCCGCGGTGCCCACCGTCAGCCAACCGAGGTCGAGCACAAGCAAGCTGTCCGCCGGGGAGAGGTAGCCGTCAGGTCCGGCCAGCAGGTCGTTGCACAACTGGACGAACGACGCGAGCGGGCGGGCGGAGGTGGCCGGGAAGTCGGTGATCTGCTCGTCGCCGTTGATGTAGGAGATCACGTTCATGGCGCACCCCTTGCCTGATCCCGGCTGGTGCGATCCCCTGGCCAGTCGCAGCGGGTTGGTGATGCGATCGAGGTCCATCGAGTTGCTTCCTATCGGTTTCGGCCGCCCGACGGGCGTCGTACCGGTGCGGTGAAAAGCAGTTTATTGCAAAAGGAATCGGCTCCCGAGGTCCGACACGGCCTTACAGCTCGCCAGAGAAGTCGGCGGTGATCCAGCGGTCGGGGCGAATGGTGAACAGCACGCTCTCTTGTCCCTCGAGGCTCTTGACGAACGCGCGGCCGGCCTCCTCGCCCAAGTACCGGATCGCGACGGCTTCCCGCACGTCCAGCGGCGTGGGTTTGGTGGTGTCGACGATGGTGCCTTCGACGACCACGTACTGGTACGGCGGCGCCTCGCGCTGAACGACCAGGGTCACCGCGCCGGCCTGCTCGATGAGCTTGGCCTTGCGTGACGACGCGCCGGTGTTGATCCGGATGCTGCCGCCGGGTGTGTAGTCGTACCAGATCGGGACGCTGGCCGGCGGCCGGTCGCCGGCGGCGACCGACAACACGCCGACATGTAGATCCGCAAGGAACTCCTGACGTTGGGTCTCCGAAAAAGTGCTCATGCCGGGGCGCAACGAACGAACTGCCGCTGGGTATTCCCCTGCGGCCGCGGTCTCAGCGCAGTTCCTCGGTCTGCACCCCGTAGCGCTCCTGGTACGCCCGCACGCGGTCACGAACTTCTCCGGCGTCCAGACCGGTATCCGACCAGGTGTAGCGTCCGCGTCCGCCGTCACCGGGATGGTCGGCCAAGAAATCTCGCATCTTCGTCGCGGCCTCGGGACTCAGTTCGCGACCGAGCGATGCGTAGATGGCTTTGATCGTGGCCCACGGGTCACTCATGAAGTCGGTGAACTGGACATCGATCACGCGGTCTGCCGGGATGGCGCCGCTGTCGCGCAGCGCCATCGCACGGTCGAGTCCGACCACGATTTCCTCATAGGACTGAGCAGCACATTCGGCGATGTTCGATTCGTCGCTGCCCATCCGCCGTAGGTGGTGCGTCAGCGCGGCGATCGACGAGATGACATTGAGCGGGTCGCGGTGTGTCTGCACGATCAGCGCATCGGGGTATTCAGCCAGCAAGGCGTCGAGTTGCCACAGGTGTGCCGGTGATTTCAGCAGCCACTGACCTGGAACGCCAGACTGCAAGTGTTGCAGGAAGATTCGGTGGTATCGATAGGCGCCGGCGTGGTCGGCGTCGTACAACAGCCAGCGGTAGTAGTTCGGCAGCCGGTACTGCACCGAGAAGATCATGCTGGTGAACTCG
>JBAWAV010000493.1:0-1833 GCA_049589475.1 Mycobacterium sp.
GCTCCGGCACGCGCTGACCGTGGAATTCGGCCTGGACAAGCCCAAGTGGCAGCAGTACGTCATCTACCTGCGTGAGCTGGCCCACGGGAACATGGGCATCTCGTTCACCTACCAGCAGCCGGTGACCCATCTGCTGATCGCGGACCTGAAGAACACCATCCCCATGGTCACCGTGGGCACCGTGGCCGCCATCGTGGTCGGGGTGGTGACCGGCATCTTGTCGGCCTGGCGGCGCGGGACGGTGCCGGATCACCTCAGCACCAACGGGGCGATCTTCTTCTACGCGTTCCCGACCCAGTGGCTCGGCCTGATGCTGCTGATCATCTTCGCCGGGACCCTGCCTGCCGCCGGCATGAGCGACCCCTTCCTGTTCGGCCCGGAGTCGTTCTGGCCGCACCTGGCCGACATCGGCAAGCACATGATCCTGCCCGCCGCGACCCTCATGCTGACCGCCTACGGCAGCTACACGCTGGTGGTCCGGTCCTCGATGCTGGAGACGCTCGGCGAGGACTACGTGCTCACCGCCCGGGCCAAGGGGCTGCCCGACCGCCGGATCGTCCGGCGGCACGCGTTCCGCAACGCGCTGCTCCCGATGGTCACCCTGGTCGCGCTGGACCTGGGCTACATCGTCGGCGGCGCGCTGCTCATCGAGGTGATCTTCAGCTGGCCTGGCATCGGGCTGGCCATGTACGACGCGATCGGGCAGCGCGACTACCCGATGCTGCAGGGCGGCTTCCTGATCCTGACCGTGGCCGTGATCATCCTGAACTTCGCCGCCGACCTCATCTACTTCCGCCTGGACCCGAGGATCTCGCAGTGACCCTGCCGCTACAGGACCCGCAGCTCGCCGTCGAGGCCGAAGGCCAGCCATCGACGCGCGGTGGTTTCTTCCGCACCGTGCTGCGGGAGCGCAAGGCGGCCGTCGTCGGCCTGTCGATCATCGGCTTCTTCGTCCTGCTGTCGATCGTGGCGCCGTACATCTCGCCGTACAGCATCACCCAGCAGACCTGCGCGGTGTACGCGCCACCGTCCGGCGCGCACTGGCTCGGCTGCGACGACGGCGGCATCGACATGCTCAGCGAGCTCATGCAGGGCGGCCGGATCTCCCTGGTGGTCGGGTTCGCGGCCACCCTGGTCGCGATGATCATCGGCGGCGGGGTCGGGATCCTGTCCGGGTACTTCGGCCGCTGGATCGACATCGGGCTGATGCGCATCACCGACTACCTGCTGGTCATCCCGGACCTGGTGCTCATGATCGTCATCGCTGACGTGTGGGGAGCCAGCCTGTTCCACGTGATCATGGTGATCGGGATCCTGGAGTGGACCTCGACCGCGCGGATCATCCGGGCCCAGGTCATGAGCCTGCGGGAGCGGGTGTACGTGAAACGCACCCGGGCTCTCGGGGCCAGCAACGCGCGGATCATCTGGAAGCACATCCTGCCCCAGGTCGGCCCGCTGCTCATCGCCAACACGGTGCTTACCATCGCGATCGCGATCTACCTGGAGACCGCGCTGGCCTTCCTCGGCCTGGAGGACCCGACCGTCACCACCTGGGGCACGATCCTGGAGAACGCGTTCCAGCGGACCGCGATTTCCTCGGGCGCCTGGTGGGCCATTGTGCCCGCCGGGTTCGTCATCGCCGCCGTCATCGTGGGCTGCTTCCTGTTCGGCCAGGCCGTCGAGGACGCGCTGAACCCCCGGCTGAAGGCGGCCAACCTGTCGGTGCGCCGGTGGCGGCTGCGCCCGCTCGTCGGAAGGGGGCCGGACGCGATTTGAGCCTGCTCGAGGTCCAGGACCTGCACGTCTGGTTCGATCTGCCGCACAGTTCCCGTC
>JBAWAV010000494.1:0-3651 GCA_049589475.1 Mycobacterium sp.
CGGCGATCTCGGTCTGCGCGTTGGGTGGCAGGTCCGCCGCGACGCCGCCGGGCCGGATGTAGGCGCTGTTCATCCGCAGCCCGGTGATCGACTCGAACAGCGTGAGGATGATCTCGCGACCCTGGAATCCGACGAACATCGGCGTCATCGCGCCCAACTCCATACCGCCGGTCGCCAAAGCGACCAGGTGCGAAGAGATCCGGTTGAGCTCCATCATCATCACCCGGATGACGTTGACGCGTTCCGGGATTTCGTCGGTGATGCCGAGCAGCTTCTCGACGCCGAGGCAGAAGGCGGTCTCGTTGAAAAAAGGTGACAGGTAGTCCATCCGGGTCACGAACGTGACGCCCTGCGTCCAGTACCGGTACTCGAGGTTTTTCTCGATTCCGGTGTGCAGGTAGCCGATTCCGCAGCGGGCGTCGGTGACGGTCTCGCCTTCGATCTCCAGGATCAGCCGCAGGACGCCGTGGGTGGACGGGTGTTGGGGCCCCATGTTCACCACGATGCGTTCGCCGGGCTCGCCCTTGCGTGCCGCCTCGACGATCTGGTCCCAATCCTGGCCTGTGACAGCCACTATGGTTTCGCTCATCAGTTGTACGACCTCCGCTGGTCCGGCGGGGGAATCTTCGCGCCTTTGTATTCCACTGGCACGCCGCCGAGCGGGTAATCCTTGCGCTGCGGATGCCCTTCCCAGTCGTCGGGCATCTCGATCCGGGTCAACGAGGGGTGGCCGTCGAAGATGATGCCGAAGAAGTCATAGGTCTCGCGCTCGTGCCAGTCGTTGGTCGGGTAGATGGTGAACAGCGACGGGATGTGTGGATCACTGTCTGGCGCAGCCACTTCCAGGCGAACGCGGCGAGTGTGGGTGATCGACGACAGCGGGTACACCGCGTGCAGTTCGCGTCCAGTCTCGTCCGGGTAGTGCACACCGTTGACGCCCAGACACAATTCGAAACGCAGCTGTGGGTCGTCGCGCAGCCGACGGGCGACCTGCGGAAGAAATTCGCGGCGCACGTGCAGCGTGAGCTCGTTGCGATAGACGACGACTTTCTCGACGGCGTCGCCGATTTCGACGTCGTCGTCGGCTTTGAGCGCTTCGGTCAGCCGGTCGACGACCTCGTCGAAATAGAAGCCGTACGGGCGCGGGCTGCCGTCGTCGATGGTGACCTGGCGGACCAGCCGTCCGTAGCCCGATGTGTCACCGGTGCCGCGAACGCCGAACATGCCGCGGCGCACGCCGATCACCTCGGGGCCGGATTGCTCGGTGTCGACCGGCGCCCCGCCCACTTCGCTGGCCGCCCGCTTCGGGTCGTGTTCGGGTGAACTCATCGCAGCAGCCCGAGGTGCTCGATGGTCGGCCTGACGGCCAGCGCGGCCTGTTCGGCCTCGGCGATGGCCTGTTCGCGGTTGACGCCCAACGGCATTTCTTGAATCTTGTCGTGCAGCTTGAGGATTGCGTACAGCAGCATCTCGGGGCGCGGCGGGCAGCCGGGCAGGTAGATGTCGACCGGGACAACGTGGTCCACGCCCTGCACGATCGCATAGTTGTTGAACATGCCGCCCGATGATGCGCAGACGCCCATCGCCAGAACCCATTTGGGCTCGGCCATCTGGTCGTAGATCTGACGTAGCACCGGTGCCATCTTCTGGCTGACCCGGCCGGCGACGATCATCAGATCGGCCTGCCGCGGTGTCGCCGAGAACCGCTCCATGCCGAACCGTGCGATGTCGAAACGTGGCCCCGCAGTGGCCATCATCTCGATCGCGCAGCAGGCCAATCCGAATGTGGCCGGCCACAACGAACTCTTGCGAAAGTAACCCGCCAGTTGCTCGACGGTCGTCAGCAAGAAACCGCTCGGCAGTTTCTCTTCGATGCCCACGCCTTACCTCAATCCCAAGTCAAGCCGCCGCGGCGCCACACATACGCGTAGGCCACGAAGACGGTGAGCATGAACACCACCATTTCAATCAGCGCGAACATGCCGAGTCGGTCATAGCTGACCGCCCACGGGTACAGGAACACGATCTCGATGTCGAAGACGATGAACAACATCGCGGTCAGGTAGTACTTCACCGGGAACCGTTGGCCACTGCCCGCGTGCGGCGCGTTGGCCGGCTGGTCGCTGGGCTCGATCCCGCACTCGTACGCCTCGAGCTTCGCCCGGTTGAAGCGCGCGGGGCCGGTGACTTGGGCGATCGCAACCGAGCCAAGGGCGAAGGCGGCGGCGATCCCCCCGAGCACGAGGATCGGTAGATAGAGATTCATCCCGCGAAGACGCTCCCTCACTGTGATCTATGGGCTGGACTGTGAGCGCAACCACAGCCTAGCGACCGTGTGTGGTCCCGCGCTCAGCAGTCTAGTTGTGACCTCTAGCACAACTAATGGGTGGTCAGTTCGAACGCGAACACGAAGCCGTGAAGGCTACTTTTCGTGCAGCAATTACCAAGAGCCTAAGGCCGTTTCGGCTACTCGCAAGTCGAAGCCGGCGACCTATGCCCGTCTCGCCCGATGGACGGGCCTGATCGTGTCCGGCGTCCCGGACCGGGACTACTGAACCGGCGCGCGCAGCAACTCGAGCACGGTCCGGCTGAGCCGGATCGGGTCGATGGGCTGGGGGACCGCGGCCTCGGCCCGCGACCACTTGGCCAGCCAGACATCGTCGCGCCGGCCGGTCAGCACCACGATCGGCGGTCCGTGGTCGATTTCGTCCTTGAGCTGTTTGGCGATGCCCATCCCGCCTTCGGGAGTTGCTTCGCCGTCGAGGATGGCCAGATCGATGCCCCCGGCGTCCACCTGCTGGGTGACGACCGGTCCGGTCGCGACCTCGACGTAGCTCAGCTCGGGCAGATCCGGATGCACCCGCTTACCCAACGCCAGCATGACGTTCTGCCGGGTCTGGGCATTGTCGCTGTACACGAGGATCCGCAAGGGGCTGCTGTCAGGCACGATCCAGATGGTACTGCCCGGCGACGATGCGGGCCGCGCAGTGGCCCGAGAAGGAGCCGGGCAATTAAGCCGGTGCCCGGCGACTATGCGGGCCGCGCAGTGGCCCGAGAAGGAGCCGGGCAATCGGGTCGTGCCCGGCGATCGTTAGCGCGCCGCCCGCACGAAGTACGCGTCGGCCGATACCGTCGCCGTCTTCCCGACCATGCCGAGCTGGTTCCAGCCGATGTCGAACTGGTCCCGGTCGACCTCGGTCTTTGCCGAGACACGTACCGAGCCGTTGTCGAGCGCGCTGATCTGGACCGGCAGTGGCACCTCGGCGGTGACCCCTTTGATGGTGAACGTTGCCCGCAGATCGGCGGCGTTCGCCGCGCCCGGCTCCACGGCAGTCACCACGACACTCACCTGCGGGAACCGCTCCACGTCGAAGAAGTCGGCCGAGCGCAGGTGCTCGTCGCGTTTGCCGATCCCGGTTCGCAGCGAGGCAACCCCGATGTCGAGGCGGCCGAAGACGGCGCCCTTGCCGGTGACCTGACCGTCGCCGTCGACGTCGGTGAACCTGCCCTTGACGTTGATCAGGCCCCAGAAGTTCTTGATCTTGAAGCCAACCGTCGAGCGGTCGCGATCGAGGTTCCACACCCCTGCGGTGTCCGGGTCGTTCAGCAGGGTTTCCACGGTTGTCATCTGCGCCGCTCCTCCTCATCGCT
>JBAWAV010000495.1:0-9734 GCA_049589475.1 Mycobacterium sp.
GCGGCCAACCGTGACCCCGCGATGTTCGAGAACCCCGACGAACTCGACCTCGATCGTCCGAATGCCAAGAAACACATGGCTTTCGGCGTGGGCATGCACCGCTGTCTAGGCTCGCATTACGCCAAGCTGATGTTCGACGTGATGATCACCCAGGTACTCAAGCGGCTGCCCGACTTCGCACTCGCCGGCGAATACCAAAGATTCGAGGACGCCGGCGAGGTGTATGCGGTACGCAAGCTCCCGATCACATTCACGCCCGGCCCGCGCGTGGGCTGACGGCGGGTACGACGGGAGATACGCGGTGACGGCTGGCACCATCGCCGGGCTGCTGGATGAGTGCGCCGCCAGCCGGCCGGATCGTCCGCTGCTGCGCGACGTCGCCGGCGAGACACTCACCGTGTCGCAGGTAGCCGAGCTGGCATCGGCCGCCGCCGGATGGTTGGCAGATGCCGGTGTGCGTCCTGGCATGACGGTCGCCTGGCAACTGCCCTCACACGTCAACGCCGCGGTGGTGATGCTGGCGCTGGCACACCTGCCCGTCACGCAGGCCCCGGTGTTGCACCTCTATCGGCGCCGGGAGGTGTGTGCGGCAGTCGATGTCGCGCGCGCGGACATCCTCTTGGTCGACGAGTCGACGGCTGAAAACGCCCCACCTGGGATACCTACTGTCACGGTGCCTTCCGACTTCGTTCGCAGGCTCCAGACGTCCCCGGCAGCACGCGATGTGCACGAAACAACCCACTCCCCGGCGGAGCCGCGCTGGGTGTACTTCACGTCGGGCACCACCGGACGCCCGAAAGCCGTCCGCCACTGCGACGCCACCTTGCTCAGCGCGGCCAGCGGCTTCGCCACCCATCTCGGTGTGGGCACCCATCCTCGGGAAGTCGGGACGATCGCCTTTCCCATCGCGCACATCGGCGGCATGGTCTATCTCGCCACCGCTCTGTTCGCCGACTTTCCGGTGGTGCTCATCCCTAAAGTTTCCGCACCCGACCTGCCCCGCGTGCTTGCCGAGCACCAGGTAACGGTGACCGGAGCGAGCACCGCGTTCTACCAGATGCTCGTAGCCGCCCAATTGGCCGCGCCGACAACCGAATTGCTCGTGCCGTCGCTGCGGATGCTGATCGGCGGGGGTGCCCCTTGTCCGCCCGAGGTGCACAAGCAGGTGCGGGAACATCTGCGCGTACCCGTCGTACACGCCTACGGGATGACCGAGGCGCCAATGATCTGCGTCAGCGAAGCCACCGACACCGACGAGCAACTGGCCAACAGCGCGGGGCGGCCTATCCCTGGATCGCAGGTGCGGATCGCCGCGAGCGGCGAGATCGAGTTGCGCGGCGCCAACCTGACACCGGGATACCTGCAGCACGACCAGTGGGCTGACGCGCTCAGCGAGGACGGGTGGTTCCGCAGCGGCGACCGGGGCCACCTCCGTCCGGACGGGCGCATCGTGGTCACCGGCCGCACGAAGGATCTGATCATCCGCAAGGGCGAGAATGTTGCCCCTGACGAGATCGAGAACGAACTGCTGGCCCACCCGCTGGTCGACGAGATCGCCGTGCTCGGCCAGCCCGACGAACTGCGCGGTGAGCTGGTGTGCGCGGTGGTCCGTCGTTCGCCACGCCATCGTGACGTCACCCTGGATGAGCTGTGCACGTTCCTCGACGAACGCGGGCTGATGAAGCAGAAGTGGCCCGAGCGGCTCGTCCTGGTCGACGAGTTCCCGCTGACCGGGCTCGGCAAGGTCGCCAAGTCCGAGCTGGCCCGGCAGATCGCAGGAGGAACCCGATGACGGCGTTGTCCGCTGACGAACGTCAGGAACTCGCACAATCCGTGCGCTCGGCCTGCGAGCGACTGGCAACCGAGGAGCGAGTGCGCGCCGTAGCGTACGGCGAAGCAGACGGAAGCTCCGGCTTCGACACCGCGCTGTGGGACGTGCTGTGCAACCAGGTCGGGGTGGCCGCCATCGCGCTGCCCGAGCACCTCGGCGGCGCAGGCTACGGCGCGTCCGCGCTGGGTGTGGTCGCCCACGAGCTCGGCCGCGCGCTGGCCCCGGTGCCATTCGTCAGTTCCACGGTGCTGGCCACCGGCCTGCTGCTCGACCTGACCGAGAACGACCCTGACGCGGACAAGCGACTCACGGGACTCATCGAGGGTCGTCGCACCGCCGCTGCAGCTCTCACCGGCGACGGTGGGTTGTGGCGTCCGTCCGCGGTGACGCTGTGCGCCGCCCGATCCGGGGACGGCTGGAGTGTCGACGGCATAGTGCGCCACGTGCTCGGCGGTTCCGCGGCCGACGACCTCATCGTGGCTGCCGTCGCAGAGGATGGCGAGCCGGCAGTGTTCCTGCTCGATCCCGCAGTCGACGGCGTCGTCGCCGAGGCCGAACGCGTGCTCGATGGCACCCGACCGATGGCCACCATCACGCTGAGCTCTGCACCGGCGCTGCGGCTGTCTGGCGACGGCCCACTCGGCGATGTCGTCGACCGCAATGTCGACATTGCACTGGCGGTGCTGTCGGCCGAACAGGTCGGCGCTTGCGAGCGGGTACTCGAGATCGCCACCGACTACGCCCGCACGCGCGAGCAGTTCGGACGGCAGATCGGCAGCTTCCAGGCCATCAAGCACAAATGCGCCGACATGCTGGTCGATCTGGAGTGGGCGCGGTCGGCCTCGCAGGCGGCCCTGGATGCGCTCGACGACGTGGATGGCGCGGCCGCCGGCGAAGCGGACTGGCGGGCCAGCATGGCCAAGGCGGTGTGCTCGGAGGCGCTGCGCAACGCGGCGAAAGCGAACGTCCAGATTCACGGCGGCATCGGCTTCACCTGGGAGGACTCCGCACACCTGTACTTCCGGCGGGCCCGCACGGATGAGGTCGTGTTCGGCACTCCGGGCCAGCACTGGGACCGGCTGTCGGCGCTGGGCCCGTCGACTCAGGTGTCGGCTTCCCCCGAGGTCGTCAACGACCTGGACCCGGTGCGCGCGGAAATCCGCTCGTTCCTGGACAACGCACCGCGGCCTGCCGGGCTGCGAAACTATGGGCCCACGCCCACCGCGGACGATGTCGAGCCCGGCCGGACCTGGCACCGCTACCTCGCCGACCACGGCTACGCCTGCCTGAGCTGGCCCCGTGAGTTCGGTGGTGCCGCAGCGACCGTGGCGTACCAGGCCGTCTTTGCCGAGGAGTGCGCGCGGGCCGACGTGCCGCGTCAACTGAACATCACCGGTGCCGATCTGGTCGGTCCGGTGCTGATCAAGTTCGGCAGCCAGGAGCAGCAGGATCGCTACCTGGCGCCGATCAGATTGGGCGACGACGTCTGGTGCCAGCTCTTCTCCGAGCCCGGCGCCGGTTCAGACCTCGCCGGTGTTCGCACCCGGGCCGAACGCACCGCCACCGGTTGGCGAATCGATGGCCAGAAGGTGTGGAGTTCGGCGGCCGCATCGGCCCGCTTCGGGCTGCTGCTAGCCCGCACCGGTCCGGACAAGCACCGTGGACTGTCGATGTTCGTTGTGCCCATGGACATCCCGGGGGTCACGGTGCGCCCGCTGACGCAGATGGACGGTGAAAGCAAGTTCAACGAGGTCTTCTTCGACGGCGCCGAACTCGGCGACGATGCGCTGATCGGCGACGTCGGTCAGGGCTGGACGGTGGCGATGGTGACGCTGGGCCGTGAGCGCCTGACGTTGGGTTCGCAGGCGGTCTCGATGTTCCGGTTGCACGAGCGCATGGTCGATGCGGCCCGTGATCACGACATGCTCGACCCGGTGCTGTCGAGGTCGATGACCCGGCTGTGGGCCAGGATGTGGCTGCTGCGCTACACCTGGCAGCGCGCCATCGACTCGGGCGACCTGACGTCGCCGGCCTTCTCGGTGCTCAAGCTGATGACCTCGGAGACCGATCAAGACCTGGGCGATATGGCGACCGAGGTGCTGGGCACCGACGCCTGCACCGACCCCGAGGACGACGACCTGGTACACCACATGCTGGTCGGGCGGGCGCAGACGATTCTCGGCGGCACCAGCGAGATCCAGCGCAACATCCTCGGCGAACGGGTGCTCGGGCTTCCCAAAGAACCGAAATGACAGCAAGTTTGACCGCGGCCGACTTCACCGCCGCGCTGCGCGCCGTGCTGCGCCCAGGGATGACGGTTGCCCTCGGCGACGGTGTGGGCGCACTGCGCTGCCTCGACGACGGCGCGTCGGTCGGCGCGACGCTGAGCGCCACCGCCGCCGAAGTCGGCTCGGTGCGGCTGGTGCTCGGCTGGCTGCCCGCCCCGATCGACGGCCTGGATGCGGACGCGTTCGCCGACGTGGTGGCGTTGATGCCCGGGTGGGGCGTACGCGAGGTGCTCGCGAGCCCGAAGGCGCGGTTCCTGCCGACGCGGCTGGCGGCGATTCCCGCTCTGCTGGCCGACACACTGCGGCCCGACGTGCTGCTCACCCGGCTGGTACGTCGGGATGACGCGCTGCATTTCGGAACCGAGGTATCCTGGCAGCATAAGGTAATCGACAGCGGGACAAAGACTCTCGCGGTCATCGATACCTCGGCTCCCGCCGCAGATGCCAGCCCCGAACTCGACCCGTCGGGCGTCGAGGTGCTGGGCACCGTCGGGAGTGGACCGGCGCGAGTCCCGGAGCGCGAGCCCGAGCCGATTCACGACGCGCTCGCCGACGCAGTGCTGCAGTTGTTCCCCGAAGGCGCCCGGATCCAGTACGGGCCAGGGCAACTCGGCACCGCACTGCTGCGACGGGCACAGGTGCCGTTGCACATCGACACCGGGCTGTTGACCGACGCCGTCGTCGACCTCGACCGGCGCGGCCTACTTGCCGAGACCCCTTCGGCGACATATCTACTGGGCAGCGACTCGCTCTATGACTGGGCCGACGGGCGTCCCATCCTGCGGGGGCTCGACTACACCCACGACCTCACCCGGCTGTCACGCGGACTGCCGCTGGTCGCGGTAAACACCGCCATTGAGATCGACCAGTACGGGCAGATCAACGTCGAAGGTGTGGGCGCCAAGGTGATCGGTGGCATCGGCGGGCATCCCGACTATTGCGCCGCGGCCCGAATGAGCAACGGTGGACTCTCGATCATCGCTGTTCCAACGAGAGTGAACGGGCGCTCGCCGCTTGTCGAGCGGCTCAGCCGGCCCGCCTCCACGCCCGCCCACGACGTCGACCTGATCGTCACCGAGTCCGGACACGTCGACCTGCGCGCAGCGGACTGGTCACAGCGCCGTACGTTGATTGCCGAATTGTTCACGGAGTGAAGGAGATAACGCGCAATGCCTGAAGGCCCCTTGACCGGCAAGGTCGTCCTGGTCACCGGAGGCGGACGCGGTATCGGCCGCGGCCACTGCCTCGAGTTGGCCAAGCAGGGCGCCGCCGTCGTCGTGAACGATCCTGGTGTCGGCAAGGACGGTTCCAGCGGTGACGGCGCAGGCCCCGCGGCCGACGTCGTCGCGGAAATCGAAGCGTCTGGCGGAAAGGCCGTCGCACACACGGGTTCGGTGTCAGCGTGGGACGACGTCGCCGACATGGTGTCGACCGCCGTCGACACGTTCGGCTCGCTCACCGGCGTGGTGAACAACGCAGGCATCCTGCGTGATTCGATGGTGGCCGCCGCCAGCGAGGCCGACTGGGACGCCGTCATCGCCGTCCACCTCAAGGGCACCTTCGCCGTCACCCGACATGCCTGCGAGTACTGGCGCGCTCAGTTCAAGGCAGGCAACCCGATCGACGCCCACATCGTCAACACGGTGTCCGGCGCGGGCCTGTGGGGCAATGTCGGGCAGAGCGCTTACGGCGCGGCCAAAGCTGCGATCGCCAACCTCACCGTCGTCACCGCGATGGAGGCGCAGCGTTACGGTGTTGCGGTCAACGCGATCTCGCCACTGGCCGCGTCGCGGATGACCGCCGACGTGTTCGCTGCGCGTGCCGACGATCCCGCGCTGGATCCCGCCCGCAGCTCCGCCGTGGTGGCGTGGCTGCAATCAGCGCAGTCGTCCTGGCTGACCGGGCAGATCCTGCGCGTCAACGGCGACAAGCTGACCCGCATCGAGGGGTTCACCGAAGCACCCGGCGCCTACCACGCCAAAGACGGTACAGGCCTGACCTTTTCGGAGATCGGACAGGCCGTCAGCTGGCTCTACGGCACCTCTCCCCGCGGGCTGGCCGGACCGCTGCCGACGGCCTGACTACGGCGCGCCACCGTCGGCGTAGATGGTCTGCCCGGTGACGAACGCACAGATGTCGGACAGCAAGAAGGCGATCAGCGCGCCGATCTCGTCGGGCTGGCCGGGACGGCCGAGCGCGGCGTCGAACCCGAAGTCCTCCACCAGCGCCCGCTCGAGTGCCTCCTCGTAGGGATAGCCCTTGCTTTCGGCGACGTATCCGCGGACGGCATGCAGCGCATCGGTTTCCACGGCGCCGGGGGCAACGCTGTTCGCCCGGATGCCCGATTTCCCGTGGGTGCGTGCGATGCCGCGGGTGAATGTGGCAACGGCAGCCTTGAGACTCGCGTATGGCAGCCGAGGCTCGTGCGGCGAGCGGGCTGAATACGCGGCGGTGGTCACGATTGCGCCGCCGTTGACCGCGAGGTGCGGTAGCGCGGCTTGCACGCTGCGGGTGGTCGCCAGCAGGACGTCGTGAAACGCGGTGTCCCAGGCCTCGTCGTCCGAGTCGATGGGCATCATGCCGGCGGTGCCCATGGTGATGGCGATGCCGTCGAGCCGGCCAAGTATCCGCGCCGCTTCGTCGACGGCGGCCACTGCCGCTCCGGGCTGACTCACGTCGGAGGCCAGGACGTGCGCCGCGGCCGCGCCCGCGGCGACGAGTTCTTCGGCGGCGTTCTTGCCCCGCTCGGCGTCACGCCCGACCACCACGACCGACGCACCCTCGCGGGCCAGCGCCCGCGCTGCGGCCAGCCCCATGCCCGCGGTTCCACCGACGACGACATAACCCTTGCCGCGCACGCCCAGATCCAACGCTCAACCCTTTGCCGGAGTGAAGTACTTCAGCGGCCGCTCGACGAATTCGAAGACCACCCCGTCGGGCGAACGCAGGAAAGAAATGTAGAGCCCGTCGATCTTCGTTCCGGGCAACGGGCACCAGACCGGATCACCCATCACCTCAACCGAATCCGGGACCAACGACATGGCCGCCTCGGTGTTTTCCACCCGCAGCGCGCACCGGTACAGCCCTTGATGATTCCCGCCCCACGGCACCGGATCCGCCGTGCGGGTGTCGGGATGTTCCACGACGGTGAGGCTGAACTGATGCGCATCCTCGGCGAGGGCGAAACGCGACACCGTGCACCGAACGGGATCAGACGACCCGCTGGGCGCGAGTTGCTCGCCGGCTACGTCGACCTGTGCCGGCGCCGCCACCTCGGCGAAGCCGATCGCGGTGAGGAATTCTCCGGTGGCCACCGCGTCGATGGCGGCGATGCGGATTCCGGCGAACACCGCCCCCGGTTTGTCGCTCGGCGCTTCGGCGAGCTCGATGACTGCGCCGTCGGGATCAAGCGCGAGAACCGATTTGGAGCCGGAGATCAGGCCGTCGACCGGCCCACTCACGGTGATCCCGGCGTCGCGCAACGCTGTGACGGTCCCATCGAGATCGGCCACGGTCAGCAGGGTCGACCGGATGCCGGGGCGAGTCGGGTCGTTGCTTGGGTCGGCTTTCAGCGCCGGCTTGTGGAATTCGATGGCCTCCAATGCGCAGCCGGCACGGCCGCCTCGCGAGTCGTAGAGAAACGATGTCTCGCAGAACGTTTCGCCGTCAATGCCGAGGATGCTGCCGTCGGTCGCAACTTTGGCGTCGGTGCGCATGCGCGGCGAGAGCCCGAGTTGCCCGACATAGACACGCTCGGTGGCGTCCAGCGATTCACAGTTGAGATTGACATGCAGGAAGCGCCGCGCAAGTTCCTCCGAACTCACTACAGCACAACCGAATTGATTTTGAACTCGATGATCTCGTCCTCGCTGAAGCCGAGTTCGGCGAGCAGCGCGTCGGTGTGCTCACCGTGGGCCGGCGCACACGTCAGGTCCAAGGGCGTCTCGTCGAACTGCACGGGACTGGCCGCCAGCGCGAACTTGTTGTCGTTCGCATCGGCAACCTTGGGCAGATACCCGTTCGCGATCACCTGCGGATCACTGTGCACCTCATGAGCGGTATGCATGATGTCCCACACCCCATCGAAACCGGCGAATGCCTTCTCCCAGTGTGAGAGATCGTGGGACTCAAAGGCATTGCGCAACTCGCCGATGCATTCCTTACGGTTGCCGAACCGCGCCACCGCGCTGGAGAACCGCTCGTCCTCGATCAGATCGGCGCGGCCCAGTCGGGTGCAGAAATCCGCCCAGAATCGGTCGGCCTGCAGCAGCACGAACGCGATGAACCGGTTGTCGCGCGTCTTGTAGATGCTGGCCACCGGGTTGGGCATTTCGTCCAGGTTGAACTTCGGGATGTCTTGACCCGTGACACCCGACCCCACGATGTCCGGACCCAACTGCCAGATCGCGGCGTTGAGCAACGACACGTCGACCACCGACGGCTCGCCGGTGCGCTCACGTTTCACCAGGGCCGCCGCGATACCGCCCGCGATCGCCAGCCCGCCGTAAGAGTCACCGAACGCCGGCCGCTGAATCGGCGGGTAGGAGCCGTCTCCGGCCGAATAGGCATCGCCGATGCCGCCGCGCGCCCAATAGGCAGCCAGGTCGAAGCCGCCTTGCGAGGCGAGGTCGCCACGGATGCCGTAACCGTGGCCGCGGGCGTAGATGATCTTCGGATTGCGCGCCCGCACCTGCTCGACGTCGATCCCCATCCGCTGGCGCGAATCCGGCAGCAGGTTCGTGACGAAGACGTCGGCGGTTTCGATCAGCTTCATCAGCAGCTCCAACCCCTCCGGGGTGGAGGTGTCCAGCCCGATACTGCGCTTGCCGCGGTTGGGCTGCTCGACGAAGTGATTGACTCCCCCTGCGCCGGTGACGATCCCGGAGCTGATCAGGCCACGCTGGGGGTCGCCGGTTTCGGGGTGCTCGATCTTGATGACGTCGGCGCCCCAGTCGGCAAGCACCGCGCCGGCAGCGGGAACGAACGTCCACGCCGCCAGCTCGACAACTCGGATTCCACTGAGGATGTCGCTCACAGCGGATAGCCGATCGTCTTGGTCTGCAGGTGCTGCTCAAAGCCCTCGATGCCGTTCTGCCTGCCGATGCCGCTCATCTTGTATCCACCGAACGGGGCGTCGGCGCCGTAGAACATGCCGCTGTTGATCATCAGCGAGCCGGTGCGGATACGGCGGGCAACTGCCATGGCCCGCTCGTCAGAGCCGTGGATGCCGCCGGCCAGTCCGTAAGTGGAGTTGTTCGCCATCTCGACGGCGCCGTCGTCACCACCGTCGTACGGAGTGATGGACAACACCGGGCCGAAGACCTCCTCCTGGAAGATCGTGTGGTCCGGGGCCACGTCCGCGACGACGGTCGGTGCCACGAAGAATCCGCGATCCAGACCCTCCGGCACGCCGCCACCCGCAGTGATCCGACCACCGTCGGTCTTCGCCTTCTCGATATAGCCCAACACCCGGGCCTGTTGCTTGGCCGACACCAGCGGCCCGCAGAACGTATTCGCGTCCGCGGGGTCGCCGACTGCGAGAGCGCCGAACGTCGCCGAGGCGACCTCGACGGCCTGGTCGTAATGCGAACGCGGCACCAGCATTCGGGTGGCCA
>JBAWAV010000496.1:0-2214 GCA_049589475.1 Mycobacterium sp.
CGGATGTGGGGAGTGGACCGGCTGCACCCCAGCGAGCGCGGGCACCGGATGCTGGCCCGGATGTTCGCGGAGCGGCTTGCCGAGCGGGGCATGCCCCCGCTGGTCCCGCCCGATCCCGAGCCGGCCAACCCCGAGCCGAGCGCCTGGCGCCAGGCCCACTGGATGGCTACCAAGGGAACCGGCTGGATGGTCAGGCGGTCCCGGGACCTGCTGCCGGGACTGCTGCAGCTGGCCCTGGCGGAGTGGTGGCATGACCTGCGTGGGCACAGCACCGATCCCGAACCGGACAGGGGACGTGACTGACATGAGCGATGCAGGGGCCCCGCCGGCCGGCCCGCTGGTCCCGGTGACCGGCCTGCTGGTCCCGGTGGCTGATCCCGGGGCTCCCGGCGGCGGCTTCGCCGAGCTGCGCCGCCAGATCCGGCAGGAGGGCCTGATGGAGCGGCGGCCGCGCTACTACACCATCAAGATCATCATCCTGGCGGTCCTGTTCGCCGGGGGATGGGCGGCCTTCGCCGCGCTGGGCGACTCCTGGTACCAGCTCCTGGTCGCGGTCTACCTCGCGGCCGTGTTCGGCCAGATCGGCTTCCTGGGCCACGAGGCGGGGCACCGGCAGATCTTCCGCTCGCGCCGGGCCAACAACGTGGTCGGCCTGGTCCATGGCAACCTGCTGATCGGCCTGAGCTTCGGGTGGTGGACCGGCAAGCACAACCGGCACCACGCGTACCCCAACCAGGCGGGCAAGGACCCCGACATCGCCATCGGGGCGATCGCCTTCACCCCCGGCCAGGCCCGCGGGCGCCGGGGAGCCGCCCGGCTGCTGGCCCGGTACCAGGCGTACCTGTTCTTCCCCATGCTGCTGCTTGAGGCGCTGAGCATGCACGCGATCAGCGTGCGCGCGGTGCTGGCCGGCCCGGTCCGCCGCCGGTGGCTGGAGGGCCTGCTGCTCTTCGCTCACGGCGCCGGGTATCTCACGGCCATCCTGCTGGTCTTGTCCTGGCCCCGGGCCCTGGCGTTTATCGCCATCCAGCAGGGTCTGTTCGGGCTCTACCTGGGCTGTGCCTTCGCGCCCAACCACAAGGGCATGCCGGTGCTGAGCGAGGAGGACAGCCTGGACTTCCTCCGCCAGCAGGTGCTCACCTCGCGCAACGTCCGCGGCGGATGGCTGACCGAGACCCTGCTTGGCGGCCTCAACTACCAGATCGAGCATCACCTGTTCCCGGCCATGCCCCGGCCGGCGCTGCGCCGGTGCCGCACCGTGGTCCGGGCTTTCTGCGCCCAGGCCGGCCTGCTCTACTGCGAGAAGGGCCTGGTCAGCTCGTACTCTGAGGTGCTGCGTCATCTTCACGCGGCGGGGCGGTAATCACGGGCACCGGGTCGGCCGGGGTTCCCGGGTGTGCGGTTCCCGGGTGTGCGGTTCCCCGACCCGGGGTTCCCCGGCCTGCGGGCCCGGCGTCGCGGAACACGAGCCAGCGCATGGCGGAGTACATGTACACGCACTCGCAGGCGGCCGCGGTGAGCCGGGCCAGCCGGTAGTCCAGGCCCAGCGCGGCCAGCCCGGTGCTCACGCCGAGGATCAGGGCCAGGTAGTTCACCGTCACCACGACCGCGTAGGCCGTCAGCTGGGGACCGACCGCGCCGTGCGAACGGAAGTTCAGCGCCCGGTTGAGCAGGTAGCCCAGACCGGAGGCCAGGACGTAGGCGGTGGTGATAGCGGCCGGCAACGGCCACCTCAGCCCGCCGTGGAACGCGGTCAGCAGGGCCAGGTCCACACTGAAGCTGATCGTGGAGATGACCCCGTAGCCGAGCAGGCGCGCGGACACCACCCGGTCCAGGCCCAACGGGAGCCGGCCCGCGGCGGCCGCCATCGCGGCGCTGAACCAGGCCCCCCGCGCCGCCCCCGTCGCAGACATGACCATCAGCCTGGCCACCCCGGGTAACCAGCGGTCGTCCTCCGGCTGGCGATCAGGCCAACGATGGGTGTGCCGGCCACCTTCCTGGCCGCCACCAAGCCGGGAGGCGGCCAGAACGGATCAGCGCTGATCGGCGCCGACGCTCACGCCGCTGGGCCCGCGGACCGGGACGGGCTCGGACGGGGCGGCTGTCTTCCTGGCCGGCAGCCGGGCCGGGAAGGGGCGGACCGGCAGTGAGATGGCGGCTTCCAGGGTGGCCAGGCGGCGCAGGAACGCGAAGACGAACCACCCGGGTGAGTAC
>JBAWAV010000497.1:0-2189 GCA_049589475.1 Mycobacterium sp.
GCACCGTGACCTTGCTGGCCGACGAGGTGGCGTCCAGCGTCGACGAACACGTCCGGTTCGGCGGCGTCGTGCCCGAGATCGCGTCGCGGGCCCACCTGGAAGCGCTCGGTCCAGCGATGCGAGGGGCGCTGGCCGCGGCGGGCCTGGCCAAACCCGACATCGTCGCGGCCACTATCGGGCCGGGCCTGGCCGGCGCGCTGCTGGTGGGAGTCGCCGCGGCGAAGGCGTATTCGGCGGCCTGGGACGTGCCGTTCTATGCCGTGAACCATTTGGGCGGGCATCTGGCCGCCGATGTCTACGAGCACGGGCCGCTGCCGGAAAGCGTCGCACTGCTGGTGTCCGGCGGTCACACCCACCTGCTGCATGTCCGGTCACTCGGCGAGCCGATCGTCGAATTAGGCAGCACCGTCGACGACGCGGCGGGGGAGGCCTACGACAAGGTGGCCCGGCTGCTGGGGCTGGGTTATCCGGGCGGCAAGGTGCTCGACGAGCTGGCCCGGACCGGCGATCGGGAAAAGATCGTGTTTCCCCGCGGCATGACCGGGCCTCGCGACGACCGGCACGCGTTCAGCTTCTCCGGGCTCAAGACCGCTGTCGCACGCTACGTGGAGAGTTACCCGGACGCGGCGACCGCCGACATCGCCGCGGGCTTCCAGGAATCAGTGGCCGACGTGCTGACGATGAAGGCGGTGCGCGCGGCGACCGAGCTGGGGGTTTCCACCCTGCTGATCGCGGGTGGCGTCGCCGCGAATTCACGGCTGCGCGAGCTCGCCGCCGAGCGCTGCGCGGCTGCCGGGTTGACCCTGCGGATCCCCGGCCTGCGGCTCTGCACCGACAACGGAGCGATGATCGCCTCCTTCGCCGCGCACCTGATAGCCGCAGGTGCGTCGCCGTCCGCACTCGATGTCGCCAGCGACCCCGGACTGCCGGTGGTAAAAGGCCAAGTCAGCTGACAGCGAAGAAGCACCGGGCCGATCTTGAGTGCTAGCACTCGCACGTATAGAGTGCTAGGTGGCAATCGGACAACCCCCTGCGTCGGCACCCGCGACGACGACGTGTGGGCACGGACGAGAGCCGAAACACCTGGTAAATCGGGGCAACCGCCCCGGACCTGCTAACTAAGTGGAGGGCTCCAATCGTGGCGAGCGTGAACATCAAGCCACTCGAGGACAAGATCCTCGTACAGGCCAATGAGGCCGAGACCACGACCGCATCCGGTCTGGTCATTCCCGACACCGCTAAAGAAAAGCCCCAAGAGGGCAAAGTCGTCGCCGTCGGCCCCGGCCGGTGGGATGAGGACGGCTCGAAGCGGATCCCGCTGGACGTGTCGAAAGGTGACACCGTCATCTACAGCAAGTACGGCGGCACCGAGATCAAGTACAACGGCGAGGAGTACCTGATCCTGTCGGCTCGCGACGTACTCGCCGTCGTCGACAAGTAGGTAACGGCGACCGCAAGCTCGGCCAAGCCGAGTGCAGCGGGTCGTTGCCGACGAATTAAAGGCGTGTTCCGCCCCGGCGAACACCTGCGTCAACTCGTGGGTGATTTCCGGGGCGGATCGCCCATTCAGGGGTCACAAGCCAGACGGGACAAGAAAGACCTATGAGCAAGCTGATTGAGTTCGACGAAACCGCGCGGCGCGCTATGGAAGCCGGCGTGGACAAGCTCGCCGACGCCGTGCGCGTGACGCTGGGCCCCCGCGGCCGGCATGTGGTGCTGGCCAAGGCGTTTGGCGGGCCGACCGTCACCAACGACGGCGTGACCGTGGCCCGCGAGATCGACCTGGAAGACCCGTTCGAGAATCTGGGCGCCCAGCTGGTCAAGTCGGTAGCGACCAAGACCAACGACATTGCCGGCGATGGCACCACCACCGCGACCGTGCTGGCCCAGGCCATCATCAAGAACGGTCTGCGCAACGTCGCTGCCGGCGCCAACCCGATCGCGCTCGGCCAGGGCATCAGCAAGGCCGCCGACGCGGTGTCCGAGGCGCTGCTGGCATCGGCCACGCCGGTATCCGGAAAGAAGGGCATCGCGCAGGTCGCCACGGTGTCGTCACGCGACGAGCATCTCGGTGAGCTGGTCGGCGAGGCGATGACCAAGGTCGGCCACGACGGCGTTGTCAGCGTCGAAGAGTCGTCGACGCTGAACACCGAGCTCGAATTCACCGAGGGCGTCGGCTTCGACAAGGG
>JBAWAV010000498.1:0-5401 GCA_049589475.1 Mycobacterium sp.
TGTGCCCGCGCCGTAGTCGCGGAAGATCGCGAGACCGAGTTCGTCTCGGTAGAAGGTCAGCGACCGCTCGTAGTCCGCGGGCCGGAACAGCATCCGGCTCGCCAGGATCTCCATGCCTTCGTGTCTAGCACGGCTTTCACGGCTCTCAGGGCTTTCAGGGTTGAAGCCGCTGGCGTCTGATCAGGTTGGTGGCCAGACCTGGACCGAAGGTGTCCAAGGCCTGGGAGATGATCGCCATCCGCGGCGCGATCCGGACCGGCCGGTGGCGGGCCGCGGTGATCATCCAGCCCGCGGCCTCGTGCGTGGTCAGTGCGGGCAGCCCCTGGTATTCCTTGGTCGGCGCGATCATCGGGGTGGCCACCAGCGGGTAGTACAGCGTGGTCGAGTTCACACCCTTTCTGGCCCACTCGGTTTCGGCCACTCTGCTGACTGCCGACAGCGCGGCCTTGGACGCGTTGTAAACGGCGAACAACGGCGACGCCTCGCTGAACACACCCCACGTCGCCACGTTGATGATGTGCCCGTCGCCACGCTGCAGCATTGCCGGCGCGATGCCGCGGATCAGCCGCAGCGGCGAGTAGTAGTTGAGCACCATCGTCCGCTCGACGTCGTGCCAGCGTTCCAGCGACTCGGCCAGCGGCCGGCGGATGGACCGCCCGGCGTTGTTGATCAGGATGTCGACGCCGCCAAAACGCTGATCGACGTCGGCGACCAATGCGTCGACGGCGTCCAGGTCGGACAGATCACAGGGGATCGCGACGGCGTTGCCGCCGTCGGCGGCGATGCGACCGACCACCTCGTGCAGCAGATCCTCGCGGCGGGCGACGGCGATCACGGTGGCGCCGAGGCGGGCGAACTGCTCGGCGGCGCTCTCGCCGATACCGGACGAGGCCCCGGTCAGCAGGATCCGCTTGCCCTTCAGCTCGACCGCCTTGGCCGCCGGCCGGTACAGCCTCAGCGAATCGGTGATCGGCGGCCGCATCGAGTTCAGCGTGATCTGCTCGGCCAGTCGGCGCAGGGGATTCTTACTCACAGGTCAGGAGTGTAGGTGGCGGCGCGTCAGCGAACATCACGCCAGCGTGGCGCTCGATGACCGATGCCACGCCGGCGTGACGTTCGGCGTCTCAAGCTCTAGAAATACCGCGGGAACGCGCTCCAGTCGGGGGGCCGCTTCTCCAGGAACGCGTCGCGGCCCTCGACGGCTTCATCGGTCATGTAGGCCAGCCGGGTGGCCTCGCCGGCGAACAGTTGCTGGCCGACCAGCCCGTCGTCGAGCAGGTTGAACGCGTACTTGAGCATCCGTTGTGCCTGAGGCGATTTCCCGTTGATCTCCGACGCCCACTGGATGGCCTCGGTTTCCAGGTCGGCGTGGTCGATGACGGCGTTGACCGCACCCATCGTGTGCATCTGCTCGGCGGTGTACGGCCGGCCGAGGAAGAAGACCTCGCGGGCGAACTTCTGGCCCACCTGCCGGGCGAGATATGCACTGCCGTAACCACCGTCGAAGCTGCCGACGTCGGCGTCGGTCTGCTTGAACCGGGCGTGCTCGCGGCTGGCCAGGGTCAGGTCGCAGGTCACGTGCAGGCTGTGCCCGCCGCCGGCTGCCCAGCCGTTGACCAAGCAGATCACCACCTTGGGCATAAAGCGGATCAGCCGCTGGACTTCCAGGATGTGCAGCCGTCCGGCGCGCGCAGCATCGACGGTCTCGGCGGTGTCGCCCTCCGCGTACTGATAGCCGCTGCGCCCGCGGATGCGCTGATCGCCGCCGGAGCAGAACGCCCAGACCCCGTCCTTGGGCGAGGGTCCGTTTCCGGTCAGCAGGACGACGCCGACGTCAGGCGACATCCGGGCGTGATCGAGCACGCGGTAGAGCTCGTCGACCGTGTGCGGTCGAAACGCGTTGCGCACCTCGGGCCGGTTGAACGCCACCCGCACGGTGGCGTCGGCAACGTGACGGTGGTAAGTGATGTCGGTCAGATCGCCGAACCCGTCGACCGGCTTCCAGGAGTCGGCGTGAAAAGGATTGTCGCTCAAGGTTATTGAATTCCATCCAGTCGAAAGACCGCACAGCGGCCTGCCAAAGCTTCGAATTCCTCCGGCCGGCCCTCGTCGACCAGGCCGGCCCGTTTCATGAAGCCCACCCCGGTGGGCACTTCTTCGGGGAACACCCGCAGCAGCGGTCGGGCATCCTCGGCGGACAACTCGACCATCTTCACGCGCCGAACACTGCGGCCGCGGGCCACCGTGGCCTCACCGGCGGCGCGGACGTTGGCCACCCAGTCGGCGCCGGGAAATCCCGCGACGACGTACTCCCGACCGCCGACCGTCATCGGTGTGACGGGGGTCGACCGCTCGCGTCCCGACTTGCGTCCGGGCACCGTCAGCACGACCGGACTTTCACCGCCGAAACTCAGACCGACACGCGACATCTGGATGAAGAGCTTGTTGGCCGGTTTGAGCCACCACGGCGGCCGAACCGACTTGCTGCTGCCCATACGGCGACGGTACTCGTGCCCGGCGGCGCTTTGGCAAGGCTATGTTTCCTGGCGACCAGCGCCGCGGTTGCTTAATGTGTTGCTCCGTGTCCGAAGGATCCCATCCGCATGAGCCGCATCGAGGCTCGTTTTCCGCACGGCTGAATTGGCTTCGGGCCGGCGTCCTGGGCGCCAACGACGGAATCGTCTCCACGGCGGGCATTGTCGTCGGTGTCGCCGCGGCGACCGTGGCGCGCGGCCCCATCGTCACCGCGGGTGTCGCCGGGCTGGCGGCCGGCGCGGTGTCGATGGCGTTGGGCGAATACGTGTCGGTCAGCGCGCAGCGCGACACCGAGCAGGCGTTGCTGGCCATCGAACGCGGAGAGCTCAGCGCGGACCCCGCCGCCGAGCTGGACGAACTCACAGCCTTGCTCGAGGCCAAGGGTTTGTCCGCGGCGACCGCACGCACCGCCGCCGAGGAGCTCACCGATCACGACGTGATGGCCGCGCATGCCGACGTGGAACTCGGCGTCGATCCCGACGACCTGACGAATCCGTGGCAGGCCGCGTTGTCGTCGGCCTCGGCGTTCTCCATCGGCGCATCGCTACCGCTGATCGCCATCCTCACCGCGCCGGTCGCGTTGCGGATCCCGGTCACGGTGGTGGCCGTGCTGCTGGCTCTACTGGTCACCGGGGTGGTGTCGGCGCACCTCGGTCGGGCACCGAAAAACCGTGCGGCCCTTCGTAATTTCGTCGGTGGCGGCCTGGCTCTCGCGGTGACCTATGCGATCGGGCACCTCGTCGGTCTCAGTGGTGTCGGGTGAACTCCTCGATGCCGTGACCGGGCGGGCTGGCATTCGGCTCGCTGACGGCGGCTAGGCGTGCCAGCTGGTCTGCGCTGAGTTCGACGTCGCCCGCGCCGATGTTCTCTTCGAGGTGTGCGATCGACTTGGTGCCGGCGATCAGCAGCGTGTTCGGCGTGTGGGCCAGCAGCCAGGCCAACCCGACCTGGGCGGGGGTGGCGTTCAGCTCGCCGGCGATCGCGCGCACCACGTCGTTGTCGGCCACCTTCGGAAAGCCGGGGAACGCCGACCCGAGCGGGAAGAAGGGCACCCAAGCGACGCCCTCAGCTACGCAGAGGTCGAGCATCGCCTCGTGTGAACGGTCGAGCAGGCTGTAGGCGTTTTGTACGCAGACAATGCCCGCGGGCAACGCGCGCCGCAGGATCTCCAGCGGCACGCTGCTGATCCCGATCCCGCCGATCTTGCCTTCGTCGCGCAGCGCGATCATCTCGGCCAGTTGGTCGTCCACGTCGACGATCTGGTCGCCCTCGGCGGCCAGGCCCGGCCCGAGATCAAGGCGGCGCAGGTTCACCACGGGTATCTGGTCGAGGCCGAGCTGACTCAGGTCGTCTTCCACGGCCGCGCGCAGTTCGGCCGGTCGTTGCGCCGCGGCCAGCGGTACCGGTTCGTCGCCGGTGTATCGGGCGCCGACCTTGCTGACCAGGACGAGGTCGTCGCGATACGGCGCCAGGCCCGCGCGGATGCGGCGATTCACCTCGCCGGGGCCGTAGAACGAGGCGGTGTCGATGTGGTTGACCCCGAGTTCGACGGCGCGGCGCAACACCGCGGCAGCCTCGGCAGGCGTCGTTTCGAAGAGTTGCATGGCGCCGAAGCCCACCCGCGCAACGCGGTGGGGGCCGATATCGGCGACGCCGCCTGGCTTGTCTGACATGGTGCTCCCTGATTCGTGAGACACTGAAACGATGCGGAGGTTCCTCCGCTTACCAACCTAACATAACCGGAGGAGGCTCCGCTTTGGCTGGCGGTGTTCGGTCCGATGCACGCCGCAATCGGGAGAAGTTGCTCGAGGTGGCGACCGCGGCGTTCGCCGCCGCGGACGGTAAGCCGGTGTCGCTGGAGTCGATCGCGCGCGACGCCGGCGTCGGCATCGGCACGCTCTACCGACATTTCCCCAGCCGGGAAGCTCTCGTCGAGGCGATCTACCGGACCGAGCTCGCCGACGTGGCCGCCGCCGCCGAGCAGCTGCTCACCCGAAATCCGCCCACGACGGCGCTGCGTCGCTGGATGGACCGCTACGCGAGCTTCGTGGCCGCCAAGCGTGGGATGGCCGAATCGCTACACGCGATGTTCGATTCGGGCGCGATGGAGCGGAGCGCGACGCGCGACAGCATCGTCGCCGCCGTGGACCAGCTGTTGCGAGCCGGCGTCGACGACGGCAGCGTCCGCTCCGACGTGCACGCCGACGACGTGGTGTCCAGCCTGATCGGCATCTTCCTGGCGAGTGGCTCGCCCGAGCAGACCGGTCGGCTACTCGACCTTCTGGTCGCCGGAATAACTCAGCGCTGAGAGTGGTAGATGCAACCATGAGACTCAACGATGCGGCGCGTGAACTCATCGGTGACGGCGCCGACGCGACCCTGGTGACGATCAACCCCGATGGCAGCCCCCAGGTGAGTCTGGTCTGGGTGGCCTTGCGGTCCACACCCGACGGCGACGAGTTGGTGACCGCCCATCTCGCCGAGCACAAGAAGGTCCGCAACGTTCGCCGCGACCCGCGCGTCGCGGTGACGATCGCGGCTCCCGGCGACCTGGGTAAAAAACTGCGACCGTATCTCGCGATCGACGGCACCGCGTGGATCGAGGAGGGCGGCGCGCCGGAGCTGCTGAAAACCCTGTCGGAGGCGCTGTTGGACCCCGACGCGTTCCCGCCGAAGGATGCGCCACCGGGATTCGTGACCCACATCCGCATCGACAAAGTCGGCGGTGTCGGGCTCTAGGCCTAGGAGCCTGCTGAATTAATCCCGCGTGGCGGGCGTGATTGTCCTGGGGTTTTGGGGATGATTGGTGGGTGCAGGGTCGATCTGATGATCAGCGTGAGTTGTTGGATGCAGAGTCGGTTGCCGG
>JBAWAV010000499.1:0-2014 GCA_049589475.1 Mycobacterium sp.
GGCCGGCCCGCCTGGTCGTCGATGCGCTGTCCGGGCTGGTTCTGGTGATCACGTTTTCTGTCGCGGTGCCTGTACTTTCGGCCGCGGCCGCCTCGGCCAATCCAGCCCGGCCGCGGCTGCCGGCCGCCGTGGCGGCGGCGCTGGCCGCGGTCGCGGTGATCATGACTGCTGACAACTTCTTTGTCCTGCTGTTCGGGTGGGAGACCCTGACCGTCGCCTTCTATCTGCTGGCCGGATATGACCGCGACCGGCCCGGGCGGGCGGAAGGGTCGGTGGTCACTGCGATCTTCGGGCGCGCCAGCGGCGCCGCGCTGCTGATCGGCGCGCTGCTGCTGGCCGGGCGGACCCACACCTTCGCGTTCATCGCCGACGGCATCGACCCACACAGCGCCGCGGGGCAAGCCGCCTACGCCCTGCTGCTGTTCGGGTTCGGCATCAAAGTCGGCCTGGTTCCCGCCCACATCTGGATGCCGCGCGCATACACTTGCGCGCCCGGGCCGGTTCGCGCCGTCATGGCCGGTGTCGCCGTCAACGTTGGCTTCTACGGCATGTGGCGCACCCTGCACGTGCTCGGCGCGCCGCCCGTATGGCTGACCTGTACGACGCTCGTCGTGGGTGGGCTGACCGCAATTTTGGGTATCGCGCACGCGGCGGTCAACCCCGACCTGGCCGCGCTGGTGGCGTGGTCCAGCGTGGAGAACGCCGGGGTGATCACCGCCGGATTCGGC
This sequence comes from Mycobacterium sp., assembly GCA_049589475.1. Taxonomy (GTDB): domain Bacteria; phylum Actinomycetota; class Actinomycetes; order Mycobacteriales; family Mycobacteriaceae; genus Mycobacterium. Next base: position 729 of record JBAWAV010000499.1, read on the forward strand.
GCCGCGCTGGTCGGAGCAAGCGCGGGCAATCCGCAGCTCATCGCTGCCGGCCTGGTCGCCGGGACCGCCCAGGCGATCGCCCATGCGCTCGGTAAATCCTCGCTGTTCGTCGCCGTGTCAGCGATCGAACAGACCACCGGAACCACCGACCTCGACCGGCTCGGCGCGGTGGTGCGCCGAATGCCATGGGCTGGGGCGGCTTTGGTCATCGGATCGTTCACCCTGGCCGGAATCCCACTGACCGCAGGCTTCGCTTCCGAATGGTTCACGCTGGAATCGCTGATGCAGCAGTTCCGGGTGTCCAGCCTGGCGATGCAGTTGGCCACTGCGCTGACCGGTGCGCTGGTCGCGCTGACCATCGGGGTCGCGGCGGTGACATTCGTACGAGTCGTCGCCCTGACCGCATTCGGGCCTCCCCGCATCGGCGAACCCGTCTACGCGGACCAGGATCGGGTGGATCGGCAATGGCCCTACCGGCTTGGGGTGGTCGTACTGGTCGCCGGCTGTCTGGGGGCGGCGGCGTTCGCACCGCTGCTGGTGCGACTGATCGCGGCCGGCCTGCGCCCGATCGTCGGGGATCAGGCGAGGGGTGCCAATGCCAAGCCGTGGGTGCTGCAGCCAGTGTTCGCCGAGTTCTCGGCGCTGTCCCCGAGCTGGCTGTGGATCGTGCTGCCGGGCCTGATGGTCACTCTGATCGCGGTGACCACCGTGTTCGCCGGCCGCAACCCGTGGCGAGCCCGGATGGTGCCGGTGTGGTCGTCGGCCTCGCCGGGGGTGGATCGCGGTGTCGGCTATACCTCGTTCGCGTACGCCAACCCGGTGCGCAATGTGCTGTCTGACCTTCTGTTGACGCGGACCGAACTCCTACGTCCGGCAACCGGTTTCACCGGCAACGGCGACAATGGATACCCGTTCACCTACCGCGTGGACGTGGTCGACGTTGTCGAGCGCTTCTTTTACCGGCCGCTGTCTAAAGTAGTGCTACGCATCGCACGAGTGGCCCTTCGGCTGCAGTCCGGCCGCCTCGACGCCTACATGGCCTACATGCTGATCGCGGTGCTGGCCGTACTGGCCGTGGTCATCGCAACATCGTGATGCGGACCCCCGGCGGATCAATGATCGTCGTCAGGCAGCAGGCCGAAGTCCAGATCCTCTGCCGCTTCGGCGATCTCAAGCAGCCGGTTGTACTTGGCGACCCGTTCCCCACGGGCCGGGGCGCCCGACTTGATCTGGCCGCATCCCGACCCCACCGCCAAGTCGGCGATGAACGTGTCATCGGTTTCTCC
>JBAWAV010000500.1:0-3250 GCA_049589475.1 Mycobacterium sp.
AGCACGGTGGGCATCGCCACCGGGATCGCGGCGACGGTCAGGACCAGGGCGAACTGCAGCGTGGTCAAGATCGCGTCGCTGCGCAAGATCGCGGTGACGACGATAAGCGTCACCAGCGCGACTGCCAGGATGATCAGGTAGTTGCCGATCTTGAGCACAGCGCGCTGGAAATGGCTGACCGTGTGTGCGTCCTGCACCAGCTCGGCGGTCTTTCCGAAGTACGTGTGAGAGCCGGTGGCATAGACCAAGGCGCCGATCTCACCTTGCCTGACAATGGATCCGGAGAACACGGCGTCACCTGCTACACGGGTGGCGGGCAGCGACTCCCCGGTGAGCGCGGACTGGTCGACGTCGATCTCGTCGCCGGCCAGCAGCCGGGCGTCGGCGGGCACGACGTCACCGAGACGCAGCCGAATCACATCCCCGGGAACCAACTCCCGCGCTGGCGCGGTGACCCATGTGTCCTCGCGTTTCACGCGGGCGGTGATCGCCAGCTTGGCTTTGAGGGCTTCAATCGCGTTGCCGGCCTGCCGTTCCTCGGTGTAGCCGACCACACCGTTGGCCACCAGCAGCAGCAGGATGATGAAGAAATCAGGCCAGTGGCCCACCGCGCCGGACAAGACGACGGCGATCTCGATCATCCACGGGATCGGACCCCAGAAGTAGCTGAGGAACTTCAACAGCGGGTTGGTCTTGTGTTCCGCGATCTCATTCGGCCCGTACTGCGCCCACCGTCGCATTGCCTCGGCTTTGCTCAATCCGTCCGGCGAGTACCCCAGTTCCTTTTCCAGCTCGGGCATCGGCGTCGACTTGAAATCGCGGCCCAGCTCCGCTTTGCCCGCATCCGCGGACGAGGGCGTGACATGCGGTGTGGCAGTGGTCACGGCGTCTAGTCCGTGGGCCGGAGGTCAACGGCAGGTTCGTGGCATAGCCGATTCAGCCGGTCACTCCTGATCAGGCATAACACACTTTCGATCGGAAAGTACTGTGCGGGAGCCGGTTTCAGTGCTCCCAGAGTGGGTGGAGTGGTCATGGTGATCCCCGGGCATGCGGTTGTCATCGGAGCGTTCGGCACGAGCGACTGCTCTGTAAGGTCAGCGGCGGACAGCTGGCCTCATCCCGGACTGGTTGAGCTTCCCAACATCGTCGACGCTACACCCCCGCGGGCGCCGCCTGCGGCGATCGGTCTCTGCATCTGGACGGCTACAACGCTGTATAGGGCCGTGGACGCCCCGCTGATCGACGGCATTGGCAATCGGACTGCTCCCCAGCGAGAACGTCGCGCTCGTCGAGGCGCTCAGATAGGGCCGACCGTGACAATCGACTCATCAGTTTCCGGGTAAGGCCGGACGACACGTTGACCTGGCCACACTCCACTCGCCCAACGGGTTTCGGCGCTGCCGGTGCTGCTGCTTCTGCCCAGCCTCGGGGTCGGTGTGCAACGTTCGTATCTGAAAGCCCTTTGTGGGCAGGCGATTTGATGACATCGTGGGCGGGCGTCGATGTTCGCGTCTCAGCAGCCTTGCCGATGACGAACTGTGGTTTCGTCTGGCTGAGTAGGCGCAATATTGCAGCATTCACCTTGGTCAGCTGGCAGAGCTTTCGCAGGTTACTAGCTCGCAGAACTAACTCAATAAATCGCCGAACGCCTTCGTGACCTTCGAAATCGTGTCTTCCCAGCCGTGAACCTCGATGCAATCGATACCCATTGCCTTGATGGGATGGTCGTTACCGCCCGGTTCCAACCGGTCGCCGAAGAAGAGGATGTCACGTTCGGTCAGACGAAGTGCCAGCATGAGCTTCCTCGCTCCGTAAGCCTTATCGATGCCGCGCCGGGTTACATCGATCGAAGTCGAACCACCACTTTTGACCTCAAGATCTGAGAGTCTCTCCGCCGTGAACTTACGCAACGATTGCTTTTTTGAATTGTCGGGATCCCACGCCAATTTCACGTCAGCGGGTGCGCTCTGGCCAAGCGCAGAATAGGTGACCTGGCTGCCGCGATCCTCAAGTGCGGCGCCCCAAGTATCGTTCGTCCAGAAGCCGAGCTTCTCGGCCCCGTCCCGAAGGACGTCAAACGCGCGATCCTTCTCGTCGCTCGACAGCTTCTCAAAATAGATCTCTTCCCAGCCGCCTTCTTCCCAGCGAAGATAACGCGTCCCGCACGTGGGCATTAAGTGCAGGCGCTCAAGGTCACAGTTCTCGCCTAGATGCCGTAAAACTTGGGCTTCAAACTGCTCAAAGCGTCCGCCGGAAATAATGCACACATCAATGGCTGAGAGCAGGGCGCAGAGCATGCGAGCCGTGGCCGGTGAAATCTCACTCTTCGACGCCGCGAGCGTGCCGTCGAGATCGAACATTGCCACACGGTGCCGTCGCCTCAGTCGCATAGCCGTCATGCCATTCCCCTGCGCCCCGCACACATCGTACGACGATGCCAGGTTGCGGCGATGAGTTGTCGCATCGGGGCCCTGACCTTCGTATGGTTACCGGCACCGCCCGGACTGCACGCACTCTTCGATCTGGGCGGCGGACAGCCGAATTCGTCGAGGCCAGTTGAAATCCCAGACGCCCCCGCAGGGTAACCACCCGGCCTGTGGCGGTTCCGCGCCAAGCGAGCTTCGGCAGGTCAATCTGCGCGGGTGTAGGGTCGGAAGCGCTGAGAATCTCAGCTGGTTCGGGATGAGTTCAGCTGTCCGCTGCAGAACTCAAGGGGCCTTTGCTCCGAAACCCCTACGCTCCGGTGATCGTCCGTAAATCAGGATCACCATGATTGCACCACAGAATTTTTCCACTCGGCCGGCTACCTTGAAGCCCTGGCGACGCCCCCGAATAACGACGGCTGCGCATGGCGTGGCCGCGGGGTGCCCTCAGCACGGCTCAGCGACAGGTTCACGGCGATGAAAGCGGCGGGCGTCGCGGTCGTCGTTCTGGTCCTGCTGTCACTGCTCGTGCTGGTGATGGCAGTCCGCATCGTCAAACAGTACGAGAACGGTGTGCTTTTCCGGCTGGGCCGGGTGATCGGAGAACGCAAACCCGGGTTGCGGCTCATCATTCCGTTCATCGATGTCCTGCAACGTATTTCGCTGCGAATCGTGACGATGCCGATCCAATCCCAGGGGATCATCACCCGCGACAACGTCAGTGTCGACGTCTCCGCGGTGGCCTACTTCAAGGTCGTCGACGCGGTGAAGTCAGTGGTGGCGATCGAGAACGTCTACTCCGCGATCGATCAGATCGCCCAAACGAC
>JBAWAV010000501.1:0-1907 GCA_049589475.1 Mycobacterium sp.
GGGTGGGCTGTCCTGGCGGCAAGTAGTGGCCGGCGAAGCCGGATTGGGAGAATTGGTCAAAGACGCCAAAGAGCAGCTACGCGCCCTGCCCGAGCCGCTGACCTACGGGCTGCTGCGCTACCTGAACCCCGACGTCGACCTTGCCGGGGCCGACCCGGTAATCGGGTTCAACTATTTAGGGCGGTTGGGCGCCGGGGTAGGCGAAGCGTCGGCTGATGGCTGGCGGCTTAGCCACGACGGCGGGTCGGTGACCGCCGCCGCTGCGGCCATCAGCATGCCGCTGATGCACACCGTGGACCTCAACGCGGCGACCATCGACGACGACACCGGCCCGCACCTACGCGCCGGGTGGACGTGGGCGCCTTCGGCGCTGGATCACGCGCAGGTCAGCCGGTTGAGCCGGTTGTGGTTTGACGCCCTGGCCGGCATCTGCGCGCACGTGCGCTGCGGTGGGGGCGGGTTGACGCCGTCGGATCTTGCGCTTGCCCAGTTGAGCCAACAGCAGATCGACGAGCTTGAGCGGTTGTATGCGGATAGCTGACGTATTGCCGCTGACCCCTCTACAGCGGGGGCTGCTCTTTCACGCAAGCACTTCCCAGGGCAGCGACGACGATGTCTATGCGGTGCAACTGGATATCACGCTGACCGGTCGGCTTGATCAGCATCGTCTGTGTGATGCGGTACATGCGGTGGCGTCCAGGCATCCACACGTGGTGGCTCGATTCTCCGAAAAGTTTGACGAGCCGGTGCAGATCATCCCGGCAGATCCAGTGGTCCCCTGGCGGTATATCGAGCTGGACGCCGACAGTGTCGGTATCGACGAGCAGATCCAGGCAGTGTGCGCCGACGAGCGTGCCGCGGTGTGCGACCTGGCCAGCCAGTCGGCATTTCGGGCAGCGCTGATCCGCACCGGCAAGGATCAGCACCGGTTAGTGCTGACGAATCACCACATCGTGATGGACGGCTGGTCGCTACCGATCCTGCTGCAGGAGGTATTCGCCGGTTATTACGGGCAGCGCCTACCCCCGGCTGCTCCTTATCGCAGATTTGTCACCTGGCTGGCCGGCCGGGACCGCGACGCCGCGAGTACGGCCTGGCGCGAGGTGCTGGCCGGTTTCGATACCCCCACCTTGGTGGGCCCACCAGACCGGTTAGGGCTGGGACGGCGAAGTGTCGCATCGTTTCGAGTGCCTGAGCAGACCACCCGCGCGGTCAGCGAGCTAGCCCGCTCATCACACACAACCGTCAGCATCGTATTGCAAGGCGCCTTCGCGCAGTTGCTGTGCTCGCTGACCGGCCGACATGATGTCGCCTTCGGCACAACGGTCTCCGGGCGACCGGCCGAGCTGCCCGGAGCGGACACCATGGTCGGCCTGTTCATTAACACAGTGCCCGTGCGCGCCAACATCACGTCGGCGACCACCACCGCTGACCTGCTCGATCAGCTGCGCAACGACCACAGCCACACACTCGAACATCAGCACCTAGCGCTCACCGAGCTTCACCGCATCACCGGCCACGAACAGCTGTTCAACACCGTTTTCGTGTACGAAAACTACCCGCTTGACACCGCCGCCTTGTCGGGCAGCGACGGGCTGGTCGTCACCGAGTTCACCCACCGGGAGTACAACCACTACCCGCTGGCGATCCAAGCCCTTCCTGGTAGCGAACTGGGCCTTCGCGTCGAGTTCGACACCGACGTGTTCGACACGGCCGGAATCGAAATCTTGATCGAGCGATTCAACCGGGTGTTGGCCGCGATGACGGCCGATCCGGGACGACGGTTGTCGACGGTGGATGTGTTGGGTGAGGCTGAGCGTGCCCGGCTGGAAGAGTGGGGCAATCGGGCGGCGCTGACCCGGCCCGCGCCGACGCCAGGTGCGATTCCAGCGTTGTTTGCCACGCAG
>JBAWAV010000502.1:0-1953 GCA_049589475.1 Mycobacterium sp.
CGTGTGGAGTGATCGGGACACGGCGTTGCTCCCCAGAGCAGCCCACGACACCGCGCGATACGTCAACGGGGAGTACCGATTCGAGATCATGCCTGATGTCTCGCACTGGATACCCGATGAGCAACCCGACAGGCTGGCCGAGCTGCTGCTCGACTGGTTTGCCGCGCACCCCATCGCCTAGTCGAAAACCAGCCTATTGCGGATGGGCCGCCACGTAGTCGGCGGCCGAAATCGGCGCTGCCGCGGCGTAGCCGATCGGCATCAATACGTCCCCCGCGGTCGTGCGGCAATACACGTCCCAACGGTAGTAGCCCGCGTAGGCGGCGGGATCGGCGGCGATCAGCGTTGCGTACTCGTCGACCGCTCGCACGTATTCATTCGCATGGTTGTACCGATACAGCGCATGATCGCGATCGTTGGCGAAGCCGTTCGCGGCGAGGTAGCGACCGGCGGCCATGATGCTGTCGTGTGGTGAGTGGATATCGCCGCCCTGGCCGTAGGCGGCGAACGTCGCCGGCAGGAACTGCATGGGGCCCTGCGCGTCGGCGGTGCTCACGCCGTCGATGCTGCCGAGTCTGGTCTCGATGAGATTGATGGCGGCCAGGTAATTCCAGCTGACCCCGGTCTCGGAGTCGGCCTGGTGATAGAAGCCCAGCAACTGGTCGGCCGGCGCCGGCGGCACGATGCGCCACGCGGGCAGGGTGCTCCTGGTAGGTGTGATGGCGTCCAGCTGCCGCCGGGCGTCGACGTTGCGGTCGTAGCTATCGATCAGATCCGCTGGGATGCGTGGTCGCGTCGCCGCATCCCACTTCGGGTGGCGCCCGATCGCACGATAGGCAGCTTGCTGGCGATGGGCCGCCGCGGTCAGCGCCGGGTCTGCCGTCGATGGGTCACGCAACGCATGCTCGTCGGCGACCAGGTCGTCGGCCAGCTGCGCGGGGTCCGCCGCCAGTCGCGGCTGGGCGCCTTGAGGGGTGTTCGGTGATGCGGCCACCGCGACCGTGGTCGACGGGGCCGGGGCGGCGGCGGCCGGTGGCGCGGGCGGCCCGGGTGGCTGCGAGCAGCCGGGCAGAACGAGCATGAACGTGCCGAGGGCGACCGGCGCGAGGCGCCGCACCGTACCAGTGACGAAGGCTGGCATTGGACTAAAGCGCGGCCGGTAGGGGCGGCAATGGGAAGTCGATTGGCGGGGACCACTGCTGCGTGGGCGGCGTTGGAACGATTCCCCACGTGTGCTGCGGACAGAAGACGTTCTCCGAGATTTGGGCGAACTTCGTTGCGCCGTCGTCCGTCAAACCGGAATTCTCCTGCGTCATGCTCTTGATGACATCAGCTTGCGAATTACCTTGGTCCATCAACTCGCATGCGCGTCGGCCGCTGGCGATGGCGGCGGGACCGTCGTTGTAGGTGATGCCGGCCTTGTTGAGAGCGCCGAGAAATTTGGCATCAGGGTTGGGGTCGGCGTGCGCCGGGGTAGCCAGGCCGACCAACGCGGCCGAGGCCAGGAGGACAACGTGAGATCGCATGACCCCATCCTCGTACAAATCGGCACTCCGGTACAGGAACACTGAGCGAATAGACAAACGTTTGAGCCTGACGTATTTCGTGAAACCTAGCGCGCATGGACAAAGGCGCTTTCATCGAACGGCTCAACGAAGATCTGGGCACCGAATATCAGTCGATCGTGCAGTACATCCAGCACATCGCCACCATCAAAGGGCCCCAATTCCACTCGATCACCGAGGAACTCGCGAACCATCTGGGCCAGGAGTTGCAGCACGCGAAAATCCTTGCCCAGCAGATCGATTTCCTCGGCGGTACGCCGACGGTGGAAGTTCCTGATGTTCCCGATGTCACCGGTGGCGCTGCGGCGCTCAAAGCCGACGTGGAACTCGAACAACGCCAACTGGACCGCTATCGGCAGCGCGTGACGGAGGCGAACGACCTCGGGCT
>JBAWAV010000503.1:0-1933 GCA_049589475.1 Mycobacterium sp.
CGATGTTCGCGGCGGTGGTGCTGTTCATGGTGGCGTTGTCGCTGGCCAGCGTCAACGGCTGGTGGTATGTCTCGAACTTCGGTGTGCCGTGGTCAAATGCGTTCCCGCAGTGGCACTTCGGCTTCACTACCGTCGCACTGGGCCTGACGGTACTGGTGCTGTTGTTGGCCGCCTGGTTCCACTTCGTCAGCAACGGCAACGACGGCCGGCCGCCGGGTGAATCCCGATTCGCCCGAATCATCAGCTCTCCGTTGGGTATTGCCGCCTGGGCACTGGTCTTCTTCGAGGTCCTGTCGCTGACACTGGGCATGACGGACCAATATCCGGCCTGGTCGGTCGGCAGGTCCAACCTGCAGGCGCTGGCCGGTAAGACCTGCGGACTGGCCAACGACGTGCTCGTCGAACAGGATCCGAATGCCGGCATGCTGCAGCCGGTCAGCGTGCCGGTCAAGGACGCTCTGGACGCCGGCCACGAGGAAGGGTTCGACCCCAACGGGATTCCCGCCAACGTCTCGGCGGACCCGGTGATGGAGCGACCGGGTGACCGCAGCTTCGTCTACGACGACGGCCTGACCACCGGCAGCGAAGCCGGCACCGAGGGCGGCACGACGCCCGCGCCGGGGATCAACGGTTCACGGGCGCGGCTGCCCTACAACCTCGACCCGGCGCGCACACCGGTGCTGGGGAGTTGGCGTTCGGGGCCACAGGTCCCGTCTCAGCTGCGCTCCGCCTGGTACCGACTGCCCGACAAGGCCGCGCGTGATCAGGCCGGGCCGCTGCTGGTGGTGTCGGCAGCGGGCCGGTTCAACCCCGGTGAAGTGCAAGTGCAGTGGGCGACCGATGAGCAGGCGGCGGCCAACAAGCCCGGCGGCGCAACGGGATTCGCCGATGTCGGGGCATCGCCCGCGTGGCGTAACCTGCGCGCGCCGCTGGCAGCCGTCCCCGGTGATGCCACCCAGGTCCGGTTGATCGTGACCGACGACGACCTGGCACCGCAGCATTGGATCGCCGTGACACCGCCGCGGATCCCCCGGCTCAGCACCTTGCAGGACGTGGTCGGCTCGACTCAACCCGTGTTTCTGGATTGGCTTGTCGGACTGGCCTTTCCGTGTCAGCGGCCGTTCGGGCATCTCAACGGCGTCGTCGAGGTGCCGAAGTGGAGAATCCTGCCCGATCGGTTCGGCGCCGAGGCGAACTCGCCGGTGATGGATCACAACGGTGGCGGGCCGCTGGGAATCAGCGAGCTGCTGCTGCGCGCCAACACGGTCTCGAGCTATCTGAAAGACGACTGGTCCCGCGACTGGGGTGCGCTCCAGCAATTGACGCCGTATTACCCCAATGAACAGCCCGCACGGCTCGATCTTGGTTCGGCTACCCGCAGCGGTCTGTGGAGTCCTGCTCCACTGCGTCGGTCTTAATAAGCCAGTTGCCGGCGGCCCGCCCGGAACGCGGTGAAGCAAGCGCTCAAAGCCAGCACCGTGAAGACAGCGAACGCCAGTTGCGCCGCTCCCTGGCCGCCGCCGTCGGCGATATTGACCACCACACCGGCCAGCCCGGCGCCGAATGCGCCGAATACCAGCTGCACCGAGTTGATGGCCGTGGCGGCCGCCCCACCCTCGGCGGGATCGTCGACGTCACTCATCGCCCATGCGGACAGATGCGGCCATGCCGCACCTATACCGACGCCGACGGCCAGCAGCCCCAGCGCGCACACGATGACGATTCCGGCCGGCGCGTCCTGGACGTGCGTCGACCCGGCCAACGCCAAACCGAGCGCCATCACCACCGGCGCCGCGATCACCACGCCGACGATCGTCTTGGTCCTGTTCAGCGATCCGCTGCCCAGGCCGCTGATCGTCCAGCCCATCGACAGTGCGGCGCCCAGCAGCCCGGCCACGATGGGCCCAAGGTGCGCCAGACGCTGACCGAACAG
>JBAWAV010000504.1:0-15387 GCA_049589475.1 Mycobacterium sp.
GCGTGGCGCGTCGGAGATCCCCATGCGATTCATGGCCTCGCCGCCATCGAATTGCGTTCGGCGGGAATGGCAGTCAAGACGCGCTAGCGTAATTCAACGACCAGGTGCCGGATGCCGGTATGACGGTTGCTGCGAGTCCATTCCACGTCGCGCACCACCTGCACGGCGTGGAAGCGCGACAGCATTTCCTCGAACAGCACACGTAGCTCCAGCCGCGCCAGGTTGGCGCCCAGACAGTAATGCACGCCTTGACCGAACCCTAAGTGCGGGTTGGGCTTTCGTCCGATATCGAACTCGTCGGCTCGGTCGAAGACCCCGGCGTCCCGGTTGGCCGAGCCTTCCCAGATCTGCACCTTCTGGCCCGCGGCGATCGACTGTCCGCCGAGCATGACGTCGCGGGTGGCAGTGCGCCGCTTGGACGGCGACGGCGATGTCCACCGGACCATCTCTTCGACGGCGACCGGTAACTCGCTCAGATCGTCGCGCAGCGCCCGCAATTGGTCCGGGTGATCGGCCAGCGCCAAGAGTCCACCCGCAACCGCGTTGCGTGTCGTCTCCGCGCCGGCGCTGAACAGCAGACTGAAGAACAGATAGAGCTCGAGGTCCGACATGGTCGACGAGTCCGCATTGTCCAGCTTCGCGTTGGCGACAACCGACAACATGTCGTCGGTCGGCTCAGCACGCTTCGACGCGATCAACTCCTGGCCGTAGCTGTACATCCGCGACCCGGCCTCTTCGGCCGACAGCTGCGACAGTGCCGCCTTGCGCGCTCCGCCGAAGTCGAACTGTGGCTCGATGGCTTCGAAGAGCCAATGCCGTTCGGACTCCGGCACTCCCAGCAGGATGCAGATCATCTGCATCGGCAGTTCGGCGGCGATGTCGACGAGAAAGTCGAACGGCTCGCGGGGCACCACCGCATCGAGCAACAGGCGGGTGCGGGCCCGCAGATCGTCTTCGACGGCGGAGATCATTCGCGGTGTCAGCCCGGAGCTGACCAGCCGGCGGATCTGCGAATGTCGTGGATCGTCCATCATGTTGAGAACTTGGCCGGCGATGGACAGGTCCTGCAGTAGGGTGCCGCCGAATGGCCGGTCACCACCGGTCACCGACGAGAACGTCACCGGGTCCTTCAGTACCGCAAGGGTTTCCGGGTAAGTGGCGACCGACCAGAAACCCTCCTCGTCGGGGGTGTGCTCGGTCGGACGATGCCAGTAGACCGGGGCATCGCGACGATGAATGGCGAACAGGTCATGCGGAAAGCCGCGGGCGAAGTTGTCCAGATCGGTGAAGTCGATCTGGGAAAGCGCCCCGGCCAGAGTCACAGAATGGCGCCCGGCGTGTACTTGGCGGCATCCGGGTAGCGGGTCACCAGCGCATCGACTTCGGCCACCACCGCGTCAACCTGGTCGCCTGCCGCACCGATGAAGGCGTTGCGGTCTGCCAACGCGGCATCGATCGCGGCCCGGTCCAGCGGCAGGCGCGAATCGGAAGCCAGCCGTTCCAGCAGATCGGGCTCGACTCCCTGCTCGCGCATGGCGAGCGCCGCAGCGACGGCGTTCTCCTTGATCACCTCGTGCGCCGCTTCCCGGCCCACACCGGCGCGGACGGCGGCCATCAACACCTTGGTGGTGGCCAGGAATGGCAGATAGCGGTCCAACTCGCGCTGGATCACCGCGGGGTAGGCGCCGAATTCGTCGAGCACGGTCAGCATGGTCTCGATCTGACCATCGACGGCAAAGAAGCTGTCCGGCAACGTAACCCGGCGCACCACCGAACAGAACACGTCGCCTTCGTTCCACTGTGCACCGGCGAGTTCGGCGGCCATCGAGGCGTAGCCGCGCAGCACGACCTGCAGCCCGTTGACCCGCTCACAGCTGCGGGTGTTCATTTTGTGCGGCATCGCGGACGATCCGACTTGTCCGGCGGCGAAACCCTCCGTCACCAGATCGTGGCCGGCCATCAGCCGGATGGTGTGCGCCAACGACGACGGGCCCGCTCCCAGCTGGACCAGTGCCGACACCACGTCGTGGTCCAGCGAACGCGGATAAACCTGTCCGACACTGGTCAAAACGGTTGTGAAGCCTAGAAAATCCGCGATGAGGCGTTCCAGTTGGGTCAGCTTGGCCGTGTCACCACCGAGCAGGTCGAGCATGTCCTGGGCGGTGCCCATCGGGCCCTTGATACCGCGCAGTGGGTAGCGGTCGATCAATTCCCGCAGCCGGGTCAATGCCAGCAGGGTCTCCTGTGCCGCCGACGCGAATCGCTTGCCCAGTGTGGTCGCCTGCGCGGCGACGTTGTGGCTGCGACCGGCCATCACCAAGTCGCGGTAGGCCACTGCGCGTTCGGCCAGCCGGGCCGCCACCGCGACGCCGTGGGCGAACACCAATTCCAGCGATTGGCGAACCTGCAACTGCTCGACGTTCTCGGTCAGGTCCCGGCTGGTCATCCCCTTGTGCACCTGCTCGTGACCGGCCAGCGCGTTGAATTCCTCGATGCGGGCCTTGACGTCGTGGCGCAGCACCCGCTCACGCGCGGTGATCGAGGCCAGGTCGACGTCGTCGAGCACCCGCTCGTAGTCGGCGACGGCGGTCGCGGGGACATCGACTCCCAATTCGGCCTGCGCCCGCAGCACCGCCAACCACAGCCGCCGCTCGGCGACGATCTTGGCCTCCGGCGACCAGATCGCCACCATCTCGGCGCTGGCGTATCGGTTGGCCAGGACGTTGGGGATTGTCACAAACACACAGCTTAACGGCGCCGCGGCCGAACGGGATCAGGCACAGTAGGGCCCATGCACTTTGTCGGGCTCGATCTTGCCTGGGGCGAGAAGAACAACACCGGTGTGGCAGTCATCGACGCGCAAGGCCGGCTGCTGCACGTCGGTGCCGCGCACGACGACGAGAGCATCGAGACCGCAGTGGAGCAATACGTAAGCGACGACTGCCTGGTCGCCATCGATGCGCCGCTGATCGTGCGGAACCCGGCCGGAGCCCGGCCCTGCGAGACGGCGTTGAATCGCGATTTCCACCGATTCGAGGCAGGGGCGCATCCGGCCAACACCGAGAATCCCGCGTTCAGGAATCCGCGCGGCGCCCGGATCGCGACGGCACTCACCCTCGACATGGATCCCGCCTCGAGTTCGCAGCGACGGGCGATCGAGGTGTACCCACATCCGGCGTCGGTCGTGCTGTTCGAGCTGGACAAGACGTTGAAGTACAAGAAGGGCTCGTTCGAGACCCGGCGAAGTGAGCTCCTGCGGTTGATGACGCTGATCGAGGGACTCGACAAGGCGACCCCGCGGCTGCGGGTGAACCACAACGTGTCGTGGGTGGAACTGCGCAAGCGCGTCGAGGCGGCGACTCGGCCGGTCCAACTCGACAGGGACGAGGATCCCGTCGACGCCGTGCTGTGCGCCTACGTCGCGCTGTTCTGGTATCGCCGGCCAGAAGACGTCACGGTATACGGCGACTTCGCCACCGGTTACATCGTGACGCCGACGCTGCCGCCGGATCTGGCACCGACGGGACGTCATCGTGCGAAGCCGCAGGCCGACACCGTGGAATTGCGTGAGCGGGTCGCGCAGGTGGCTGCCCTGCTCGACGAAGCGCAACGCGGGTTGAGCGCGATCCGCAGCGCGCTGGAGGGCTAGCTCGACGACGATGCACGCCGGAACGGCGTGAGGTGGGGGCACCTCCCAGCCGCGGAGCGGCGAGGGGGCGAGTTGGGCCATCAAACCTAAGCGCCGACGGGTGCCACCTCGTCGACGGCAAGCGCGCGCTGTGCGCGACGGCGGTTGAACACTCCGGTGGCCAATGACAGCAGCACGCCGCTGCCGACCAGGATGGCGGCAAGCAGGTACTGCTGGCTGGGCCGGCCCGCCAGCGGCGTCACCAGATACAGCGATGCCACGCAGCCGATGACGGGCAGCGCGGTCGGCGTCGTGTAGTGCCGCCGCGGCTTCCTGACGTCGCGGCGCAGCACCAGCACGGCGACGTTCACCATCGCGAAGATGGCGAGCAGCAGCAGTGACGTCGTGCCACCCAGCATCTCGATGGCATCCTCAGTGGCGAACGCCGTGACGTAGAGAATCACCCCGACGGCAATCGCCGTCGTCACCACTATCGCCACCCATGGCGAGCGGCGATCTCGGCTCACGGTGCCCAGCACCGGCGGCAGTACGCGCTGGCGTGCCATCCCGTAGATCAGGCGGCTGGCCATCAGCATGTTGATCAGCGCGGTGTTGGACACAGCCGCCATCGATATGAACGGCAGGATGTCTTTGATCGGCAGACCCGGCGCTCCGACCTGAACCACCTCGACCAGCGGTGTATCGCTGGCTTTGAGCACGCCCACCGGGACCAGTGCCACCGCGATGACCGCGATGACCATGTAGACGACCCCGGCGATCGACAGACCCGACAGCAGGACCTTAGGGAATGTCTTGACCGGATCCTTGGTCTCCTCGGCCATGTTGACCGAGTCCTCGAAGCCGACCATTGCGAAGAACGCCAAGGAGGTCGCGGTGGTGATCGCCAGGAAGATGTTTTTGCCGTCGGCGGTGTCGAACGCGACGATCCTGGAGTAGTCGGCGTGCCGGCCCCCGAGAAACGCCCACAGGCCGACGGCGATGACCAACAGCAACCCGGTGGCCTCGATGCACGACAGCACAACGTTGAGCTTGATGCTGCCGCCGAGGCCACGCAGGTTCACCGCGCCCAGCACGGCGATGAACACCACCGCGACAACGACAGAACCCGTTGTTCCCCAACTTAATTGGAAGGCGATGAAGAAGTTGGCCGCAAAGAACCGTGCCGCGGTGGAGGCGGATGTGATGCCGGCGCACATCACCACGAACGCGACGACGAAGGTGACGAACGGCCTGTTGAATGCTTTCTGCGCATAGAGCGCCGCACCCGCGGCCTGTGGATATTTGGTGACCAGCTCGAGGTAACTCAGCGCGGTGATGGCCGCGATCACGAAGGCCACAAGAAACGGAACCCACGCTGCCCCACCAACTTCGGAAGCTACGTCGCCGATGAGCGCATAGACGCCGGTGCCGAGGATGTCGCCGATGATGAACAGCAGAAGCAGGCCGGGCCCCATAACCCGGCGCAGTCGCGGCTGCTCGCCGGCGGCCTCGCCCTCGATCATGGCTCCTCTCGGGAATGACCCGCTGCCACGTTTTTACCAAGGTTCAGAGCATGCCGCTTGGCTGCGCATTCACTGTCAGCGTGCTTGAAAAGCCCTGCAAGAGCGCGTGAGTCGCGCTCTAAAGCGCGTGACCGGCTGATTCGACGCGGATGTGATCAGATCTGTACGGGTCGCCGGTCGAACGGCGCCACCACGTCAATGACATCAATCACAGTTGCGCGTGCGACGGTGCGGGGATCTTGGCTGTCGTCCACCAGGGCCGAAACCACGGCGCCATCGACCGTACAGATCAATGCCGATACGACCTCGCTGCGCACGGAGCGGCCGGACCGTTCGATGACCTCGGCGACGGCGTCGACGCGCTGACGAAGATTGTGCCGTTGGATGTCGCGCAATCCGGGTAGCCGGGCGCAGGCGATGTGTCGTTCGTATCGCGAGATGAGTTGTTCGGTGAGGCGCGGCTCAGGTGCACTGCCGACCAGCAAGTCGACCAGGAGATCGGCCGTGGTCTCGGCACCGCGGCGCCGGCGAGACAGCGTCGCGACCTCAGCGCGCAATCGGGCAACCTCCAGCATGCCGATGTGTTTGACCGCACTGGCGATCAGATCGTCGAGACTGGAGAAGTAGTACGTGGTCGACGCCAGCGGAAGGCCCGCGCGACGCGCCACCGCACGGTGGCGGACCGCCTCGAACCCGCCCTCACACAGCAGGTCGGCGGCGGCGCTGACTAGCGCGTACCGCCGTCGTTCGCCTTTCGGGGTGACGGCCCCTTTGGGGGTGACAGCAGGTTTCGGAGCGACCGACGCCGGCGTAGCGACCATGGCCGGCGCAGCCACAGCTACCTCAGGAGCAACAGCTCCCTCGGGAGCGACGGCGACAGTCACCCCAGACATGCTGCCAGCCAGGCTGCTGCCGCATACCCCTTTCGGACAAACCCCCTCGACCAGCGCGGCGGGGATTTGCGATGTCGCGGCACTTTATGATGACCCGATGCCAGAGTTGAGTCGTCGCGCCGTGCTGCGTCTGGGCTCCGGTGCGGCGGCCGGAGCGCTCGGCGCCTACGCGACGGACCGGTTACTTCTCAGCCGGGCGCCGGTGACGACGCCGGTGACGATGACGGGCACCGGGATTCCGCTCGCGCCACCCCCTCCGTTGGATCCGCCGCCCGCGGCAGCAGCGCCGACGATGGTGACGGGCTCATTCGTGTCCGCGGCGCGTGGTGGGATCCCCACCAACTGGGCGATCGCCCGGCCACCGGGCCAAACCAAACCACTGCGTCCGGTGATCGCGCTGCACGGCAAGGGAAGTAGTGCCACCACGGTGATGGACGGCGGCGTCGAACAGGGATTAGCCCAAGCAGTGGGCGCGGGCTTACCTCCGTTCGCGGTTGTCGCGGTCGACGGTGGCGGAAGTTACTGGCACAAAAGGGCTTTCGGTGAAGATTCGGGCGCCATGGTGTTGAACGAACTCATCCCGATGCTGAACTCCCAGGGGCTCGACACGTCCCGGGTCGGGTTTCTGGGCTGGTCGATGGGCGGTTACGGCGCTCTGCTGCTCGGCGGCCGGCTGGGCCCGGCCCGAACCGCGGCGATCTGTGCGGTGAGTCCGGCGCTGTGGTTGTCGTCAGGAGCTGCTGCACCTGGCGCATTCGACGGGCCGGACGACTTCGCGGCGAACTCGGTGTACGGGATGCCCACGCTGGCATCGATCCCGATCAGGGTGGACTGCGGGAACAGCGATCCGTTCTATTCGGCGACCAAGCAATTCATGGGTCAGTTACCCCATCCGCCCGCGGGCGGGTTCTCCCCCGGCGGCCACGACCCGTCGTACTGGAGCTCGCAACTGCCTGCCGAATTGACCTGGATGGCACCGCTGCTCACCGGGTAATGGGGAAGCCGACCGGAGCTGCGACCCCTATCAAAAGCCTTACCATATCTGATACGATAGCGCGTTCATTGCAGGCTCTGAGCACACGGAGGGAACCCACATTGGCCAGGCAGGCCGTCGCGGACAAGCGGCAACGGCGTGAACGCGGATCGATCAGCGTCGACGAGATCATCAACGGCGCTTTCAAGGTGGCCGCAGACGTCTCGGTCGACGGCTTGAGCATGCCGCTGCTGGCCAAGCACCTCGACGTCGGTGTGACAAGCATCTATTGGTACTTCCGGAAAAAGGACGATCTGCTCAACGCGATGACCGACCGCGCGCTCGGTCAGTACGACTTCGCGACGCCCTTTGTCGAAGGCCAAGATTGGCGGGATTCGTTGCGTGCACACGCCCGCAAGATGCGCCAGACGTTCCGGGACAACCCGATTCTGTGCGACCTGATCCTGATCCGCGGCACCTTCGGCCGCGAGGCAACGCAGGCGGCCTTCCAGAAACTGGAGAAGGCGATCGCCACGCTGGTTGAGGCCGGCCTGTCACCCGAAGACGCCTTCGACACCTACTCCAGCATCTCGGTGCACACCCAGGGGGTCGCGGTCCTGGAGCGGCTGAACGATAGGTCCAGCGAATCCGAATCCCCACGCCACAGCGGAAATTCGGTGATCGATCCCGAGTCCATGCCGCTCATTGCGGAGTTGACGCAGAAAGGCCACCGCATCGGAGCGGCCGACGACATCAACTTCGAGTACGGGCTGAACTGCATCCTCGATCACGCCAGCCGGTTGATCGAAGCGGGCTAGGGCTCGTTGCCGATCTAGACCTCGATCACGACGGCGCCACCCTGGCCGCCGCCCGCGCACATCGCCGCCACGCCGATCCCGCCGCCGCGACGCCCGAGCTCGTAGACCAGCGTGGTCAGCATCCGCGCACCGCTGGCCGCGATGGGGTGGCCCAAGCTGCAGCCGCTGCCGTAGATGTTGACCAGCTCCTCGTCTAGCCCGTACTCGCGGCAGGCCGCGATCGGCACCGACGCGAATGCCTCGTTGATCTCCCACAGCGTGACGTCACCGGGCGCCAAGCCGGCCCGGTCCAGCACCTTTCCGATCACCTTCACCGCACCCAGACCGGTGTCCTTCGGCTCGACAGCGGCCGAGGCCCACGCCTTGACCGAGCCGAGCACCTTCAGCCCCGCAAATCGGGCGAAGTCCTCGTCGGCCAGCGTCAACGCGGCAGCCGCATCATTGGTGCCGCTGCTGTTTCCCGCGGTGATCGAGAACCCCTCGATCTCCGGGTGCAGCACCTTCAGCGACGCAAGCTTCTCCAGGGTGGAGTCGCGGCGCGGATGTTCGTCGACGCTGAACTCGATCAGCGCGTCGTCGAGACCCTTGATCTTCAACGGAACGATCTCGTCGACGAAGGCGCCGCTGTCGATCGCCCCGACGGCACGCTGGTGCGAACGAAACGCCCACGCATCCATCTCTTCGCGGCTGATCCCGACGGCCTGCGCGGTGTTCCACCCGACCGTGATCGACATGTCGCGGCCCGGCGCTTCGGGCGTCTCCACATGCGTCGGCGGAATCCACCGCTCCTCGAATTCCAGGGTCGGACCGGGAATGCGCCAGTTCATCAGCGGTGTCATCGACAGCGACTGGACCCCACCACCGACGACGACTTTTTCGGCACCGGCACCGATCTGCGCGGCCGCGTTGGCAACCGCAGTAAGACTGCCGGCGCAGTGTCGGTTGACCGCCTGACCGGGAACCGACGGCATGCCTGAGGCCGACGCAGCATAGCGCGCCATATCGCCTCCGCCGTAATGCGATTCGGCGAGGATGACGTCGTCGATGTCGGTTACCTCGACCCCGGCCCGTCGCACCGCTTCCTGCAGCACGGTGGTCGCGAGCACCTCAGGAGGCGTGTTGACCAACGTGCCTTTGAATGACGTCCCGATGGCGGTCCGGACGGCGCTGACAATCACAGGCTTCGGCATGAGATCAACCTTCGATTCGGATGCTTGCAGGTTACAAAACAGGCGAGAAACGTAAATCGTATCAACTACCGTAGCGTCGACGATATCGGGCGTCGACCCGCACCTCCGTAGGCTGATCTGATGCAACCGTTCGGATGGGAACTGCCCTACGCCTGGCCGCGCAAGCCGGTTTTGGCGACGAACGTGGTGTGCACCTCCCAGCCGCTGGCAGCTCAGGCGGGTCTGCGGATGCTGGCCGACGGCGGCAGCGCGGTCGACGCGGCGATCGCGACCGCGATCGCGTTGACGGTGGTGGAACCGGTCTCCAACGGTATCGGTTCGGATGCCTTCGCCATCGTCTGGGATGGTCGACAACTGCACGGACTCAACGCATCCGGGCGCGCGCCCGCCGCGTGGACACCGGAGTATTTCGGCGGCCACGGAGTGCCCGCTTTCGGCTGGAATTCCGTGACCGTTCCCGGCGCCGTGTCGGCTTGGGTGGAGTTGCACGCCAAGTTCGGAAAACTGCCCTTCGAGCGGCTCTTCGACCCCGCAGTCACCTACGGCCGCGACGGCTTTCTGGTCTCGCCGACGATTGCCGAGCAATGGGCAGCGCAAGTCCCGTTGTTTCAAGCCCAGCCCGGCTTCGCCGAGACATTCATGCCCGCCGGCCGAGCGCCGAATCCCGGCGAGCTGGTCACCTTGCCCGATCACGCCGCCACGCTGGAGACCATTGCCTCGACCAACGGCGAGGCGTTCTACCGCGGCGAGTTGGCCGCCGACCTCGAGGCCCACGCGACTGCCCATGGCGGCGTCATGCGGACTACTGACCTTGCCGCACATCACGCCGACTGGGTCGGCACCGTCTCCGGGGACTACCGCGGATACACGGTGCACGAAATACCGCCCAACGGTCAGGGCATCGTCGCACTGATCGCCCTCGGCATTCTCGAGAACTTCGACATGGCCTCGCTCCCTGTCGATTCCGCTGACAGCGTCCATCTGCAGATCGAGGCGGTGAAACTCGCGTTCGCCGATGCGCACGCCTACGTCTCGGACATCGACCATATGCCGGTGCGCCCCGAAGATCTTCTGGATCAGGCGTATTTACGCGAGCGCGCGGCATTGATCGATCGGGACGCCGCGCGTCCGGCGTCCGCCGGAACCCCGCGCGGCGGGACGGTGTATCTCACCGCCGCCGATGCCTCCGGCGTCATGGTGTCGATGATCCAGTCCAACTACATGGGGTTCGGCTCCGGCGTCGTCGTGCCCGGCACCGGGATCGCGTTACAGAACCGTGGCGCAGATTTCGTTGCCGCACAAGGACACCCGAACCAGGTAGGACCGAACAAGCGGCCCTACCACACCATCATCCCGGGGTTTGTGAGCAAGGACGGCGCACCGGTGATGAGCTTCGGCGTGATGGGCGGCCCCATGCAGCCGCAGGGCCATGTGCAGGTCGTGGGGCGCATCGCCGACCACGGCCAAAATCCGCAAGCAGCCTGCGACGGTCCTCGCTTCCGCTGGGCCCATGGATTGGAAGTGTGCTGCGAGAAGGGTTTTCCGACATCCACACTGGACGAATTGCAGCGGCGCGGCCATCAACTGATCACGACCGACGACTACAACCAGTTCGGCAGCTGCCAGGCGATCTGGCGACTCGACGACGGATACCTCGCGGTCAGCGACCCGCGCCGCGACGGCCAAGCGGCCGGCTTCTAAAGTCGGATCTCGCCCTCGGCGGCTGCCGAACCGATGTCAGTGCGAAAGTGACTGCCGGGCAACTTGATCGACGACATGAGGTCATAGGCAGCCGAACGAGCCGCAGCCAGGTCCGGTCCAGTACCCACCACCGACAGGACGCGGCCCCCGGACGAGACCACCGCGCCGTCGTCGCGGCGCGCAGTTCCGGCGTGCAGAACGCCCTCGGCCTCCGCTCCGCCGATGACGTCACCGACCCGCGGCCGGCCCGGGTAGTTCTCTGCCGCCAGCACGACGGTCACCGCCGCGCCGTCGCGCCACTGCAGCTCGCCGAAACTGGCCAGCGTGCCAGTGGCCGCCGCATAGAGCAGTTGGCCGAGCGGTGAGTCCAGCAGCGCGAGCACCGACTGCGTCTCCGGGTCACCGAACCGGCAGTTGAACTCGATGACCGCCGGCCCCTGCGACGTGATCGCCAGCCCGGCGTACAGCAGGCCGGAAAACCCGCTGTCACGCCGGACTAGTTCGGCTGCAACGGGTTCCACGATCTGACTGACGATGGCGCGGTAGACGTCATCCGGCAGCCAGGGCAGCGGCGCGTAGGCGCCCATGCCGCCGGTGTTGGGGCCGGTGTCGCCGTTCCCGACGCGCTTGAAATCCTGCGCCGCAAGCAGTGGCACAACCGTCTCACCGTCCACGACGCAGAACAGCGACACCTCGGGGCCGTCGAGGAAGGACTCCAGCAGCACGGGGTGCCCGGACTCGAGTAGATCCGCGGCATGGGCGCGCGCGGCATCGCGATCCGGCGTCACCACCACACCCTTGCCGGCGGCCAGGCGGTCATCCTTCACCACCCAGGCGGGCTCGCCGGCCGCGGTGCCGAACCGATCCAGGGCCGCATCCAAACATGCTGGATTGTCGACGATCTCGCTGGATGCGGTCCGAACCCCCGCGGCTGCCATGACCTCCTTGGCGAACGCCTTGGAACCTTCGATCCGCGCCGCGGCCTTGCTGGGCCCGAAACAGGCGATGCCGGCGGCGCGCACGGCGTCAGCTACGCCGAGTACCAACGGCACCTCGGGGCCGATGACGACCAGGTCGGCTCGGATCTCGCGGGCCAGTGCGACGACATCGTCACCTGAGGCGATGTCGACCTGGTGCTGGTCGGCCAGTGCTGCGGTGCCGGCGTTGCCTGGCGCGATGGCCAGCGCCTCGACCTGCGGGTCGGCCCGCAACGCCAGCAGCATGGCATGTTCGCGGGCACCGGAGCCGATCACCAGAACGCGCACGGAGAGTCACTTTAGTCGGGCGACGATGCGCGCCGTGAAGCGGCGCGAGGAGGAGCCGGACACATCAATTTAGTCGGGCGACGATGCATGCCGTGAAGCGGCGCGAGGAGGAGCCCGACAAATCAGCCCAGTCGGGCGACGATGCATGCCGTGCAACGGCAGTCAGATGATTTTCGCTAGCAGGGTCTTCAGTTCCTTCTGCTGCGCTGCCGTGAGCCGCCCGAGGCGTTTGTCGAACTCCTCCGACAGCGCCGACATGCCGCCCGTGGCGACTTTGCGTCCCGCCGCGGTGAGCAGCAGGCGATGACGCCGAAGATCGGACGGATCGATCTCGCGGCGCACGAACCCCGCCGCCTCCAGTCGTTTGAGGTACGCGGTGACCGTCGCCTTGGGCATGTTCAATGTCGTTGCCAGCTCGGCCGGGTAGGGATGGTCATCGATCTCGGCGAGCAGGAACAGTTCCTTCGACTCGAGACCCAACGAGCAGATTTCGTCCTCGGCGCAAGAGATGACCGACAACAGCACCCGGTAGTTCAGGGACCAGATCTTGGCCGCGTCAGACATCGGCTTGCCAGATCGTTCAGATGTGAACTAGTTTGATTATGAACAACCGCATGATCGAACAATCTACCAGAAAGCCACACCATGCCTCTGGATCAATACACAACACTCGGACGGTCCGGCCTGCGCGTCAGCCCGCTGTGCCTGGGCGCGATGACGTTCGGCGAGGACCTCGGTTGGGGCACCAGTGTCGAAGAGTCGCAACAGATCATCGATCGCTATATCGAACTCGGCGGCAACTTCATCGACACCGCCAACTTCTACACGCGAAGCCACTCCGAGAAAATCCTCGGCGACCACATTGGTCGCCATGCCGCTCGGCGCGACCGTCTGGTGCTGGCAACAAAATTCAGTGGGAACCTGTATCCGGGTGACCCCAATGGTGGCGGCTCGGGCCGCAAATCGTTGATCAACGCCTGCGAAAACTCCCTGCGGCGATTGCAGACCGACTACATCGATCTGTATTGGCTGCATATCTGGGATGCCAACACGCCGATCGAGGAAACGATGGGTGCCCTCGATGACCTCGTCGCTGCCGGCAAGGTTCGCTACATCGGTGTTTCCGACACCCCGGCGTGGAAGATCGTGGAAGCTAACTTGATTGCTCGTTTTCGCGGCTGGTCTAGCTTCATCGGACTGCAGGTCGAGTACTCGCTGCTCGAACGTGCCATCGAACAAGAGCTGGTTCCGATGGCGAGCGAATTCGGCCTCGGCATCACGCCGTGGTCGCCGCTGAAGAGCGGTGTGCTCAGCGGTAAATACACCCGTGCCAACAGCGGCGAGCACAACGCCGATCGCGGAGCGATGGTCGATGCCTTCCTCAACGACAAGACCTATGCGCTGATCGATGAATTGGAGGTCATCGCCAAAGCGCATCAGACCAACGTCGCCAGCGTCGCGCTGGCCTGGGTGCACGCGCAGGCCGCCGTCTCGTCCGTAATCATCGGCGCCCGTAGGCTTTCGCAGCTCGACGACAACGTCCGGGCGGTCGACGTAGACCTGAGCGCAGAAGAACTGACCCGACTCGACGCGCTCACCCGGCCGAGGTTCGGATTCCCCAACAACATGCTGGACATGGCGGCGGGCATTCTCAACGGCGGGACGACAGTCAACGGTGTGACCGCGCCGACGTCTGAATACGTGATGCCGAAAGGCGTTCAGCCGTACTGAGATTGACGGGCTATTCGCCCGAGTGCATCTTCAGCGCGCCCTCGACGTTGGCTTTCTTGTCCTCGCCGGTGCCCTTGGCCGCGGCCTTCTTCCGCTTGTTGACGACCGCGTCGACGGCACCGTTGAGCGCCGACCCCAGCGGAAATCCGAGGTAGTGGGTGAGGAAGACTGCCATTTCCTTGAGCTCGGTCTCGCTGAGCTCGCCGTTGAGCAGCGCGGCGTTGATCTGAATCTCGGCCAGGTCCCGATTTCCGACGGCCGTCACTGCCGTGAGCGTCATGATGCGCTTGTCGCGCATTGACAGCCCGGGTCGGGTCCAGATGGAGCCGAACAGATGGTCGACGGTCAGGTCGAAGTAGGGGTCGCCCTCGATGTTCGGCATCTCCCAGCCGTAGACCTCGTTCATCTTCTCGAGGCCCTTGCGGCGAAGCTCGTCCATCTACGCCTCTTTCTCTGTGTGCGGCACCCCGAGTCCGGCCGCCAACCGCTCGTAGGCCAGCTGGGCCAGCGGAAGGTCCACCGACACCGCGTCGCCTAAGGCCAGCGCCAGGCTCAGATCCTTCTCGCCAAGCCCGCGGGTGTGCAGGAACGGCTGATACAGGAAGTGTTCCGGTTCAAGGTCTTTCATGTCGTCGCGGACCATGATCGCACCGGGACCGCTGGTCAGCGCGTCGGTGTGACGCACCACCCGGCCAAGGGCTTGCAGATCCAGCCCGGCCGCCTCCGCCAACTTCAGGGCCTCGCAGGCAGCGACGTAAGAGGTGAACGTCAACATGTTGCGGGCCAGCTTCATTCGGGTTCCCGCGCCCGGCTCGCCGGCGTGGATCACCATGCCCGCCCATTGTTTGAACGCCGGTTTGATCCGCTCGTACACCTCGCGCTCGGCGCCCACCATGGTGGCGAGCTGACCCTTCTCAGCAGCCGCCGCGCCACCGCTGACCGGAGCGTCCACGATGTGAATGCCCTGCGGCTTCAATTCGTTCGCCAGTTCCGCAGCGGTGGTGTCTTTGATGGTCGAGTGAATCGCGATGACGGTGCCGGGCTTGGCGTGGCCGGCGAGTTCGCCCACGACCTGGCGCACCTGAGCGTCGTCCAGCACGGTGACGTGGACGATATCGGCGGCGGCGACGTCGGCGATGCTGTCGGCCAGGCTCGCCCCGGCTTCGGCAAGCGGGGTCATCGCCTCGGTGCGGATGTCGTAAACCGTCACACCACCTGGTGATTGGGTCATTCGCTTGGCCATCGGCGCGCCCATGTTGCCCAGCCCGATGTAGCCCAGTTTCAGATGGTCTGTCATGACCGAATCACCTGTCCGCCATCGACATTGAAGATCTGGCCGGTGATCCAGGACGCCTCTTCGGACAACAGGAACAAGCACATGCCGACCAGGTCTTCAGGCTTTCCCATCCGGGATAGCGGCAGGCCCTTGACGATGTCCTGAACGATCTCCTGGGGAGTGGTGGTTCGGTTCGCCTCGGTGTCGATGGGTCCGGGCGCGATCGCATTGATCCGGATGTTCTGGCCACCGAGCTCACGAGACAGTTGCTGAGTCAGTCCGTTGATCCCGACCTTGGCCAGGCCGTAGAAGTTCGAGTACAGCCACGCCGCGGTCGACGACTGGTTGACGATCGCTCCGCCGCCGCGCTTGGCCATCTTCTTGTACAC
>JBAWAV010000505.1:0-18956 GCA_049589475.1 Mycobacterium sp.
GACAGCAACTACTTCGCGCTGGGCCACCCCAGCGACCCCAACTACATCCGGCCCCTGGGCGGATCGGACTTCGGCCTCGACTACAACCCCACCGGAAACGTCATCGACGCGAACAGCCTCATGCAGGAAATGGATCAAGCGAATATCTCGTGGGCCGGCTACGCACAGGGCATGCCCACTCCGGGCGACCTCACGTCATCGGGTGACTACTCCGTCGACGAACTACCCTTTGCCCAATTCAGCTACGTCTACGACAACACCCCCGCCTACCTGCAGGAGCACCTACTCCCGCTGACACAGTTGTCCACCGATCTGCAGAACCCGAGCAGCTTCCCCGCATTCACCTGGATCGCTGCCGACGAGGCCAATAACGGGGAAGGCCCAGTCAATAGCCTTAGTGGCATCATCCACTTCATTGCCGGCCAGCTCACGAACCACCAGTACAACGTCCCGGCCGCCGATCAGTTCGTCCAGCAAGAGGTGTCCACCATCGAAAACTCGCCGACGTGGAATGACCCGACGCAGCAGGATGCGATCATCGTCACGTTCGATGAGGACAACAACAACCTGTCACTGGGCTTGGGCAACGAAGGCAACAACGTTCCGATGATCGTCATCCCGAACGACGGCGCCGTGACGGCCGGGGGGATGGAATCCGGCCCCTTCACCACCGATGCCTACTACAACGAGTACAGCCTGATGGCCACTCTTGAAGACACCTTGCGTACTGCGCCAGGATCACTTCCCCCGCTCACTGCCAACGACATGTACGCCACACCCATGAACGCTTTCTGGAAATAATGGCCCTAGAAGGGCGGGGGTTCGTCGTCGTCCGGCGGGGATGACGGCGCGGCACGGGCAGCTTGTCTACTCTTGCGGTTCAGCTTGCGTTCGGCGGCAATGTAGTTGGCGCGGTTCTGAGCCCGGGTGCGTCGACGCTTAGGCATCATCGCAGTCCGGTCAGCGCAGCGCATTCGGGATTGGTCCGGATCGGGCCGCGGCAGGACACCCGTCGGCGCGCACAGGGCGGGAAACAGCAGCGCACTGCCCGGGGCGCTGACGTAGGTCTGGCCGGCCGGCGATGTCCAGATCACCGTGCCGTCGGGCAGCTGCTGGTCACGCCATCCCCAGAACGTCTTGACCAAATGATGAAGGCGGCAAAGGCATTTCACGTTCGACGCATGCGTGCGGCCGCCGTCCTGATAGGGAATCGTATGGTCGAGGTCGCAGCACGCCGCCGGCTTGTCACAGCCGGGGAATCGGCATGTCAGATCGCGGCAGCGGACGAAGTCGGCTAATCCCGGCGACGGCAGGTATCCGCCCTCCGGTGGCGCATCGGCGGGATGGATCAGCGGCCGCAGCGTGGCGGACCGGGCGAGTTCGGCCACCAGGTCGGCGGGGATGAGCGCGTCGCTGCCGATCATCGAGCCCGGGTTCCCCGCGTGACCGTCGAGGCTGGCTTGTTCGGCGATGACATGAATGACGACCGCGCTCGGTGCCTTGATCTTTGCGGCCGGGCAGTGCGATTGGCCGCAGCGGCAGGTCAGCCGGTCGGCTCCGGCAGCCAACGCCCCCAAGGCATCGGCGCGGCGCTGGTTGCGGGTGCGCGGGTCGTCAGCGCAGACCGTAGCGGCCAGGGCGTCGAGGCGCGCATCCACCGCGTGGGCATCGGTGGTGATCAAGCGACCGAACACCTCGGTGAGGCCGCCGGTGCTGTCCCAGATCGAGAATTCCCGCTCGGCTTGACACTCGCGACGACGCCGTACCGCATCACGATCTGCTCGGGCAACAACGCGGTCCACGTACGCGGCCAGCCGACCTTGTGTCAACGCCGGCCATCGCGGAATCACCACAGCAAGCCGGGCGTCCACGGCTGCGATCAGGTCAGGGTCAGTGACCAGGTCGGTGCGGTAGACAATCGTCTGGAACGCTCGATAGTCGATGTCGCCGGCCTGCAACAACGCGCCGACCCGCGGCAGTCGCAACCGCATCGCGCGTGAATACTCCAAGTAGCTAGCCGCCAGCGCCTGGGTGATCCCCAGCGCCGCAGCCACTTCGGCCGTCACTGCCTCCTGGGTGTCCGTGCACCACGTCTCGCGCTCCCCTACTTGGCGCAAGCGCAGAACGTCGAACTCGCCGATGACCGCCAGCCGCTCACCCGCGGCCCGGTTCTCCGACCGGGCCGCCGCGCTCACCCGTTCCAGTACCTCCGCAGCGTCGCGCTCATCGAACATACATTCGATATTACCGAGGCTCGCCGACAGAATTCGCCCGTCGCCGGCCAACCAGATAAGCCACGAAAAGCCCGACCGCCAACAGCTCGGCGACCACGCTGATCGCCGCGTGCGGTGACGGCTGCCATCCCCGTTCGGAGAATCCGAAGATCCCGACGGTCCGCGACAACACGAACGCGGCCAACGCACCGCCGGCCACCGCGGCCCCGGCCCACCAAAGCCAGCCGGGACCGCCGACCAGGATCAGCAGCGCGAGAGCGAACGAGACGCTGGCCTGTAGAACGAAGGCGGTGCCGATCATCGGGATGTGTTGGTAGCCATGGATATACAGGTATGCATGGCTGAACCCGCTGACGATCAGTGCCACGGCTATCCCAATTCTGGTCACATTCATTGCAGCGCCTGCTCTTTCAACGCAAGGACGTTCTGGCCTCGGGTGTAGCCGACTTCGCGGATGCCCAGTGCGTCGTGCAATTTGCCGGCGGGCAAGGTGACTGGCTTGGGCGCAGGACCATCGCCGGGATGCGGCAGCGGATACGCCGTAGTTGTCCCGCTGTGGAACGTCACGTTGCCTTCGGTCTTGGAAAATACTTGGTGGACATGGCCGTTGAGGCAAGTCACCGATGAGAAGCGACGCAGATAGCTAAGCGCCTGGACGGCATCGTCGGTCCCCCAGCCCCAGTCCGGATACATGGCGAACAACGGGATGTGGCTGAACACGATGATCGGCGTGTCACTGGACAACGCCGCGACATCCTTGGCAACGAAATCCAGCTGCTCGACGCCCAGGTGGCCCAATTTCTTCAAGTTGAGCGTGTTCACCAACGCGATCACATGCACCCCGGCGATGTCGAAGCTGTACCAGCCGTCGCCGCGGGTTCCGGCGCCGAACGCGCTTCGGTACTTCTGGCCCGCGTCGTCGATCGAATCGTGTTCGCCGGGAACGGTGAAGACGTGCGGGGTGTGCAGTCCGGTCATCATTTGCTTGACCTGATCGAACTGACTCGGGGTGGCCAGATGGGTGAGGTCGCCGGTGTGGATGACGAAATCCGGTGTGTAGCCGAGGTTGTTGATCCGATCGATCGCCTGGGTGAACGAGCCCGCGACATTCGGGTTGGCTTTACCAAGAAATCCGATGTGGCTGTCGCTGACTTGAGCGAATCTCAGGGTTGGCCGGCCCTGCACGCGGGCGGCATCTGCGGTACCGGCGACATGGGAGATCACTTCTCCGCCCGCTACTGCCAGTCCGACCGCGGCGCCGAACCACGCGCTGTGCCGGATCAGTTGGCGTCGGCTCATCTGGTGCGGGGCGTCTGTCATGGCGTCACCACCACAGTGGCGTGCATGTACGGGTGGATCGAGCAGACGTAGTCGAACGTGCCGGCTTTCGCAAAAGTGTAGGAAAACGTTGCCTGCGAACCCATTCCGGGTGAATGGAACGACCCGTCGTTGGCGACGACGGTGTGCGGTTCCTCGTCTCGGTTGGTCCAGGTGACCGTGCTACCCACGGCGACGGTCAGTGTCGCAGGGGCGAACGCGAAGTTGTCGATGCTGACCGCGCTGCCGGCCACCGGAGCAGCCGGCGCTGTGGTCGAAGGCGTGCTATCCGCCGGCATGTTCGGCATAGCGCTCATGCCGGGCATTCCGGGCGTCGTCGCTCCGGACCCGAAGGTCACCGACGGCGACGGAACGGACGGGGGTGACGAACATCCAGCCACTATCAGCGCCAAAACCACAGCACGCGCGCCCCGAAATAATCCGGGCATAGTGAGACACCTCCATCTTCGGCGAGAAAGTACGCGTCGCCTAGAGATAGGGCGGTGGGTTACACGTCGTCAGGCAGGCTCGTTCGGCGATGCCGGAACAAACACTTCGATTGCGCCGTCGTGCTCGCGAACCATCAACGTGGGCAATGGTTTAGGAGCTATCGGCAGTTGATGGGTCAGCACCTGGCCGACGGGCGAAAACGATGTCGAATGGCACGGGCACCGCAGCCGGTCGTCCGGCGCGTCGAACCACAGTCGGCAGCCCTGATGGGTGCAAACCCCGGAGACGGCTTCGAGCTTGCCGTCGACGCGCCGAACGAATCCGATGACGGAGCCGACATCGAAGGGCCGCATGACGCCATCGGTCACGTCGGCGATGGCCGCGACCCGCGTCCAGCGCCCGGCGTTCGGGGTGAGCTCTCGGCTTTCGCCCCCGTCGGCGACCTGACCGCCGTCGATCAGCGCGCGGTCGATCGAGACCGCCGCCACCGCTGCTGCCGCGGCGGCCGACGTGCCGACGAGGACAGTCCTGCGGGTCGCATTCGACTTCGGCAGCCGCTGTTCGACGCCGTCCTGCTGCTCCGCGAGTCGACGGTGTAGATCGGTGAGAAATTCCTGCCGGGGGGCATCGGCGCCGGGCCGCGCCGCCCTCAGATCGATAGCTGTGCGAATTTGCGCGGCTTCGAATTCGTCGGGCCGGAACGGCTTTGGCCGTCGGCCCCGCAGCAGGTCGTCGATGTACCTGCGCAACCCACGCGCGTTCATGTTTCGCCCTTTTCGTTGACCTGCGCGGCCAGTCGCAGTGCCCGATGCTGGAGGACCTTGGCATTGGCGACGCTGACCCCGAGTTCGGTTGCCGACTCCTTGATCGAACAACCTTTGAGGAATCGAAGCTCCAGGACCCGCCGGTAATTGTCAGGCAATTGCTCGAGAACACTGGCGACCCGCTGCGGGGCGGTGCTGGTCGCCTGCTCGCTCTCGGGTGGTTGCTCGATGTCGTCGATCGAGGTGATCTCTCGCCCGAGGGTTTCACGCCAGTGCGCGGCCAGCACGGTCCGCGCCGTGGCCCGCAGGTAGCCGCGGACCTCACCGACGCTGGCGGTCAGCCGTAGCGGCCGCAGCGCAGCCAGGAATACCTCTGTGGTCAGGTCTTCGGCGTCGGCCTGATTACCCACCCGCGAGTAGATGGTGCGATAGACCCAGGTGGCGTTGTCCTGATACACCGCCTCCCAGTCCGGGTAGCCGGTCCCGGAAACCAACCGCAAGGGCCGCGGGCCGGCGGGATCGCCATGTGCCGTCACATATCGCCTACCTGTCGAGAGCGTGGCTGCACTCCAAGATCTTGCCTGTCAGTGGTCCATAGCGTGTCGGGTTACACGACAGCGGGTCACGGCGTCGATTACCGCTTGTTGCGCCGGAACAGAAGTGTCACGCTGCGTCGCCGGTTGGTGAAACCCGGCGCAAAGGTGAAGTCATCGGTTCGGTGAAAGAGGTGTCCCTTGAAGAGAACCGCCCGATTCTCGCGGTACGGAATGACTGTCGACTCGGCGTCGTGATCCTCGAGATACTGCCTGACCCGTTCTCCCCCGGAGTTGTAGTCATCGAAACTCCAATCGCTCGGTGCCGTCTTGTCCCACACGACAAGACCACCCGAATCTGGGTCGAGATTCGCCGAATCGGGAGTGATCCAGAAGTTCAACGAAAAATCGGCGTCATCGCCGTGGATATCAGTACCCGGCAGCCGCGCGTCGTACTCGAACGCCCACCACTGTGCCAGTGCGTATCCGTCGAACGCTTCGCCCAGTGCGGCGGAAAACTCTTCTGCTATAGCAAACAACGAGACGCTGGCGAATCCGTCTTGTGGGAAGGCGCCGACGTAGCCGAACTTGTACGGGTGACGCCAGACCGTCGACTGCAAACAGAATTTCCGCACTTGGTCGAGAGCTTCCGGTGTCAGAAAGTCGTCAATCACCTTTGCCGTGAGGCGCCCGTCGACGATCTCTTTTTTTATCGGCTGGTACTCCACATCCGGGTTCAGGTATCTCGGCAGCCGCTCCTCGGGAACCTTCACGAATAGCGGGTCGGCGAGGACCTTGCTGCTTCTTCCATTGACGGATATCCACGGCGGATCACCGTTCGCCCGGTTGATGACGTCGACGAGACTGCCGCGTAAAGCGTGGAATTGTTCAGCCGTGGCACCGGCGGCCGATTGTCTACCGCGATTTTCGGTCAGAATGTGGTCGAGTTGTTCCAGATTGCGCAGGGCGAAGTGCGCGGGAACCGAATACTGTTCGGGCGGTGTCGGACTCTGTTCTCGAACAAGGGCTGCGACGGCGTCGTAATCCGACAAGGCGGATGCGTAATTGCCTTGAGCGAGATTGACTTTCGCAAGCAGATCTCTGGCCGGCGCCGAGGATGGTTCGGTTTGCACCGCAACAGTGGCGTGCCGAAATGCTTCGTCACACTGCCCGAGATCCAGGTACACGGAAGCGAGCATGAACGTAGCTTCCGGGTCCGCCTGCTGCTCGACGACCTTCAGGAGCACCTCGACAGCTGCTCGGATATTTCCCCTGCGTATCAAACTTTCGGCAGCTGAAAGCTCGGCGCGGATCGAATCCGGCACAGACGTCATGACGTTGACCTCCTACGCAGGCCTTCCCACCGGCGAAACGGATACGGCAAAAACAAATGTCGGCCGGACACCATGACAGTGCCCGGCCGACAGATTAAGTCGACAGTTAGCCGGCGGCGGCGGCGTTGGCAGCCTCGGTGGCCGCGTAGGAGCCGGCACTCGTGCCCAGCGTGTTCACGAACTGCTCGTGGATCGCGGCCGCCTGTGCGGCGACGGCCTGGTAGAGCTGCGCGTGCGCGGCGAACTGGGCGGCGGTCAGCGCCGACACCTCGTCGGCGGCGGCGGGAACCACTCCCGTTGTCGGGCCTGCGGCGGCGGCGTTCTGTGCGTTGAACGACGAGCCGATCCCTCCCAGAGCAGTCGCGGCTGAACTCAGTGCTTCGGGCTGCGTGGTGACGAATGACATGTGCGTGTCCCCTCGAGTGCCAAACCCCGCGGTTACGGGGAATGTCTGTCCGTGGCTGGTGGCTCGACTTTAAGCCCCATGTGCCCCATCAAGGTTACGACGCCGTCGGCGCTCGATCGGGTAATCGCGCACTGACAGCTGTTCTCGCCCGGCCCGCACACGCCGGCAAAACCCGCTGTGGCGTGCTGAAACGCCGCTCGTCACGGCGCGCCTGACCTTCCCAAAAGCCGTCGTGGCAAGTAAGAATCTGCCCGTACATAAAGGTCGAGGCCCAGCTCGCGGACGTCAAGGCCCGGCTCGCGCCTGCGAAGTCCCCGCAACCCCGCCGTTGTCCGGAATTTTGGATGCCCAGATTTTTATTCGGCGCCACGGTTTGTTAACCCCTCTGACGCGTCCATTCGTCACCCCTGCGGCAGGCCATTTCAGCAGCTCAACGGGCAGATTTGCGGCCGCAGTCGGCGGGCCGCAGTACACCTGCCGGGACCGCTCTCGGCAGGCTCCCGAATCGCTGGGCCGACCCTGGTTTTCCCAAGGCTGGCTAATCTTCAACGACGGGGAATCCAGGCAGCTACCAGGCAATATGCACCAAATTGCCAGAACTGACGGAAAACTCCCACGGCTTTATTGGCTCAGCGCATGACGAGCGCCGGGCACTGGGGACCACAGGCGAGCGAGGGACGCGGATGTTGGATTTCGGAGCACTACCGCCGGAGATCAATTCCGGCCGAATTTACGCTGGGCCGGGGTCGGCGCCGCTGCTGGCAGCCGCGTCTGCCTGGGACGCTCTGGCGAGCGAACTCCAGACAACCGCCGCGTCATACGAATCCACGATCACCGAGCTCGGCTCAAGCTGGCAGGGGCCCTCGTCGGCGGCCGCCGCTGATGCAGCGGCGCCGTACACCGCGTGGCTGAGCAGCACCGCCGCACAGGCCGAACAGACGGCGTCGCAAGCCCAAGCGGCTGCGGGCGCTTACGAGGCCGCCTTTGCTGCCAGCATTCCGCCACCGGCGATCGCGGCCAACCGCGCGACGTTGGCGCTGCTGGTCGCGACCAACCTGCTGGGCCAGAACACCCCGGCGATCGCCGCCAACGAGGCGACGTACGCCGAGTACTGGGCCCAGGACGCCGTCGCGATGTACGGCTACGCCGGCTCGGCGTCCGCCGCGTCACAGCTGACGTCCTTCACCCAACCGCCCGCGACCACCAACGACACCGGGCAGCCCACCCAGTCGGCCGCCGCCGCAAACTCCGCTGCGGGTTCAGGCGCCGACAGCGTGTCATCGTGGCTGACCGAATTGAATACCGAACTGACGACGTGGGG
This sequence comes from Mycobacterium sp., assembly GCA_049589475.1. Taxonomy (GTDB): domain Bacteria; phylum Actinomycetota; class Actinomycetes; order Mycobacteriales; family Mycobacteriaceae; genus Mycobacterium. Next base: position 8,360 of record JBAWAV010000505.1, read on the forward strand.
GACGGATCTCACGAACCTCAGCAAGGAGTTCCTCACCGCCTTCCCTGCTGCGCCGGCACTGAACCTGCCGACCTGGGCAACGTTGGGAATCGCGGATATCGAGAAGACGATCACCACGTTCACCAGCACCATCAGCACCTTCGGCTCCGGACCGTGGAGTCCGATCGGGATCGCGGGCTTGTTCAAGAACTGGTGGCAGGTCAGCATCAGTATCCCGGCGCTGGGTACCGGCATTCAGGGCATCGGTCCCCTGCTCAGCCCGAAGCCGATCGTCGGGGCATTGTCGCCGCTGCTGCACAGCGGGCTGCTGAGCGGCTCGCTCACACCATCGGGGCTCGGTTCGGTCGCTGCGACGGCCGGGCATGCGGGCACCATCGGTTCCCTGTCGGTGCCGGCGAACTGGGCATCGGCCGTGCCCGCGGTTCGGACTGTGGCGGCCGAGATGGACGCCACCGCCTTCGACGCCGCCCCCGAGATGGCCTCGATCACCAACCCCGGACTGTTCGGCCAGACCGCGATGTCCAGCCTGGCCGGCCGCGCGATCGGCGGATCGGCCACCCGTGCGGTCGCTGGGCACGGCTACCGCGTGCCCGGTGCCGTGGCGACGGACGACATCGCCACTACCGCCACCATCATCGTGATCCCGCCGAGCGCGGAATAAGGAAGGCTGACAATGGTTTTCGACTTCGCAGCGCAGCCACCGGAGCTCATCTCCGCCAAGATCTACTCCGGCCCGGGCACCGGTTCGTTGCAGTCCGCTGCATCGGCGTGGGAGGGCTTGGCCGGCGAGTTGCAGTCGACCGCGTCCAGCTACCAATCGATCATTTCCGGGCTGATTGCCGACTGGCAAGGTGTGTCATCGGATGCCGCCGCTGCGGCGGCCGTGCCCTACATCTCGTGGTTGTCGACCACGGCTGCGCAGGCCGGGCAGACCGCCGGCCAGGCCCGTGCCGCGGCCAGTGCGTACGAGACCGCGTTAGCAGCCGCCGTCCCGCCGGCGGAGATCGCCGCAAACCGCACTCAACTGGCAACATATTTGCAAGCCAACATCTTTGGGCAATACACCTCGGCGATCGCAGCGCTCGAAGCCGAGTACGGCCAGATGTGGGCCCAGGACGTCGCCGCCCTGACCGGCTACGCCGGCTCGTCGCAGGCGGCCACCAGTGGCTTGGGGTCGTTCACCGAGGCGCCGCAGACGACCAACGGCAGCGGCACCGCCGCCCAGTCGGCCGCGGTCTCGGCCGCGGGCTCGACGTCCACCGCGGCCGCCAGCCAGACGGTGGTCGAACAGATAGAGAACACCTGGAACACCTTCTTGACCGATGTCGGCCAGTTCAACACGGACTACACAAACTTCTTCTCCGACTTGGTCAATAGCGTTCCGGGCGGTTCTTACCTGTCGACGACGTGGACGAACCTGGCTTCGATGATTTCGGGAGTGGGCAGCCAGGCCACCTGGACCAACGTCGGCAACAGCACTACCGGACTGGGCATTTCGCAGTGGAAGAACTTCTTTATCTATACGCCGTGGAGCCACGGGGTGCCGCTGGGGTCGCTGAACGGTGGACTATCTTCACCGGGGCACCTCGCTCCCGGATTGGGAGCCAAAGCCGCGACTGCTGCCCTCGGTGGCGCGCATACGATCGGCAAGTTGTCCGTACCGCCCAGCTGGGCCAGCGCCACTCCGGCCGTCAGGCTTGCCTCAACGGTGTTGCCGGACACCAGTTTTGCCGCGGCCCCGGCGAGCACAGCAGACATTCCGTTGAGCTTGCTCAACCAGAGCACACTGGGCAGCTTGACCGGAGGCGCACTGGGCAGCCCAGCGTCCCGGGTCGTCAGCTCCACCGGTGTTCGGGCCAAGGTGACGGCCGCCGGCGAACGCAGCAAGGGGCCGATCAAGCTCGACAAGGTCATCGCGCAACTGCAGGAAGCGCCCGACCAAGTGCAGCACTGGTCTGTTGACGAGGCCGGGCTCGACGAGTTGGTCGCCAGGCTGTCGACCAAGCCAGGTATCCACGCGGTTCATCTCACCGGTGAGAACGCCGCGGTAGCCGCCCCAAAGACCGAAGCGCAGTCAGGCTAGTTCGAAGGAGGATCGATGAAACCGCTATTTGCCATTCTCGGCGTGTCGATGGGAGTCATGCTCGCCGTGCCGGCACATGCCGAACCAGGCGTCGACGAGCCGATCAACAATGAAAACAACGGCACGTTCCTGGCCGACCTGCAGAAGGTCGGAATCGGCTTCTCCGACCCGTCCCAGGCCATCAGCGCCGGGCAGGCGGTGTGTGCGCATATCCACAACGGTATGTCCGGCCTACACCTGATCAAGCATCTGCAGGAGAACAACCCTGCGCTCACGGAAAACGGCGCAGCTCAGTTCGCGACGATCTCTGCGAAGGCATACTGCCCGAAGCAGCTCGACGAATCGGTCGAGCCTGGCGACAAGGAAATCAGGAGCAGCGCCGGCGGGCCCGGCGGAAGTGGCCACAGTGACCACGCCGGCGTCGACTAGGGGCTCAGGGCTTTTCGCTTCGACAAAGTAGCCGCGTGGCGCGTTGGGTACATCGGCCGGAATCGGCGCATGTACCCGACGTTTCCATTTGTTGCCGACGACGCGTCCGTCGCGACCGCCGTCGCGGAATTGGCGGGCCTACAAGCCCACGGTGACCATGCTCGCGGTGCAGTACGCCCGACAGCTTCCGAGCGTTCGCGTGAAGGTGCTTGAACCGGCTACGCCGCGACCGACCTCAACGCCAAGAGCGGCCCGCAGACCGTCACCGAGGGCACGGAGGCGATCGTCGCCATCGCGACCGATCGGTGCGGACAACCGACCGGCACCCAAGCCGACCAGCGCGCTTGCCACTCCTCTCTGCATTTACTAGGATGTCCTAGTAAACCCACTCGCGCTTTTGATGTCCGAGGACACCCCATGACCACACAGATTCCGCATTTCATCGACGGACGCCGCAGCAACCTCTCCTCCACCCGGACCGCTGACGTGCTCAACCCCAGCACCGGCGAGGTGCAGGCGCAGGTCCTGCTGGCGTCGGCCGCCGACGTCGACACCGCGGTCAGCTCCGCGAAGGAGGCGCAGAAACAGTGGGCCGCGTTCAACCCGCAACGCCGGGCCCGGGTCATGATGAAGTTCGTCGAACTCGTCAACGCCAATGTCGACGAGCTCGCCGAGCTGCTCAGCCTGGAACACGGAAAGACCGTCCCGGACTCCAAGGGCGACATCCAGCGCGGCATCGAGGTCATCGAGTTCGCCATCGGCATCCCACACCTGCTCAAGGGCGAGTTCACCGAAGGCGCCGGCTCGGGCATCAACGTCTACTCCGTCCGACAGCCGCTCGGCGTGGTCGCCGGCATCACCCCGTTCAACTTCCCGGCGATGATCCCGCTGTGGAAGGCCGGTCCCGCGCTGGCATGCGGAAACTCCTTTATTCTCAAGCCTTCTGAGCGGGATCCGTCGGTGCCGCTACGGCTGGCCGAGCTGTTCCTGGAGGCCGGTCTGCCTCCGGGTGTGTTCCAGGTGGTCCAAGGCGACAAGGAGGCCGTCGACGCCATCCTGGCCCACCCCGACGTCCAAGCCGTGGGCTTCGTCGGCAGCTCCGACATCGCGCAGTACATTTACTCGACTGCCGCCGCGCACGGTAAGCGGTCGCAGTGCTTCGGCGGGGCCAAGAACCACATGATCGTCCTGCCGGATGCCGACCTGGATCAGGCCGTCGACGCACTGATCGGCGCCGGCTACGGCAGCGCCGGCGAGCGGTGCATGGCGATCAGCGTCGCGGTGCCGGTCGGTGAGGAGACGGCAAATCGGTTGCGCAACAGGCTCGTCGAGCGGGTCAACCAGCTGCGGGTCGGCCATAGCCTGGACCCGAAGGCCGACTACGGCCCACTGGTGACCGGCGCCGCACTCAAACGGGTGCGCGACTACATCGGCCAGGGCGTCGAGGCGGGCGCCGAGTTGGTGGTCGACGGGCGCGAGCGCACCACGGACGAGCTGACCTTCGACGACACGAGTCTGGAAAAGGGCTTTTTCATCGGGCCCACGCTGTTCGACCACGTCACCACCGACATGTCGATCTACACCGACGAGATCTTCGGACCGGTGCTGTGCATCGTCAGGGCGCACGACTACGAAGAGGCGCTGCGATTGCCCACCGAACACGAATACGGCAACGGGGTGGCGATTTTCACCCGCGACGGCGATGCCGCCCGCGACTTCGTGTCCCGGGTCGAGGTGGGGATGGTCGGCGTCAACGTGCCGATCCCGGTCCCGGTGGCCTACCACACCTTCGGCGGCTGGAAGCGTTCGGGCTTCGGCGATCTCAACCAGCACGGCCCGGCGTCGATCCAGTTCTACACCAAGGTCAAGACCGTCACCGAGCGCTGGCCCTCGGGCATCAAGGATGGCGCGGAGTTCAGCATCCCGACCATGAAGTAGCGACGGCATGCCACTTTTTGGTCTGGACGAAGACGAACGGGTCATCACCGAGACGGCGGCCGCGTTCGCTGCGAAAAGGCTCGCTCCCAATGCGCTGGAATGGGATGCCGCTCAACACTTTCCGGTTGACGAATTGCGCGAGGCCGCGGGCTTGGGGATGGCGGCGATCTACTGTCGCGATGACGTGGGCGGCAGCGCCTTGCGCCGCCTGGACGGGGTGCGGATCTTCGAGCAGCTCGCGACAGCCTGCCCCACGATCTCCGCGTTTCTGTCGATCCACAACATGTGCGCCTGGATGATCGACGCGTTCGGCACCGACGAACAGCGCAAAGGCTGGGTGCCGCGGCTGGCCTCGATGGACCTCATCGCCAGCTACTGCCTGACCGAGCCGGGCGCCGGCTCAGATGCCGGTGCGCTGAGCACCCGCGCCGTCAAGCAGAACGGCGACTATGTGCTCGATGGCGTCAAGCAGTTCATCTCCGGCGCCGGCGCATCGGACGTATATGTGGTGATGGCGAGAACGGGATCCAGTGGACCTCGCGGTATCTCGGCGTTCATCGTCGAAAAAGGCTCCGCAGGGCTGAGTTTCGGCGCCCACGAGGAGTAGATGGGCTGGAACGCCCAGCCGACGGCCCAGGTGGTGCTCGTCGGGGTGCGGGTACCGGCCGACGCGATGCTGGGCGGCGCCGACGGCGAGGGCGCCGGCTTCGGTATCGCGATGAACGGACTCAACGGCGGCCGGATCAACATCGCGGCGTGCTCGCTGGGCGGCGCGCAGGCCGCCTACGACAAAGCGGCGACCTACGTCTCGCAGCGCGAGGCGTTCGGGGCTCCGCTGCTCGACGAGCCGACCATCCGCTTCACCCTCGCCGATATGGCCACCGCGCTGGAGACCTCACGTCTGCTGTTGTGGCGCGCGGCGGCCGCGTTGGACAGCGACGCCGACGACAAGGTCCAGCTGTGCGCGATGGCCAAACGCTATGTCACCGACGCGTGTTACGACGTCGCGGACAAGGCTCTGCAGTTGCACGGCGGCTACGGCTACCTTCGGGAGTACGGTCTGGAGAAGATCGTCCGCGATCTCCGGGTGCATCGCATCCTCGAGGGAACGAACGAAATCATGCGGGTGGTCATCGGCCGGGCCGAGGCAGCCCGGGTCCGCGCCGGCGCGTAGGAAGGCCACAGATGACAGATCCCTTCAAGGTCGCATTCTTGGGGTTGGGCCATATGGGTGGTCCGATGTCGACGAATCTGGTGGCCGCCGGCCACACCGTGCGAGGGTTCGACCCGGTGCCCGCGGCAGTCGAAGCCGCCATCGGCAACGGTGTCGCGGTGTTCGACAGCGGCCCCGAAGCGGTAGCCGGGGCGGACGTCGTGATCACGATGCTGCCGCACGGCGACGCGGTCAAGCGTTGCTACGCCGAGCTGCTGCCCGCCGTCCACGAAGGCACGTTATTCATCGACAGCTCAACCATTTCCGTCGATGACGCCCGCGAGGTGCACGGCTTGGCGGCCTCACACGGGGTCGCCCAGCTCGACGCGCCGGTGTCCGGCGGGGTCAAAGGCGCGGTGGCCGGCACCCTGGCCTTCATGGTCGGCGGCGAGGACGATGCACTGGAGCGGGCTCGCCCGGTGCTGGAGCCCATGGCGGGCAAGATCATTCACTGCGGCGCGACCGGTGCGGGCCAGGCCGCCAAAGTGTGCAACAACATGGTGCTGGCCGTGCACCAGATCGCGATCGGCGAGGCATTCGTGCTGGCCGAAAAGCTTGGCCTGTCAGCGCAGTCGCTGTTCGAAGTCATCACCGGCGCGACCGGAAACTGCTGGGCGGTGCACACCAACTGCCCGGTACCCGGCCCGGTGCCGACGTCGCCGGCGAACAACGACTTCAAACCCGGCTTCGCGACCGCGCTGATGAACAAAGATCTCGGTCTGGCGATGGACGCGGTCCACTCGACCGGCTCGGCGGCGCCGCTGGGCAGCCACGCCGCCGAGATCTACGCCAAGTTCGCAACGACGAACGGCGACAAAGACTTCAGCGCCATCATCGAAACGCTACGCGGCTAGCCGCCCAAGCCGCCAGCGACGGTGCGCGCGCCGGAAGCCGGAAGCCAGCAACGGGTCCGGATTGTCGTAGCCGGCCCTGACCTGCAAGACGGGAAGTTCGGCGGCCATCGCAGCCCGCAATCCACGTCGCGAGCCTGCGACGGCTAATGCATCGTGTGGAGTAATCCCCAACTCCCACAACGCCAATCGATAGAGTTCGGCGTCCTGAGCGTGCCCTGTCGGGATATCGGCCAGGTCGTCCACGGTCACAATCGTCTCGACCAGCCCGTCACCGACCACATGCCGCACCATCGTTTCGACCGGTTCCCGGCGTCGCGTGCTCACCACGCCCACCCAGATTCCCGAGCAGAACAAGCTCATCACCGAATCGACGAGGCCGGCCATGGGGATATCCCGCCCGTCGTCGACCAGCGCCGAATCGGCGTCGAAGATCACCGCACGCAGGGCATCGGCATCTGTCGCGGGTTCGCGGTCCCACCAGAACGTCCGGCCCGGACGAGTCTTACCCTCGGCTCGCACGAAAGCAGCGTGCCCCGAACAGCCGCAGTTCAGCCTCCCCCATTAGGGGGATTGTCGTGGCGAACTGCGCGCATCTGCATACTGTTGTGCCATGGCGGCGCCGGTACGACTTGTGCTCGTCGACGACCACGAAATGGTCATCGAGGGGCTGAAGGCGATGCTGGCCGCGTTCCACGACCGCGTACAGGTGGTCGGCCAGGCCGTCGGGGCTGACCGCGCGGTCGACGTCGTCGACGACCTGCAACCCGACGTCGTGCTGTGCGATGTCCGCATGCAGGGCTCCAGCGGCCTCGACGTGTGCAAAATGCTGCGCGAACGCGATCCCGACCGCAAGGTCGTGATGCTGTCGGTCTACGACGACGAGCAGTACTTGTTCCAGGCCCTTCGGGTGGGTGCCAGCGGCTATCTGCTGAAAAGCATCAACAGCGACGAACTGGTGCGTCAGCTCGAACTCGCGCATCAGGGTGACACCGTGATCGACCCGGGCATGGCGGCGCGCGCGGCCGACACCGCGGCACGTATGCAGCGCGACGAATTCTGGCCCGGCGCCCGGCAGGGGCTGACCCAACGCGAGAGCGAGATCCTGTCCTGCATGGTCAACGGGCTGTCCAACCGCGGGATCGCCACCAAGCTGGTGATCGGCGAGGAAACGGTCAAAAGCCATCTGCGGTCGATCTACCGCAAGCTCGGTGTCAACGACCGCACCGGCGCGGTCGCCACCGCCCTGCGTGAAGGCATCTATCAATGACCACACCGCAACCTTCCAACGCCGTACGCGATTTGGTCGACACCGACAAAGAGCTCGCGCTGCTGCGCGAACTCATTCAGGCCGCGTCCAGTGGGCCCGGAGTGGAACCGCTGGCCGCCGCTGCAGCGCGGATGATAACAGCGGCCACCGGAACCGACGTGTGCTTCGTGCATGTGCTCGACGACACCGACCGCTCGCTGAGCCTCGCCGGTGCGACACCGCCGTTCGACGCCTCGGTGGGAACGATCCGAATCCCGTTGGGATCGGGCATCTCTGGCTGGGTGGCCCGGCATCGCGAGGCAGTCGTCATCACCGACGACAAGGAAGCCGACCCGCGTTACCTGCCCTTCGAGTCGCTGCGCGGACGTGATTTCACCTCGATGGTCTCCGTGCCCATGGAGACCGCCCCCGGCGGGCTGGTCGGCGTGCTCAACGTGCACACGGTGGCGCGTCGCGAATTCACCGACGGCGACGTCGAATTGCTGCGCGTGATCGGTCGCTTGATCGCCGGAGCGATGCATCAGGCCCGACTGCACCGCCAGCTGGTCGCCAGGGAGCGATCGCACGAACTGTTCGTCGAGCAGGTGATCGAGGCCCAGGAGATCGAGCGCCGCCGGGTCGCCGGCGATATCCACGATGGAATCTCGCAGCGGCTGATCACCTTGTCATATCGGCTCGACGCGGCGGCGCGGGCGGTCGGCGACGATCCCGCCGAAGCCTCCCGCCAACTCGGCGAGGCCCGTGAGCTGGTCGGCTTGACGTTGGGCGAAGCCCGCGCGGCGATCAGCGGGCTGCGGCCACCGGTCCTCGACGACCTGGGCCTGGCCGGCGGTCTGGCCAGCCTCGCCCGGTCGATTCCGCAGCTGGACACCGAACTCGAGCTGGAAGACGTCCGGCTGCCCGAGCACATCGAGATCGCGTTGTACCGGATCGCGCAGGAAGGGCTGCAGAACGTCGTCAAGCATGCGAACGCCTCAGTGGCACGGCTTCGCTTCGCCTTGGACGACGACATCGCCCGGCTCGAAATCCTCGACAACGGAATCGGTTTCGATACCTTCGAGAATCCGCTGGGCAGCGACGAGATGGGCGGCTACGGCGTGCTGTCGATGGCCGAACGCGCCGAGCTGGTCGGCGGCAGGCTGAACATCCGATCGCGGCCGGGCTCCGGAACGGCGGTCACCGCGACGATTCCGGTGCCGTCGGTCATCGACTAGAAGTCGCCGGCGCCACGCCGCAACGTCTCGATCGACGACGCCAGCGCCTGCGACTCGCGCTCGGACAACCCGATGTCGGCGAACACCTGCTCGTTGAGGGTGACGGTGGCGTCCTCGACGGTAGAGCGGCCCAGGTCGGTGATCTGCACCAGCGTGGTTCGGCCGTCGGTCGGGTGCGGAATCCGTTGCACCAGTCCGTTGGCTTCCAGTCGACGAATCGCGTGGGTGACGCTGGTGACGTGCACCTGCAACCGGTCGGAGGCCTTAGTGATCGGCAACGCGCCGCTGCGACTGAACGCCAGCAGGCGCAGCAGCTCGAACCGCGAGAAACTCAGATCGTAAGGTCTTAACGCATTTTCGACGCGGGCGAGCAGAATCTGGTGGGCCCGCATCACCGATGTCACCGCGACCATTCCCTCGGCGACGTCTCCCCAGCCGGCGCGCTCCCAGTTGGCACGCGCGACGGCGATCGGGTCGCGCTTGTCGGGTTTGCCGCGGTCACTAGATGGGGCCACGCCCTTTTTTACCAGGAAGCGGCCGTCCGGGGCCGTTGAGAGCCCTAGCGGAGCGACTTTTCCACCGCGGACAGCACGGCCAGCGTCGACGACAGGTCGCCGACGGTGATCCGCGCGCCACCATCGGGATAGCAGCGCACCCGCGGTCCGCCGTCGGCGAACACCTCGCTCCACGGTCGACGCGCGGTCGGGAGGTACACGAAGTTGGCGTGCGAGTCCGTGCTGTACGCGCCCATCCCCATCAGGCGCAGACGCAGATGGTTGCGCTCGGAGGCGATGCGGCGAATACGGCGCGAAAGCTCGACTTCGGCGTCGTAAGAGGCGGCGACCGCTGTGGCACACATGTTGCTCATGCCGAACGGCAACTGCATGGACCACAGCCTCTGCGCCAATTCCGGTGCGGCGAAACCGTAACCGATCCGCAGCCCGGCCAAGCCATACGCCTTGGAGAACGTACGCAGCACAACGACATTCGGGAAGCGCCGGATCAGCTCAGGCCCGTCGATCCGATATCTGGATTCGACGAACTCGATGTAGGCCTCGTCGAATAGCACGATCACGTCGCGGGGGATCTGCCTGAGGAACCCCTCCACCGCGGCGCGGGACTCCAGCGTGCCGGTCGGGTTGTGCGGCCGGCACAGCACCACCACGCTCGCATCCGCGGCGGCCTCGGCCATTGCCGCCAGGTCGTGGTGACCGTACGTGTTGAGCGCAACGGTGATCGGAGCCAGCTTCGCCATCCTCGCGAAGATCGGATAACCGTCGAAAGTCGGTGTGCTCATCACTATTCGATGACCCGGCCGGGTGACCGCGTGAAGTATCTGCATCACCACGCCCGATGCCCCGGTCCCGAGTACGACCTGATCCTCGCCAACCCCGACCCGATCGGCGATCAGCCGTCGCAGCTGCTCGGGCAGAAACTCCGGATAGCGATTGGCCGTGTCAAGGCATTGGATCAGCGCCGAACGCACCGCGGGCAACGGCGCGAACGGGCTCTCGTTGAGCGACAACGCGAGTGGGTCTACCGCTTGCGGCAACGCGGCGAGGATCTCGGCGGTGACCGACGTTCCGTGCGCGGGCTCGG
>JBAWAV010000506.1:0-7247 GCA_049589475.1 Mycobacterium sp.
CCGGTCAGCAGCTCGAAAGAGCTCCTGAAGTGCTCAAATGCGCTGGTCTCGGTTTGGGCCCTGGTCTCCGCGTCTTCACGGCGCTGTCGCACGTCGCGGAGCCGTGGACGACGCGGCACTCCGGTGACGCGAAAAAATCTAACCGCGGATAACGCCCCCACCGGCTCCACTCGCGCGGGCGCCCCTTCGACGGCCACCCGGAGTTCTGCTCCAAGACCGTGCCTCCTGCGTGACCATCGGGGCCCTGATCGACGTCGCCGACCACCCAAAGCTGAGCGCAGCGGTGGACAAAGGCCCGTCGTGCTGGATTCCCGCAACGGCGCGCCGAGCGACAGTTCACGTGAGCCGGCGCCGTCGGCGCACCCCTGGCTGATTGGGGCCGGGCGCCGTAGCTCAGCCGAAACGCAGCGGCAAGTCCTTGAGCGCGAAAGTCTTACTGGGGAACTTGATTTCGGGCTGGTAGCCAGGCGCCAGTTCAAATTCGGGGATTCTCTTAAGCCATTCGTCGACGATCACGGTCAGCTCCATGCGCGCCAGATGAGAACCCCGGCAGCGGTGCGGTCCGCCGCCAAATCCCCAGTGCCGGTGCACCTTACCGTCCATGGTGAGTTCGTCGGTGGAGGTCGCATCGCTGCCGTCCCGGTTGACCAAGGCCATGCACAAGAAGACCGATGAGCCCGCGGGCAACGTCATGCCGCCGACGACGACGGTCTCGGTGAGTACCCGGGGCGCCACCGGCGCTGACGGCTCCAAGCGCACGATCTCTTCGATGAAGACCCTTATCTGCCTTGGGTTATCGCGGAGTTGTGCGCGCAACTCCGGTCTGCGCGCCAACTCCAGCAGGCAGAAGCCGATCGCCGCGGTCACGGTGTCCAGCCCCGCCAGGATCAGCAGGTGGCTCATGCCCAGCAGTTCGAGATCCGTAAAGTTGCCTTCACTTTGCATCACGGCGGACAACATGTCCGAGCCCGGATTTTCCCGACGGTATTGGATTGCGTCCGTCAGGTATTTGTACATCGCCTGTGCCGCCGGGGCGATGTCCGCCATATTGGCGTAGGCGTCGTCCGAGAGCACGGCATTTTTCCAGGCGATCAGTTGATCCCGGTCCTCCAACGGCAGACCGTAGAGGTCCAGGAACACCTGGTAGGGGTACGTCCTCGCCAGGTCTTTCATCACCTCGCATTCGCCGTTGGCGGCGATGGCGTCGATCATGTCGCCGGCGTGATGAACCAGCACCGGTCGCGACTTACGCAACCCGTGCGGGCTGAAAAACGGCTGCAGGATTCGGCGGTATCGAGTGTGCTCGGGCGGGTCGAACCCCAACGGGATCACTGGGATTGGGCTTCCCGGTGGTTGAAGCGCCAATCGGGCAGAGAAAACATTGGGACTGCGCAACGCCGCCAGCACGTCCTCACGCCGGGTGAGGTAGTAGTAGCCGTTCATGAACACCACCGGTCCCGCATCGCGCAGAACCTTCCACCCGGCGCCTCGATCAGCGGCCATCGGCAGGGCGAAGTAGTCAAGCCGCGGAAGGTGAAAGCCGGTGCCGTACAGGCTTTCATCAGTGGAGCTCATGTACGTGATCTCTCGTTGTCGGTTCATCTACTGTCGCTGGCGCTGTGGCGGGACGGCGACAGTAAACATGGTATGCGGCCCGCGGTAGTCCGGTCGCGTCGTCCCCGCGCCAGCGGGTGCCGGATTGAGCGACGATGTTCGACATGTCTTTAGAATCGGCATTGTGAAGGTTCGTGTCGAGCAGTCGAGGTGCGTTGGTCACGCCCAGTGCTATGCAGTTGACCCCGAGATTTTTCCGATCGATGATTCTGGCTACTCCACTCTCAAAGAGCATGAGGTCGCGCCGGAGGACGAGCAGATAACTCGTGACGGGGTGGCGTCCTGTCCGGAGATGGCGCTGATCCTGGACGAGGATTGACTGGGAGCCAGGCTAATTCACGCCGGCTAACGATCACCGTCTGGCACGGAGTGCGGGAACCGCCCTTGCAGTGCCCGCAGCAGATCCTGGACTTCGTCGATGCGAGCGCGTATCTGCGTCAACTCTCCTGATGGCCGGGAATCGCCGGGCCCGGGTTGCTGAAACGTATCTCCGGCCATGCGATGCGCAAGCTCCTGTAGTTCGGCGCACTCAGCCTGTAGAAGCCGCTCAAACACTCGCGCCTGAGCTATCTCGGCAGGCTGAGCGGGGCGGCGCGCCAACACGCTTGCTGCACTCAACGCCGGCGAACCGGTCGTGGTCCTCGGGAGCGTGCGGGCGGCGTCTCGGGGTCTCCGCGACAACGCCAGCGAACCGGATGCCTGAGCGTGTTTCGCCACGTCTTCCCTCCTGCCCGCGCACCGATTGTTCATCAATCGGAAACCTACGCCACTGCTCTCGCGTGCTTCCAAATACACCCCAACTGTTCATATTCAAGCCATGATTGCGACATCCGTGATTTACCTCGCTTCGAAAGGTGGGCGCCGCTTACGTTTTGGCACACAACACTCCTGGGGGGTCACGCCGCGACGTGACACCCCAGGAGGTGTGAAGCTAAACGGCTGTTAGCCGGCTGAGGGTGGACGAGGCATGATCGTGGGTTTGAACCCATAGCGTGGGCCCGAGCCGAAGCCACTACCGGCTCGGCCGCCGGCCATCGGCATACCGCCCATCAGGTTCCCACTACCAGCGGCCTCCGGGGCAGCGCTGACGCTGCTGACCAGCTGCACGCCGTGCGGGGCCGCGGCCGGAGCAGCTCCACCAATCCACGACGCCGGCACCGCCAGCTTGCCGACCGAACCGGCGCCGCCCGAGATGGCGGACACCGCATGCGCGGCCCCACCGGCAGCACCGCCGCCAAGCCCGGCTCCGAGGCCACTCAAGCCGTGGAGTGCTGGGGCAGCAGCGGCTGGCGCCGCCCCGCCCAACATTCCTGCGCTCTTCGCAATCTGAACCCCGAAGTTGCCCATACCAACGCTGAAGTAAGGCAGACCTTCAGTGTTGTAGAACAAGCTCGCGTAGGGCGAATAGTTGCCGACCAACGCCGAAAGGTTCGTGGGCAGTACGCTCGTCCCGAATATGAAGGCGTAAAGCTCTTGCAGCGGCGTCAAACCACTGGCCGCGGAGCTGGCCGCAGAGGTGGGCGACGCAAGGCTTTGCAGCGAACTCGGCATCGAAGAAGTCAGCTTCGACAAAATGCTCTGGGAGTTCGTAGCCGCCGAATTGCCGGTGGCGGCAGCGACCGCGGCGCTTTGATTCGCAGTGCCGGATGGGTTGGTGGTCTGAGCCGGCGTGGCAAATGGGGTCACCTTGCTGGCCGCCGCCGATTGGCCCGCATAGCCGTACATGGCCGCGGCGTCCTGCGCCCACATCTGTCCGTACTGCGCCTCGAGCTGCGCGATCAACGGCGTGTACTGCCCGAAGACGTTGGCCTGCGTCGCCGCTGCCGTCTCAGCACGATTGGCCGCGATGAGCGGCGGCGGTACCGTCGCCGCGAACGCCTGCTCGTATGCTGCGGCGGCTGTGCGGGCCTGGGTCGCAGCCTGCTCGGCTTGTGCGGCCGTCTCCTGCATCCAGGTCACGTACGGCTGGGCCGCACCGGCCATGGCCGTCGAGGCCGGCCCGTTCCACCCGTCGCTTGCGAGCTGCGTGATCGCCGTCTCGTAGCCCTGAGCAGCCGACTGCAGCTCGGCGGCGAGGCCGTTCCACGCCGATGCGGCAGTCTGCAATGACGACGAACCCGGACCCGTATACATCCGGGCCGAGTTGATCTCAGGCGGTAGCGCCCCGAAATCGATCATTAAAAAGCCTCCTAGCCGGCGGCAGCCGCGTTGGCGGCCTCGGTGGCTGCGTAGGAACCGGCGCTGGTGCCCAACGTATTGACGAACATCTCGTGGATGGCTGCAGCTTGCTGGCTCACCGCCTGGTACATCTGCGCGTGAGCGACGAACTGAGCCGCCGTCAGAGCCGAAACCTCGTCGGCGGCAGCGGGAATCACTCCTGTGGTGGGGCCCGCTGCAGCGGCGTTCTGGGCGTTCAGCCCTGAGCCGATCCCCTGCAGGCTGGTGGCCGCTGCCGACAATGCTTCCGGCTGTGTGGTCACGAACGACATCCGGTCTCCTCCTAAGTAACCGTGGCGCATCTACGACCTCGGGCAAGGTCGTTCGGTTGAAAGATTAGATGGTCACGCTCGAATAAAGCCGCCGCCGACCTAACTGTTCACGCCCGGACGGCCAGTATTCACCCCTCGATATCGGCTGTTCATCCTGAATTCGACAAACCTTCCACCTGCAGTAACGTTTCAATCCGACCGGCCATTAAAACGTACTGTGGGTCCGGCCGCTCGAGTGCCGTCTCGGCTGCCGCGACTAAAACTGGTCGTGGTGCCGATCGTGGGAGCGGGCTTTCGCCACAAGCACTTTCGGCACACCCCACGGGGTAGGCGACCATTCGGTCAGGCTGGACGACGTCAAGCGACTCAACGACCTCGAGCGTGAAAACGATACGCCTGTGCGGCTTTTGGCTGACGCGCAATTGAAGAACGTCGCGCTCGCGGAGATCGCAACTAGAGACCTCCAGGCCCGGGCCTCTGGCGGGCGGCCGTTCGTCACCTGCAGCGCGTGCATGGGGTCAGCGCGCAGTCCGGCTGCCGTGTCACTGAGCAACGCGAGCCACCCAACGCGATGGACCAGGCCTCGACCTACATTCACGACGCGCTGGGCAGTCAATCAGGAGAGAATGCAATGCCTTTGGCGCGAAGAAGGGCTTCGAATGCCACAGCTCCGCCGGCAGAATGATCGCAGATGCGCCCAATCGGGTGTCGGCGGTGGCGCGATACGACGAGGGACGTGAATTGCCCTGCCGGGCAATGTGAACGACTCTCGTTCGCTGTGGACCGGTTCACGGGGGCAGGAACGGCGACTGGGCGTCGCTGCACCGATCCGTACTCTGTTACCCGCCTGCGGGCGGCTTGGGCATCACGGAGTGCTTAACGCCGTATTTCACGGTGTAGCCGGCGCCGCGCCGTCCGAGACCGGCGCCGCCCGACATCGGAACACCGTTGAGGATTCCATTCGACGTCGGTGCGATAGGGCGTGCGGCGCTAGCCAGCCTGGCCTCTACCGTCTCTGTGGACATCGACCCTTGCCAACTCGCGGGCACCGACAGCCGCCCGAGAGCGTTCGCCTCGCCCAAACTGGCCGACACACTGCTGGCTGTAAACGGTGCGCCGCTGACGCCTGCGGTGCCGCCAATGGGGGGAAGTGCTGCCACAGGCTTCGGCATCAACCCAAGCCCTTGTTCTAGTGCCGTTGCCTGAGCGGGGGTCATTAACTGCTGGCCCATGCCGTAGCCGAAGTTTCCAAGACCGACCGCGAAGTAGGCCTGGAGGATCTGCCGCATCGTGTTCAGGTTGCCCGATGTCCCGCCCGTCAGGCCCACGCCCCAACCGCCGGTGGGGTAGTTGGCGATGGTGTTTTGCCAGAGTGTCTCGAGCCAAGCGATCAGCGTGGTCGGCGGCGTCGTCGCGCCGCTGGAGGCCGCTTGCAGCGCCGTGGTCGTCTGAGTGGTCGTGGCGGGCGCCGACGACACCGCGTTCTGCACCACTGTCGCCGCTTGGCTGGCCGGTGTGGCAGCAGCATTGGCCACCGCGTTGCTCTGGCTGCTCGTCCCGTCAGGATTGGTCGTCTGGGGCGGCGCGGTGAACGGGGTCACCTGCGACGCCGCTGCTGAAGCGCCGGCGTAGCCGTACATCGCGGCGGCGTCCTGAGCCCACATCGCCGCGTAGAGGGCCTCCGTGGCCATGATCGCGGGAGTGTTCTGACCGAAGAAATTAGTAGCGACCAGAGCGGCCAGCAGTGCACGGTTGGCCGCGATCACCGGCGGCGGCACCGTCATCGCGAATGCCGCCTCGTATGCGGCGACCGCCGCGCGAGCGTTATTGGCCGTCTCCTCGGCCTGCGCACTGATCGTGCTCATCCAATCGATGTAGGGCGTGACTGCGGACACCATCGCCACCGACGTGGGGCCTACCCACGCGTTGCTCGTCAGCTCCGCTAGCGCGGAGGTGTAACCGGTGGCCGCGAAGCCCAACTCCGCGGCCAGAGCATCCCAGGCCTCTGAGGCCGCGAGTAGCGGGCCGGGTCCGGGGCCCGAATACATCCGTCCTGAATTGACCTCCGGCGGCAAAAGCCCGAAATCAAGCACTAGATTCCTCCGTCAGCAAGCCAAGGTCCCGTCAACCGCCGCATGGAAGCGGGGTCGACGACGTTTGTCGTCATCGCGACTTGGCCAGCAATGAGCACCCTTACCTCGCTGGCCGGGTGGTTGATGTCGATGTGCAGAACGCGGTCTTTGGTCACGGACGAAACGCGCTTTCTATCGTTGGTAACCCTCGGCGTCAACAACATTGAGCATCGATGTTCATCACTGAACAGTCGCTGGCTGAGACGTTAGATGGCCGCGCGGGCCATCCGCGACGCCGACGCCGACTATTCATTCCTTAGCAAAAAGTGTTCATCCGCGATCAACTGCTGTTCATGAAATGGTCGGCTCCGCGCCATCCGCTGGCCGCAGTACAGGACGGTTACCCGGCCGCCGGCGTGAAGGGGATCACAGTCGACCGAAGCTCGAATCGTGTCGGCGCCGCACCGGTTTGACGACCGCCCATGTTCGCGACGGGCATCATCGGTGGCATGGCCGACTGGGCACCTGCCGGCGTAGCCGGCGTGCCGGCGAAGTGCATGGCCGATCCAGCCGCAGCAGTCGAGGGCGCGGCACCGGTCCACGCGGACGGCACCGACAGCGGCCCGATCGAGGTGGCCCGACCCAGCCCCGCGGAGATCGCCGGAGCGCCCGCGCCGTTGACCGTCGACCCCAGCGCGCCGGTGCTTGACGCGAGTCCAACCCCGTGTGCCGCGCCCAACTCGTTGGCGGCGGTCGTCGCTGCCTTGGCCGCGGTCGCGGTGCTGCCCGCGGTGAACAACTTGGACAACATGCTCATCGGAATCGATGCCAGCCTCAGCGGTGTGCTGAGTTCGTTCAGCATCGACATCGCCGATGTCGAGGACGACGACGTCGAGGTACCGGTCGCCGCGGAGGCGATGCTGTCCAGGGTTTGCGGGGTCGCCAGACTTTGCAGGGCCTGCGGCATTCCGGAAATCACTTGCGGGCCAGACGACATCAGCGTCTCGACGTCGGTTCCGCTGGAGGTGCCGGCGGACTGAGCGGCCGCGACGGACTGGCCCATCAGGCCGCT
>JBAWAV010000507.1:0-5223 GCA_049589475.1 Mycobacterium sp.
TCCGTAGACGTAGATCTGGCGGATCAGCGGGCTGTTGCCGAACTCGGCTTCCAGCTTGGCGAGCGTGACGAATTCGCCCTGCGCGAGCTTCAGCACGTTGTTGCGCCGGTCGACGTACACCAACTGGTCGGGACCGACCTCGGCGAAGACGTCGCCGGTGCGGTAGTAGCCGTCCTCGTCGAACACGTCGGCGGTCGTCTCGGCTCGCTTGTAGTAGCCGGGAAACATGTTCGGGGTCTTGAGCAGCAGCTCGCCCCGGGGGTGCGGCCGGTCGGTAGCGAAATAGCCCAGATCCGGGACGTCGACCAGTTTGTAGTCGATCACCGGCGGACGCTGGATCACCCCGTCGAGCAGCACCATGCCGGCCTCGGTGGAGCCGTAACCGTCCACCAGGTGGAGCTGCAGCAGCGACTCGACCCAGGCGCGCAGTTCGGGCGAGATCGGGGCCGAGCCGGTCATCGCGAAGATGAAGCGCCCGCCCAGCTGCTCGTTGCGCAGCTCCGTCAGCACCTGTGACTCGGCGGTGTTCCGGTCGGCGCCTTCGGCGGTCCGTCGGCCGACCTCACTCTGGTATTCGCTGTAGAGCATCTCCCAGATGCGCGGCACGAAGTTCAGCTCGGTGGGCCGCACCAGGCGCAGGTCCTCGAGCAGCGTCGACAGGTCACTCGTGGCGGCGAAGTAGGCGGTGCCGCCGTTGCCGAGCGTCCCGTAGAGGGTGCCCCGGCCCATGACATGGCTCATCGGCATGAAATTCAGGCTGATCGACGCGACGCTCGGCCCGAACCAGTTCTTGGCCGAGCGGTTCCACATCTTGGCGACGTTGCTCTGCGGGTACATCGCGCCCTTGGGGGCGCCGGTGCTGCCCGACGTGTAGATCAGCAGCGCCAGCGGGTCGTCGCCGGCTTGGACGGCTTGTGCCGCGGGCAGTTTGGCGCCGCGTTCACGAACCTCGTTGAGGGTCTCGACGGTCAGGGGAAGGTCGGCCAGGCGTTCGCGGGCGGCCTGCAACGCCTCGCGGTTGTCGTCGAGTTGGTCGCGATAGTCGAAGACCACCAGCCGTCTGGGCGTGTGGCCCGCCTCGGCGGCAGCGAGAATCACGTCGACTCCGTCGGACAGGTAGTCGACGCTGGCGGCGAACACGGAGGGTTCGGTCTCGATGACGATCGGCTGCAGTTGGGCGATCGCCGCGCTGGTCTGCAGCGGCACGGAGACGCCGCCGGCCAGGCCCAGCGCGATGTCGATGGTGGTGTAGTCGACGCTGGTGAAGCCGAGCACGCAGACCCGGTCGCCGGCTTCGATCAGGCCGCCGGTCAGCGCGCGGGACAACTCGCCGACGCGATCGGCCAGCTCGCCGTAGGTGACCTGAGAGAACCAGGGCAGCAGCTGGGCCGAGGTACGCCCGGTGTGCGGATCTTCGACCAGTTCGTAGGCGCGCTGAGCCAGCGCGGGCCGATCGGAATAACCCTCCAGCGCGGCCCGGACGGCCTCGGGGAGGTGGTTTCCGGCCGCGTCGATGGCGTCGCTGACCGCCTGAACGGGTCGTGCAGCCGCGAACTCGGGGTCGTTGGCGGCCAACTCCGCGGCGCGTTGTTCCTGACTTTCTTGGGCATCTGTCGACATAGCGGAACCTCACAACTTTGCGAATTTGGGAAATCCAGTGGGTGCGCCATTGCACCTAATGACTACTACGTTAGCAAAGGTAACTATATTTCCGAAACGCTCGCGCAGATGTGGAAATGTGAGGTCGCTAACGGTCTTGCATGGGTCAAAGGTCGGCCAGCAGGCCGGCCAGCACGTCGAGGCCTTCGAGGAGGAGTTCGTCGCTGATGGTCAGCGGCGGCAGGAATCGCACCACGTTGCCGAAGGTGCCCGCGGTCAGCACGATGACGCCCGCCGCGTGGGCGGCGGCCGCCAGCGCGCTGGTCAACGTCGCGTCGGGCTCGGCGGTGTCGGGTTTGACGAACTCGACGGCGATCATCGCGCCGCGGCCTCGCACGTCGCCGATGCGTTCGTCGGCGGCCTGCAGCGCCAGCAGCCGGTCCTTCATCAGTCGTTCTATCTGACCGGCTCGCTCGAGGAGCCCATCGGCTTCGATGGTGTCGATGGTGGCCAGCGCCGCCGCGCAGGCCACCGGGTTGCCACCGAATGTGCCGCCGATCCCGCTGGGGTGCGGCGCGTCCATGATCTCGGCGCGACCGGTGACCGCGGCCAGCGGCAGCCCGTCGGCGATGCCCTTGGCGATGCAGATCAGGTCGGGTTCGATGCCCTCGTGTTCGCAGGCGAACATCTTGCCGGTCCGGGCGAAACCGGTCTGCACCTCGTCGGCGACGAAGACGACGTCATGCCGGCGACACCAATCCAGCAGTGCAGGCAGAAATCCTTCGGCCGGGACGATGAAGCCACCTTCACCCTGGATGGGCTCGATGATGACCGCGGCCAGGTTTTCCGCGCCGACCTGCTTGGCGATCACGTCGATCGCGCGGCGCGCGGCGAGCTCGCCGTCGGTGGCCATCTCCTTGTCGATCAGGCCATCCCGGAAGGGATAGGACAGCGGCGCCCGGTAGACCTCAGGTGCGAAGGGTCCGAATCCGCTCTTGTAGGGCATGGATTTCGCGGTCAGCGCCATGGTCATGTTGGTGCGGCCGTGATAGGCGTGGTCGAAAGCCACCACCGCTTGCTTGCGGGTGTAGGAACGGGCGATCTTGACGGCGTTCTCCACAGCTTCGGCGCCGGAGTTGAACAACACCGAGCGTTTCTCGTCCGAGCCCGGGGTGAGCCGGTTGAGCTGTTCGGCGACGGCGACGTACTGCTCGTACGGCGTCACCATGAAGCACGTGTGGGTGAACTCTGCGACTTGGGCGCGAACGGCGTCCACGACCCGAGGCGCGGAGCTGCCGATCGTGGTGACGGCGATGCCCGAACCGAGGTCGATCAGCCGGTTGCCGTCGACGTCCTCGACGATGCCGCCGGCGGCGCGGGCGGCGAACACCGGCACGGTCTTTCCCACGCCGGCCGACACCGCCGCGGCGCGGCGTTTGGTCAGCTCCAGCGATGCGGGCCCGGGGATTTCGGTGACAAGGTGGCGGCTCTGCTCCACAGCGGACACGTCAGCAGCCTAGCCCGGCGACGATGCGAGCCGCGAGGCTCGCTGAGAAGCCGGGCAATGAGACTCAGCCCGGCGACGATGCGAGCCGCGAGGCTCGCTGAGATGTCGGGCCGATCAGATCCAGCCGTGTCGCGCCCTCGCCACGACCCCGAAATCAGCCGGCTGCAGTGTGTCCCAGGTCCCGGCACACGTTGGTCGTCGGGTCCCAGTACTGGCCGGCTGGACAGTTGATCGGCTGCGGCCCCTGGCCCAACGGCCGGCAGACGTTCCCGGTCGGATCCCACCACTGGCCGGGGTCGCAGTTTGCGGGGTCAGCCCAACTTGCAGACGGCGTCGCGAATGCCACGGCCGCCGCCGCGAGCAGCGAGGCACCTGCCAATCGGCCGATTACGTTTCTCATCCCTGACCTCCTCGATAGCCGGAAAGCGACAGGTTCACGTTGCCATATTCCGGCCGGGTCTAAACCCCAAATGTCCGACCGTCGATCGAATCGACCGTCGTAAAGGAGGTGACCGGTTGGCGGCGTAGCCGGCGCGGCTGTCGGACCGGATACCCCAGGGCGATCACCGCGGCCAGGGCAAGTGGGTCGGGCGCCCCCAGGATGGCTTTGACTTCGTGTTCTTCCCGGATGGCGATCGTCGTGATGACGCCGCCCAGACCCTCGTCGCGTGCCGCCAGCAAGATGCTCCAGGCGAACGGATACAGCGACGCGCCGCCGGCGAACGTGTACCGATCTGCGTCGCGATCCACCGCCGCCAACATCGACAGGTCGGCGAACACCGCGAGCAACACCGGCACTTCGTCGAACTTCTCCGCGAAACCGCCGACGGCGCCGGCGTTTTCGGCGGCCAATGCGCGCGCCTCGGCTTGGCGGTCGCTGGTCGGCGACCACGGCCGCAGACCGGCGGCGGCCAGGGCGAGGTACTCCCGGGAACCCTTGACATAGCAATCCCGTAGCCGCCGGCGATTCGCGGAGTCCTTGACGACGACCACCCGCCAGGCTTGCGCATTGGCGCCGCTGGGGGCGAAGCGGGCGGTGTCGAGCACCCGGGCCAGCACGGCGTCGTCGACGGCCTGGTCGGTGAAGTCGCGAACCGCCCCGGTCGTGCGCAGCGCCTCGGCGAGCGACAACGATGCGGGCCGAGAAGGCTGCGTTTGGTCAGGATCGAGTTCCATCGGCCAATGATTCAGCACGGCGACGGCCTAATGGCACACTGGCCGTCATGAATCAAACGGTCGTCTTCTTGCCGCTGCTTGTCGTCTTGGGGGCGTTCATGTTCTTCGCCTCCCGGCGGCAGAAGCGCGCGATGCAAGCCACCATCGATCTGCACGAGTCGCTCCGCGTCGGCGACCGGGTGCACACCACCTCCGGCCTGCAGGGCACCATCACCCGCATCACCGACGACGAAGTGGACCTCGAGATCGCGGCCGGTGTGGTCACCACCTGGATGAAGCTGGCAATAAGGGACCGCATCGAACCGGAGATCCTGGACACTGATGCCGAAGAGGCCGACGATCTCGCCGACGACCCGGGGCGACTGCCCAGAGACTGAGGTCGACGACCTGGCACGTACTCTTTGCGGGTGCAGGCGAACTGATCGGCGCGTACGGCACAGCGACGAGCCGCGCACAGCGGATCACGCATGAGCAGAGGAGATTCATCACGTGGCATCGCCTTCGGCGCCGGAGCACCCCTCCCGCTATCTGGCGGTATTCCTGACTCTGCTCATCGGCGCCTACCTGCTCGTGTTTCTCACCGGCAACAAGCACGCTGACGCCAAGCTGGGTATCGACCTGCAGGGCGGTACCCGGGTCACGTTGACCGCGCGGACGCCGGACGGGTCGCGGCCCACGCGCGAGGCCCTCTCGCAGGCGCAACAGATCATCAGCGCCCGAGTCAACGGCCTGGGCGTCTCGGGTTCTGAAGTCATCGTCGACGGCGACAACTTGGTCATCACCGTCCCGGGCACCGACGGCAGCGAGGCACGCAACCTGGGCCAGACCGCTCGGCTGTACATCCGCCCGGTGATCAATGCGTTACCGGCCGACAACAGCGGGCAGCCACGCGGCCCGCGGCTGCCGGCGCCGCAAGGCCGGCAGCCGACACCGCCGGGAGG
>JBAWAV010000508.1:0-6055 GCA_049589475.1 Mycobacterium sp.
CGACGCCGGCGATCCGGAAGGGCTGCGTCGGCATCTTGTTGATTTTCCCGCGTGGATGCGTCATGGCGCGCCTACACCGTGAAGTTGAAGTTGGGATTGACGCCGTAGAGCGCCATTTCGGCCAACAGGATCACGACAGGGGTGGCAACCAGTGAAAACCGCATCGACCGGCCCACCGCCTCGCCGACGCCGACCGGGCCGCCACTGGCGTTGTATCCGTAATAGCAGTGCGACAGCATCACGACCGCGGCGATGATGATGACGTCGACGAACGACCAGAACACGTCGTCGGGCCGAAGGAACGTCCGGAAGTAGTGCTCGTAGGTGCCGGACGTCTGTCCGTACAGAAATGTCGTAACGACCTGCGGCGACAGGAAAGACAGGATCAGGCCGACGGAGTACAGCGGGATGATCACCACCAGACCGGCCAGCATCCGGGTCGACACGAGGTAAGCGTTGGACTTGACGCCCATCACCTCAAGCGCGTCGATCTCCTCGCTGATCCGCATGGCGCCCAGCTCGGCGGTGGCGCCGGCGCCGACCGTCGCAGCCAGCGCGATACCGGTGACGATGGGTGCGACCAGGCGCACATTGATGAATGCCGAGACAAACCCGAGCAGAGTCTCGAGTCCGACGTGGCCCAACGACGCCAGGCCCTGAATGGCCACCAGCGAACCGGCGGAAAGAGTCACGAAGCCGATGATCACCGCGGTGCCGCCGACCACGGCCATAGCTCCGGTGCCCATGCCGACTTCGGCGATCAGTCGCAGGATTTCCTTGCGGTACCGGGTCAGCGCCCACGCCATGTCGCGGATACCGATAACCGTGAACCAGCCCAGCTTTCCGGCTTCGTCGAGCGGTCGGGTCGCGGTGTCACCCAAGCGGCGAAGGTCGCCGGATAGCCTCGGGAAGCGGGACCGCAGTACCTGGGCAGTCGACATCTCAGCGCCCCGTTCCAAATCGCACACCGATGGTGGTCAGCACCACGTTGACCGCGAAAAGCGCCACTACGCAGAGCACTACGGTCTCGTTGACGGCGGTGCCCAGACCCTTGGAACCGCCGCTAACGGTCAGCCCGCGGTAGCAGCCGACCAGACCGGCGATCAGTCCGAAGGACAGCGCCTTGACCGTCGCGATCACCACTTCAGGCAGCCCGGTCAGTTGGGTCAGCGTCGCTAGGTAGGCCCCCGCCGACACGTGTTGGAGATAGACCCCGAAGACGAATCCACCGACGAGCCCGACCATGCTCACCAGAGCGTTGAGCAGCATCCCCACCAACGAACAGGCCAGCACGCGCGGCACCACCAGCCGGTGAATGGGGTCGATGCCGAGCACCTCCATCGCGTCGATCTCTTCGCGGATGGTGCGCGCGCCCAAGTCAGCGCAGATGGCCGTCGACGCTGCGCCGGCGATCACCAGCACGGTGTTGAGTGGGCCGATCTGCGTGATGACGGCGATACCCGCGCCGGCGCCGGAGAGATCGGCGGCGCCGACCTGGATCAGCAGGATGTTGAACGTGAAAATGAAAAGGGCCGTGATGGGCACGGAGATCGCCATGGTCGGCAGGATGGCGACCCGCAGGATGAACCAGCATTGGATGATGAATTCTTTCCACTGGAACGGCGTGCGGAACAACGCCTTTCCGGTGAGCACGCACATCCGGAAGAAGCCCCCGATGAGCACCAGAGGCGGACCCAGTTGGTCGCGGATGTAGTCGGTGACCCGTGGCTGCGTCGTCGTCACTGGCACCCCCTTCCGACCCAGTCGTTCGCCTCGCGGAGAAGCGGCGAGTGGTGTCGCACGACTCCTCCTTGCCCCGCCCCGAGAGCTGTGACCCCCGTCTCACTACCCGTTGGTAGTAAGGCGGACCACAGGACTGTACCCGATGGCCTCATGGGCGTGCATAGCATCGGCATTATTGACCTTTCGTCAATTTGACCTGCGGGTTCTCTGTTATGTCAGCCTCGGCTGGCCGCCTCTAGATACGTTGACGCGTAAGCACTTTAAGGGGCGTCCGTATCGTCGGACGAGGCCCCATAGCGGGTCCGTAATTCGGTCTTGAGCACCTTGCCGGCGGGGTTACGCGGCAGCGCATCAACGATCTCCAGGCCCTTGGGGTGCTTGTAGCGCGCCAGTCGCTCGCCAAGGAATTCGCCGAGATGCTCAATGCGCAGGTCGGTTTGGGTGACGGCGGCTACCGCGATCGGCACCTCGCCCCATTTTTCGTGCGGGCGACCGATGACGGCGACCTCGACGATCGACGGGTGGCCGGCGAGGACGTTCTCCACCTCGGCGCAGTAAATGTTCTCCCCGCCCGAGATGATCATGTCCTTTTTGCGGTCGACAACCCAGACGTAGCCTTCCTCGTCCATCCGGACCAAGTCGCCGGAGTGAAACCAACCACCCGCGAACGCCTCCGCGGTCGCCTCCGGGTTGTTCCAGTAGCCACTCATCAATGTCGGTGCCCGATAGACGATTTCACCGACATCGCCGGTCGGCACGTCGTTCATGTTTTCGTCCACCACGCGCGCGGTCACGGTCGGGATCACTTTGCCGACCGAACCGAGCTTCCTGACCGCGTCCTCACCGAGCAGCATGCAGGTCACCGGCGACATCTCGGTCTGGCCGAATGCGGCCAGGATCTGTGCGCCGGGAAAGGTTTCCGCCATCTGCCGCAGCAGGGTGTCCGATGCCGGCGCGGCACCCCAGGAGATCACCCGCAGCTTCACCTCGCGCGGATTCGCTTGCTGCGCATTGCATACCGCCTGCCATTGGGCGGGCACCAGGAAGATCCCGGTGACCTTCTCGGCGCCCAGCACGTCGAGCAGGTGTCCGGGGTCGAATGCGCCCAACGGATGAATGACCGTGGGCAGCCCCATCAAAAGTCCGGTCAACAGGTTGCCTATTCCGGCTATATGGAAGAAAGGGACACCGATGAAGCCGACGTCGTGCGGGTTGACGCCATGGGTGAAGAGGTTGGACATCGTCTGTCCGGCGAGGTTGGTGTGCGTCAGCACGGCGCCTTTGGGCCGGCCGGTGGTGCCCGAGGTGTACATGATCAGCGCCGGCGAATCGTTGGGCACGTCGACCGGTCCAGCCGGTTCACCCGGCTCGCCCAGCAGGTCGTCGTAGCTCAGCAGACCATCCTCGCTCGCGTCGCCCGCGACCACGATCGTGCTCAGCACCGACGTGACGTTGCGGACGCCGGCCGCCACTGGAGCCAGCACCGATTCGGTGACCATCACTCGTGCTTCGCAGTCCTCGACCAGGAACGCGATCTCGGGTGGGGTGAGCCGGAAGTTGATCGGCACTGCGATGGCCCCGATCATGTTTACCGCCAACACCGACTCGACGAACTCGGTCCGGTTCAGCATCAAAACCATCACCCGGTCACCGGCGCCGACCCCGCGGCGGCTCAGGGCGCCGGCCAACGCCGCGACACGCTGGCGAAGGTCGGCCCAGGTAAAGGTCTTGCCCAGAAATCTCAGCGCGGGCGCGCCCGGCTGCATCAAGGCATGCCGTTCGAGTTGATTGACCCAATTCTGCCGTCGAGCCAGATAAGGCTGGCCCGCGAGGGCATCGATGGCATTCTCAGCCTCATCGGTCCCGTGGCCGGTCAACTGCGCGGTCAACTGGTCGCTCCCCTTCCCGTCGCCAACTCGTTCCTCAAGTTGATATTTGATAAAACTTGGTGTTGTCTGGGTCACACTATGGTCTTGGCCGCACGAAGACAACCCCGGTGACTTCCGTCAGCGTGCCCGCGGTCACGCGGCGTTCCGCGCAGCGGGAAGCCCGTCTTCCGCTGCGCCGGGCGCAGCTGTCCGACGAGGTGGCGGGCCACTTGCGGGCCTCGATCATGTCGGGTGCGCTGCGACCGGGCACCTACATCCGGCTCGACGAGACCGCGGCCAAACTCGGCGTCAGCGCGACGCCGGTGCGCGAGGCCCTGCTGAAGCTGCGCGGCGAGGGCATGGTGCAACTCGAGCCGCACCGCGGCCATGTCGTGTTGCCACTGAGCAGGCAGGACATCGACGACATCTTCTGGGTGCAGGCGACCATCGCCAAGGAGCTTGCCGCCACCGCCGCCCAGAACATCACCGACGACGAGATCGCCGAACTCGAGCAGATCACCGACGCGATGGCCACCGCGGTCGGCGCCTGTGACACCGAGGCGATCGCAGCAGGCGAATTCGCGTTTCACCGTGCCTTCAACCACGCGACCGGGCGTATCAAGCTGGCGTGGTTCCTGTTGCACGTCGCGCGCTACATGCCGCTGATGGTCTACGCCGCCGATCCGGAGTGGGGCGCAACCGCCGTCGCTAATCACCGCGAGCTGATCGCGGCGTTGCGCCGCCGCGATACTGCCGCCGTCGTCGCGCACACCAATTGGCAGTTCTCCGACGGCGCCCGCCGGCT
Source organism: Mycobacterium sp. (assembly GCA_049589475.1). Taxonomy (GTDB): domain Bacteria; phylum Actinomycetota; class Actinomycetes; order Mycobacteriales; family Mycobacteriaceae; genus Mycobacterium. The sequence continues at coordinate 4,417 of JBAWAV010000508.1, forward strand.
CATCGAGAAGTTGGACGGCAGCGGCATCTGGGGCTAGCCCGACAGGTCTTCGGCGCGCTTCTTGAGATTCTCGGCGAGATAGTCCAAGACATTGTTGGCCAACTGTTTGACCATCGGCGCGGGAATCGGCAGCGACGGCTCGACGTCCAGGTCCACCGTCAGCAGCGAGGACGCACCCGTGTCCACCACACTGAACAGCTGCTCCTGCTTCTTGAACAGGTTGCCCTGCTGCAGCACGGTCTGGATCTGATTCGGGTTCGGGTAGTAGACGGCCTGGATCAACGAGTCCTCGATCGCCTCGTACTTCGCATCGAGACGCAGCTGGCTGGGCCGCCCGTCGTCGTAGCGGGCCAGCACCCACAGACCCTTCACGCCGTCGTTCCACTGCGGGTAGGCCTCGAAGTCGGCGACGATCGCCAGGATCGAGGCGGCGTCGGCGGAAACCTCAACGGTCTTGCTCACAAATGGCATTGGGCGAGCATAACCAGTCCGCTAACTGACGCAGGCCGTCGACAGCAGCGCACGGATGGCGTCGGGGACCGGTACCGGCCGGCGGCTGTTGCGGTCGACGTAAACGTGCACCCAGTGACCGACCGCCGCGACCGGTTGCGGCTCGTCGGCGCCGCGAAAGACCCCGAGCCGATAGGTGACACTGCTGTTGCCGAGTCGGGTCACCGACACACCGACGACAAGCCGTTCCGGGAAATGCAATTCGGAGAAGTAGCGACAACCCGATTCGGCGACGATGCCCTGTGCGGTCGTCGTCACCGGGTCGAGGGTGACGTTGGTTTGGATCCAGCCGTTGATCGCGGTGTCGAAAAGTTGGTAGTAGACGGCGTTGTTGAGGTGACCGAACATGTCGTTGTCGGCCCACCGAGTCAGCACCGGCCAATGCACGGGGAAGTCCTGGCTGGTGAGCCCGTCGGAGTGCGGCGGCACCGCAGAAGACCCAGTCATGGTTGTATTCGACCATGCTGCAAATCCGGGGCGCCGTGCTGGAGCACATCGGATCGCCTCGGCCATTTGCGAAGTCGCGGCCCATCTCCGTCACCGACGTCGAGTTGGCGCCCCCCGGTGCCGGCGAACTACTGGTGCGCATCGAGGCCGCCGGCGTGTGCCACTCCGACCTGTCAGTGGTGGACGGCAACCGGGTGCGACCGACGCCGATGCTGCTCGGGCACGAGGCGGCCGGAATCGTCGAGAGGGTCGGCGACGGGGTGATCGACGTGGCGACCGGTCAGCGTGTGGTGATGACGTTTCTGCCGCGTTGCGGTCAGTGCGCCGCCTGCGTGACCGATGGGCTGACCCCATGTCAACCGGGCAGCGCGGCGAACAACGCCGGAACGCTGCTCGACGGCGGTATGCGGTTAAGTCGCGACGCCGGAAAGGTCTATCACCACTTGGGGGTGTCAGGCTTCGCCACGCATGCGGTGGTCCATCGGGCCAGCGTCGTACCGGTGGATCGCGATGTTCCGCCACCGGTGGCCGCGCTGCTGGGATGCGCGATGCTCACCGGCGGCGGCGCGGTGCTCAATGTGGGCCGGCCGCAACCGGGACAGGCGGTAGCCGTCGTCGGGCTCGGCGGCGTCGGAATGGCCGCGGTGATGACAGCATTGTCCTATGCCGGTGTGCGCGTGAT
>JBAWAV010000509.1:0-4842 GCA_049589475.1 Mycobacterium sp.
CTGGCAGATCGACGGCCACCGGCACTTGATGCTGGGCAAGCAGGCCAGCCGGGCCCAGACCCGAGACTTGCATCAGCTGCGGCGAGCCAATAGCTCCGGCGCTCAGGATCACCTCCCGGCGGGCTCGGACGTCGACAATTTGGCCACCTTTGAGCAGCTGCAGGCCAGTGACGCGTTGCTGCGCCGCGGTCCACGCCCCGCGACGCTGATCCTCGCGGACCTGGTCGTCCATCAGAAGCCGCAAGGCCTGTGTCTGTGTGTAGACGGTGAGATTGGGTCGGTGGGCGATGGGATGCAAGAAAGCATCAGCCATCGACCAGCGACGGCCACGCCGTTGGTTGACATGAAAGTACGAACTGCCGGCGTTATCGCCTCGGTTGAACTCATCGATCGGGGCGATGCCCACTTGGGCAGCGGCGGCCTGCCAGGCATCCAAGATCTTCCAGCGCACACGAGGCCGCTCGACGCGGATCTCACCACCGGCGCCATGCCAATCGTCGGCGCCGCCGAAGTAGTCTTCCAACTTTTTATAGATCGCCAGCGTCTCGCCTGGACAGTCCAAGCCACCCCAAAGCCATCTTTCGTCACCGGTAGCCTGCGCCCACAGGTCGTAGTCGCTCGCCTGTCCGCGCATGTGGATCATCGCGTTGATCGACGAGCAGCCTCCGATCACACGGCCCCGCGCATAGTGAATGCTGCGGCCGGCCAGGCCAGGGTCGGCCTCAGTCGTGAAGCACCAATCGGTGCGGGCGTTGGCGATTGTGTACAGATAGCCCACCGGCACCTTGATCCAAAACCAGTCATCTCTGCCGCCGGCCTCAATCAGGAGAACACGGCGATCAGAGTTGGCGCTGAGCCGATTGGCGAGTAGGCAGCCTGCGCTGCCTGCTCCCACGATGATGAAGTCGAATTCGGCGACCGGGCTCATTCCGGTAGTGGCCCTCCAGGCGTCGGATGCGTGTCCTAGTGTGCGCGATGACCACCTCATCTCGTCGGGGAATGATTGACCCCGAACAGACACGAAGCACTCCGCGTTGTCTTCGAGGTCTCACAATTGTTGTGCCACAACCGAAACTAGAGTCGCTTACCGGAAATCCTCGATATTCGGTTTGTGGGCATATTCCTGCCGGTCGCTCGCGGCGACCGTCTGCACCCATACGGCGATCACTGGGTCGGCAAGTGTTGAGGTGATGTAGTCGCCGCCAAGAGCTTTTCCTGTTTCGACTTGGGGCCGATCACCAAGGCCCGTCGTGTTCCCCGGCGATTCAGAGCCGTCATCGATTCGACTAATGCTCATCCAGGCGCGCGACATCGTCGCTTCTGTCGCCGCGATGAGGGCGGATTTATCAGACGTGAGACGTATCGTGCCGACGTGAGCGTTCCGCGAATTCCTGGATTCACGGCAAGCGACGACAGCACAAAGTTGTTCAGCCTCTGGAAGCAGCCTGGAGCAATGCGCGCAGCGCACGTTCGCGTCGCGGCCCAGAGCTTAGGCAGGCTGGTCGAACACGTGCGAACCTCGGGGGATTTGCTAAAGATCTTCACGCCGAATGGCCGGGGGCCGGGGGCCGTGTCGATTCATCAGGCAAAACTCGCGTCGCCCACTGGATATCGGCGGTATCAAGTTGTGTCGAATTGTCTGTTGGTCAAGTCTCTGGGAGTTGGGTGTAACGGGCTGATCCCTCGTTTTGGTAGGGGTTAGAAGGGTTGGCTGGGGTCGGTGTTGGTGGTGTCAGCTCCTGTCGTGGGTTGCCACCCGCTGTCGGGGTTGCAGAAGTCTTCGGGCCATGGCGCTGGGACGCCGTGCTCGTCGTGCCAGCCGGTGTAACCGGTGTCGGCGAGTTGGTCGAGGTAGGCTTGGCGAGTCTTTCCCGGTCCGAATTCGCTTGGCATGCTTGGGTTTATCATGATCCGGGCTCCAGTTCGGGGTCGGGCTGGTCATAGGTCGAGTGCGGCAGCGCGTTGACCCGTCTCCAGGGGCTTTTCGTGTTTGAGGGCTGGGTAGGTGGCCATGGGGACTGCGGCGCGGGCGGCGTGGATGTTCATGACTTGGGTTGAGTAGCCCAGTAGGTCGGCCAGGGAGGCGGGGTCGATTTCTTTGGTGAGGTCGTGTAGTGCGGCGTTGCGGGCGGCGTGTATATCGATGCCTTGGCGGCGTAGCCGTTTCATCAGTGATTGTGCGGAGATGTGTTGTCCGGCGCGGGTTCCGGGGAACAGCCAGTAGGAGTCGTGGTTCATGGTGCGCAGGTTTCCCCGTTGCGCGAGGTGTTGGTGGAACAGGGGGAGTAGGGCTTGAGGCACTGGGGCGGGTAGGTGCCCGAGGTTGATCGTGGTTCGCGTCGGTGTCACCTCGACATCGTCGAGTGTGAGTTCACTGATCTTTTTGACCGGAGTGCCGTAGAGCAGCAGGATCAGCGCGGCGATTCTGGTCGATAAGACGACATGGTCGCCTTCGGCCACGGTTTTGATCAGCTGCAGGCGCTGGGTTGATGAGGCCAGCGGGGTGGTGGCGGCGGTGCGGTAGCCGGTGGTGAACGAGGGCGCGATGCCGGCGCGGGCGCGCCATTGGATGAAGGCGCGGACCTTGCTGCGGGTGGTGGTTCCCCCGCACAGGTAGGCGTCGAGGTGGGCCTGTTGCAGATTGTTGATGGTGGTGTGGTGTTCGTCGAGCAGCCAGCGCAGAAACTTGGCGGCTTCGGTGATGTCTTGTTTGGCGCATCGGGTGGCGTTGTCCATATTGCGTGTGGGGTCGGTGTTTTCACGCAGCCGGCGCAGGTGATGCCAGCGGGCGAACTGCTCGATGGGGGTGTGGATGGCCGGTGTGGGTGTCAGCGTGTCCAGTCGCTGCTCGAGCCAGGTCTCGAAGTGGGCCAGGCGCGGGTCACCGCGGTCGGGCATCATGCGGTGATGCACCAGCATTTCGCGTAGATGTTCCAGGCTGCGCGACGCTGGCAGCGCGTCGAAGGCCTCGTGGCTCAAGGCCAGTTCGCGGGTACCGATCTTGGTCAGCACCGCGGCGGTGACGGGGTGGCGCATCCAGGTGGTGATGCTTTCCGGGCGCGGGACCGCGGCCAGCTCGGTGATGAGCCGTTTGATGCGCATGTCCGGCGGCGCATGGGGTTTGAGGATCTGCGTCAGATCGGCGGTGACCACGCAGCGCGCGCAGTGACCGCCGCGGCGGCGTTCGGCTTCACGTCCGCAGTTGTCGCAGACCAGGTTGGTGGTGATTCCCGCGCAGTCGCGGCAAATGTTGTGGCCGCTTTCCGAGCGGCCGGGCAGCAGGCGATGCGCACCGCAGAACGCGCACCACCCGTAGGTGCGCGCTGCTGCGGTAAAACACGGGCCGCAGACCGGGCCCTCGGGCCAGGTGGTGCGAATGATCGCGGCCAGGCCGTGGCATCGGGCGCATTCACGGTCCCCGGTAGTGCGGGGACGACCGCGGCTGCGGGGTTCAGTCATCGGCGACAATGCGGGCCTTGACCGGCCGGTAAGCATTGAGCAGGGGCACCTCGGCGGCGGCGTTGACGACCTTGCTGCGCGCCTGGCGGGTGTCGATAGCGGTGTAGGTGATCAGATCCCCAGCCTCGATACCGAAGATGTCACACAGCGCGACAAGGACTGTGAACGCGATCCGTTCGGGTTCTTGCCCCACGATGCGATAGATCTGCGATTCCGAGAGCGTGATGCCCCGCGCCCGCAACGGCCCGACCAGATCGCGGCTGTTTTTCATGCCGGCGCGGGCCATGTGCTCCCGGATGCGCCAGTGATAGTGGATTTCGCGTTTCATCACGACTCCTTCGGTGTCGGCCCCTGTAGGCGGGCATGACTGCGGGCCAGGGTCGCCGCCAGGACGCGTTCGAGCTCACGGGCCCGGTAGTCCGGTGCGGCCAGGGTGTAAATGGACGTGGTGGAGGCATGCTCGTGACCGAGCTGGAGCTGCACGAAGCTGACGTCGTAGCCGTATTCGATTTGCAGGTTGGTCGCATAGGCCCGGCGAAACGAATGCAGGTCCAGCCCGGCGGGCAGGCCGAGTTCGTCGACGAAGTTGCGCATGCGCTGCCACAGATTGCGTTCGGGCACCAGCCCGCCCTTCTCGGTGGGAAACAGGTCGTTGACCGGATGGCCGTAACGGGGCAGGCCGCGCTGCGCCCAGTCCGCGAGAGCTTCAGCGGCCCAATCGAACACCGTCAACACGGTGCGCTGTTTGGCCGGCGATCCGCGCATGGCTTTGCCGTGACGTACCCGCACCAGACCCCACTCACCGAAGAACGGGGCCCGGACGTTACGCGAGAAATCGACCAGTTGCAGGTGGCGGACCTCGTTGCGGCGCAACCCCCATCCGTAGAGAGTCTTGAAGGCGACCGCGTCGCGCCACGCCGCCAACGCGCCTTTGCGTCCCGCGTTCAGGATCCGCTCGGGCTCCAGGTCGGCCAAGTCGAAGAACTGTTGCAACTCGATGGTGGTGAAGGGCCGTTTCTGTGGCCGGGCGTCGTCGGCCTGAACGTGACGCGCCCTGTTGAACTCGGTGATCACCTGACTGAACACCGTGCCAAACAGCCGCCCGCAGTGCTCATTCCAGTCGTACGCCGGATCGGTGGCGTAATCGAGGAACAGCTTCACATCGGTTTGATAGGCGCGCACCGTGGTATGGGCCAGGTTACGCACACCGCGAAGATGACCGAAGAAATCATCGGCATCAGCCGCCGTCCACTGCCACGGATAAGAACCGACGAAGTCACCCATCCGCAACACCGACGCCACCCGGCGCCGCGCGGTGTCGGGCGAGAAGTTCTGCGCCAGCTGCGCCCGCCGCCAACCGGTCAGAACGTCACTGAGGAACGC
>JBAWAV010000510.1:0-3460 GCA_049589475.1 Mycobacterium sp.
GATCGAGCATGAACCGTTCGCACGCGAGCGGGATGCTGAAGATCGCGACATAGGCGCCGCCGGACAAAGCGACCAGGATTACCCGCCACCAGGTGTACGGTCTGGCGACGACCGCCAGCACCCATACTGCGATCACCAGCAGGGTGATCAGCGCTGACGTCGACGCTTGCATTTGTTGGGCAGCCGTTTCCGCATGCCCTCGAAAGGCCAGCAGATAGCACAGGAATGTCCCGACGCCGGCGACTACGCCGTTCGGTACCGCGGCCGTCATCACCCGCCGAACGAAATGCGGTCGCGCGCGTTCGGTGTTGGGCGCCAAGGACAGGATGAACGCGGGAATTCCGATCGTGAACCAGCCTGCGACGGTCACATGAATCGGCTCGAATGGAAACATCAACGACCTGATGCCCCATGATTTGGCGGCGAGTCCGGTGATGCCGACCAGCAATGCCAGCAGCACCGAGTAGACAGTCTTGGTCAAAAACAGATTGGACACCCGTTCGATATTGCCGATCACTCGGCGGCCTTCGCCGACGACATAGGGCAATGTGGCGAACTTGTTGTCCAGCAGCACAATCTGAGCGACTGCCCGAGAAGCCGAACTGCCCGAACCCATTGCCACGCCGATGTCGGCATCTTTGAGTGCAAGCACGTCGTTCACGCCGTCGCCGGTCATCGCGACGATGTGACCGCGGTGTTGCAAGGCACGTATCATTGCGCGCTTCTGGTCCGGGCGAACCCGTCCGAAAGTGGTGTATTTCTCGACTATTTCGGCGAGTTCGTCGGCATCGGCAGGCAACGTCCGTGCGTCGAGCGTATCGCCGTCGAGGCCCAGCGTCGACGCTACCGCGCCCACCGACGCGGCGTTGTCGCCGGAGATCACTTTCACCGAAACACGTTGTTCAGCGAAGTATTTCAAGGTATCAGCGGCGTCTGGGCGCACCGCTTGCTGCAGCATGATCAAAGCGGCCGGGGTGAGATGAGCCGGAGCGTCAGGATTGTCAACCGCAACGTCGATAGACCCGAGGAGGAGCACGCGTAACCCTTGGGAGCCCGCGGCTTCGGCTTGCGCAGCAGCCGCCGAGGAGGGGTCCTGCAACACGTCCGGTGCGCCCAGAACCCAGTTACCGTGGCCGGCGAAAGATGCACCACTCCACTTCGTCGCTGACTTGAAGGGTGCGGTCGCGGTGACGGTCCAGCCCGGCGGGTTGCAATAGGCCTCGGCAACCGCTTGCATGCTGGCGTTGGGGCGAACATCCTCGGCGGCCATGGACGCCAGCACATCGATGACAGTGTCCATGGCAATCGCGGGATCGAGCGGATGCAGCCCGGCAACCTGCATCCGATTCTCGGTCAGCGTGCCGGTCTTGTCGGCGCACACCACACTGACTCGGGCCAGACCTTCGATGGCGGGCAACTCCTGAACCAGGCACTGGCGTCGTCCCAGGCGAACGACGCCGACGGCGAACGCGATTGAGGTCATCAACACCAGGCCTTCAGGAACCATCGGGACCAGCGCGCCGACCGTTCGCAGCACCGCCTGCTGCCAGCCGGCGTGGGTGGTGAACAACTGCGTATAGATGACCAACAGCCCTGCCGGGATCAGCAGATACGTCACCAGCGTGAGGATCTGGTTGATGCCGGCCCGCAGCTCCGATCGCACCAGGCTGAGCTTGCTGGCTTCAGCGGTGAGGCTGGCGGCGTAGGCATCGCGTCCCACCTTCGTGGCCCGGTACGCACCCGTTCCGGCGACCACGAAGCTGCCGGACATCACCGCTTCACCAACGCTTTTCAGGACGGGATCGGCCTCGCCGGTCAACAGGGACTCGTCGATCTCCAGCCCGGACTCCTCGACCGCCACGCCGTCCACCACGACCTGATCGCCAGGGCCGAGCTCGATCACGTCGTCGGAAACCACCTCGGCGGGCGATAATTCGCGTGTCCCGTCCGCCCGGCGGACCAGCGGTTTGACCTGCCCGACGATCGAGAGTCGGTCCAGCGTCAGCTTGGCCCGCAGCTCCTGTACGACACCGATGACGCTGTTGAGAACGATCAACAGTCCGAAGAGCCCGTTGACCAGAGAACCGGTCGCCAGCACGATCGCGAACAACACCGCCAGAATGGCGTTGATCCGGGTGAAGACATTCGCGCGCACGATGTCGGCGACGCTGCGGGTGGCCCGGCGTGGGACGTCGTTGATCCTGCCGTCGGCAACCCGATGGGCCACTTCATCGGACGTCAGCCCCGTGGCCCGCGACCCGGTCATAGAGCGCAGCGTACGGAAACACCGCCAGATGTACTGGCCATCAACGCAATATCGTGGATCTAGGTTTGCGACTGCCGAGTCACGATCACCGGCGTCTTCACCAGCAGGGCGACGGACTCGCTCACCGAGCCCACCAGCATGTCATCGAAGCCGCCTCGACCACGACTGCCGACCACGAGCAGCTGCGCTTCTTCTGAGTGAGCGATGAGTTGACGCGTCGGCTGATCACGAGTGACGATCCGCCGCACGTTCACGTCGGGGTACTGCTCCTGCCAGCGGACCAGGCGATCGGCGAGCATGCGTTCGGATACCGACTGTGCTGCGGGCCAATCGAGGTCGGGCCACTCCAATACGTCGACGTCGCTCCACGCATGGAGAACGACCAACCCCACCCCGCGGCGAGAGGCCTCGTCGAACGCGACCGCCGCCGCCGATTCCGATGCCGGCGAGCAATCGACGCCGACCAGCACTGGCATCCGTTCCTCATTCGGCACCGCGGTCTTCCCGCTGTGGATGATCGCGACGGGACATGACGCGTGACGCAACAATCCGGAGCTCACCGATCCCAGGCGACGGCTCGACGACCTGCCGTCGCCGTAGCAGCCGGTGACGACCATCTCGGCATCCCTGGACATGTCAATCATCGTCGCAACCGCCGCTGACGAGAGTATGCGCGAGTGGATCTTGGTGGGACCGCCGTGCTGGCAGGCTTTTTCGACGATCTTCGCCGCGTCCTCGAGTAATCGGCGTCCGTGCCCCTTCTGCCACTGCGCCAATCCCGGCGGTAGCGGAGTGTCTCGCCACGACGTGAGATTCGGTGAGATTGCGTGGACGAGTGTGAGTGGGATCCGGCGCAATTCGGCATCTTGTGCCGCCCACTCCACCGCAGCCGCTGCGGTCGGTGAGACATCGACGCCGACGACTATTCCCGACTGCGCGTCGCTTGACGACATGGCGCCTCCCAAAAGTTGGGTCCCAAAGATGGTGTTGACGCTATGGGAGCCGGGTGCGGACGTTAAGGGGCCATTGTCACTTGCGGAATGGTCATAGGACCTGTCAATGGAAGTGACGGCAAAGCGAACGTGGCCTTCCAGATATCAGTCCGATTGGAGACTTTCGGCTCTAACAACCGCCCGCCAGGCTGAAGCACCCTGGGTTAACTCGTCAGGAGATTTCAGGAGGCGGTGACCGTAT
>JBAWAV010000511.1:0-3686 GCA_049589475.1 Mycobacterium sp.
GCACTGCCCCGCCGGCCCACGTAGCGATTACCTTCGGTGCTGCCCAGCCAGGCCAGCACCTGGCGCACAGCGTCGGGGTGGGCGGACGCCGAATTACCCGCAGCGGCAATGCCATTGGTGACGCTGACCCGGCCCCTCGGGCCTGCCGGCAGCATTGCCACACCCCAGCGGAATGCGGCCTGCGCCGACACGCTCGCCAAGTTGTAGGTGCCGGACTGGAACAGCGCCATTTTGCCGGCCAGGAACTGGTTGCGGGAGAAGTCACCGTTGTCGTTGGTCTCCGAGGCGGGCGGCGCGACGTGATCGTCGTTGATCAGCTTGACCAGGTAGTTGAATGCCTCGACCGCGCCGGGGTTGTCGAACGCGAAGCGGTCGCCGTCCTGATACCGGCCGCCGGCCGAGCCGATGTAGTTCAGGTAGATGCCCTGTGCGTCGTTGGCCGCGTTGTATCCCCATTGCCGCACCCGCCCGGCGTCGAAACCTGGTGCGGCCGCGCTTCGTCCCGCGGCGTCGACAGTCAGGCGGGCCAGCAGCGGGCGCAGGGTGTCGCCCCCGTCCGGGCTCCAGCGCAACGCCGCCAGATCCGCGGCGTCGACTCCGGCGGCGGCGAGCAGATCCGCGTTGTAGTACAGCGCGATCCCGGCATCGGTGAGTTGGGGCACCCCCCAAAGCGTGTGGTGGCGGGTGAACTGCTCGACCACCGACGGCTCCCATGCCGAGGAGGCTTTCGGGCCAAGGGTTTTGCCGATGTCGAGCAGTCTGCCGCTGTCGGCGTATCCGGCGAGGTAGGCGTTGGACACCCAGAAGATGTCGTCGGCGCTGCCGCCCGCGACGTCGGTGCGCAGCGTGGTGAAGTAGTTGGCATACGAGACGACGTTGGTGTGCACCTCGATATCCGGATGTGTACGGCTGAAGGCGGCAAAGGATTCCCGGTACGCCTGGGCGACCGGATCGTCCCATAACCGGACCGTCACCACCGTCTTGTCGCCGGGCGGCCGCGCCGCGACATCCAGCAGCACTGCCGCGGCGGCCAGCAGCGCGGCGATCAGCACGAAACCCAGTGCGAACAAACTGGAAAAGCGGGGTCGGCTCATTTGAGCCCCGTGACGACGATCGAGCGCACGATGTGCCGCTGGAAGATCACGAACAACACGAGCAGCGGCACGATCGCGACCGCCGTGGCGGCCATCACCAACGTCCACTGCGCGTTGTAGTGCGACTGCAGCGCCGCCGTCGCCACCGTGAGCACCTGCCACTTGGCGCCGCTGGTGATCACCAGCGGCCACATGAAGTGATGCCACTGTGACACGACGGTGATCAGCATCAGCGTGACCAGCACCGGCCGGCTCGCGGGCAGCACGACATGCACGATCACGTCCAGCGTGTTGGCGCCGTCCAGGTAGGCGGCGTTGATCAGGTCGTCGGGGATCGCGCGAAAGTGTTGGCGCAGCAGGAAAATCGCATAGGGGGAGCCGAACACGAACGGCAACACCAAGGCCCAGAACGTATTCCGCAGTCCTAGTTGCGCCATCATCAGATAGAGCGGCACCACCGTCACGCTGCCCGGCACCATCAACGTCGCGAGATACAGCCAGAACAACGCGTCCCGGCCCGGAAACCGGAGCCGCGCGAAGGCATAGGCGGCCAGCACTGACGAACTCACCTGGCCGAGCAGGATCACCGCCGTCATCACCGTGGTCACCGCCAACGCCCGACCGAACCCGGCGCCGCCCAGGTCGGCGTAGTTCGACAGCGTCGGTGGCCGCGGCCACGCCAGCGGTGTGCCCGTGGCGAACTGGTGCGCGGATGTGAACGAGGTCAGCAGGCCGAGAACGAACGGCGCCAGTGTCAGCAACGCGCCGACCAGCAGGCCGGTGTACACCAGGACAGCGGTGCGCTTCTTAGGTGAGGTCATAGCTGATCCGCCGACGGAAGAAGAGGTGTTGCACGACGGTGATGCCGACCAGGATTACGAACAACACCACCGCCATCACCGAGGCGCGGCCGATCGCGGCGGCCCCGAAAGCCTCCGCATAGATGCGGTGGGCGACCAGGTCGGTGTGGTCCTGGGGCCCGCCCCCGGTCAGCGCATAGACGGTGTCGAAAACCTGTGCGGCACTGATGACTCCGGTGACCAACACGAAAAACATCGTGGGCCGCAGCATCGGCAGTGTGATCCGCCAGAACCGCTGCCACGATGTGGCGCCGTCAGTGCGCGCCGCCGATTGGATCTCGTCGGGGATCGCCAGGATACCGGCGAGAAAGAACAGCGCGACGTAGCCGACGTTGGTCCAGACGACCACCGCGGACACCACCGGCAGCGCCAGGCCGGGATCGGTGAGCCATTCGATGCGATGGCCCAGCAGGGTGCTGACGGCGCCGTTGGTGGGCGACAGGATCCAGCGCCACAGCACTGCGATCGCCAGCGGCACGCAGATCCACGGCAGCACGTAGAGGGTGCGGAACAACCCGCTGCCGGGGAGGTCGCGCGCCAGCAACGCCCCGACCGCCAACCCGAGCACCGTTTGGACAGGGACGACGATCGCCACGAACGCACATGTCACCTGCAGTGAGTTGCCGAATGTCGAGTCGCTGAGGACCGAGCGCCAATTCTGTCCTCCGACATACTCGATCGGCCCCAGCAGATCCCATCGGTGCAGGCTCAGCCACACCACCACCAGGATCGGCAGCAGCAGAAACGCGACGACACCGAACAGGCTGGGCGCAAGCAACGCATACCCCAGCACGGTCGATCGCCGCGGTGTTGCCGTACCGGTGGCCATGAAGGTATTAAAGCCAATCATTACGGTGGAGGACGTGACACCGAACCGGGGGATCGATGCCGACTTTCTCAGCCTGCCACGCCACGAACTGGCCGATGCAGCGCTGTCAGCGGCGACCGCAGCCGGCGCCACGCACGCCGACCTGCGCATTCAACGGCTCGTCACCGAGATCATCCAGTTACGCGACGGCGAACTCGAGACCGCGGTGGTCACCCGCGACATCGGCCTCGCGGTCCGGGTGGTCGTCGACGGCACGTGGGGATTCGCCTCGCACGCCGAACTCGCGCCGGACGTTGCGGCCGCGACGGCGCGCCGGGCGGTGTCGGTGGCGCGCACGCTGGCCGCGTTGAACACCGACCCCGTCGTGCTGGCGGCCGAGCCGGTCTACACCGACGCCACCTGGGTGTCGCGCTATGACATCGACCCGTTCACCGTGCCCACCGCCGACAAGATCACCGTGCTGGACGAATACTCCGGCAGGCTGCTGGCCGCCGACGGTGTCGACCACGTGTCGGCGGGCCTGAACATCGTCAAAGAGCAGACTTTCTACGCCGACACGTTCGGCTCGTCGATCACCCAGCAGCGGGTGCGGCTGATGCCGGTGCTGGAAGCGATCACCGTCGACGCGGGGTGCGGATTCGACTCGATGCGCACGCTGGCGCCGCCGATGGGCCGCGGGTGGGAGGTGGTCGCCGGCGACGACGTGTGGAACTGGACCGACGAGCTTGCGCAGCTACCGGCGCAGCTGGCCGAGAAGGTGAAGGCGCCCAGCGTGACGCCCGGCCCGACCGACCTGGTGATCGACCCCACCAATTTGTGGCTGACCATTCACGAATCCATCGGCCACGCAACCGAATACGACCGGGCAATCGGCTATGAGTCGGCATATGCGGGCACGTCGTT
>JBAWAV010000512.1:0-3406 GCA_049589475.1 Mycobacterium sp.
GCCTTGGGGATCGCCAGCGACGGGTCGGGTTCGATCAACGTTCCGACCCGGGTCCCGGGCGCCGTCGCGAACCCGTAATCGAGCAAATGGGCCGCCTGTTGCCACGGGGCGATCGGCTGGCGGGTGCCGTGCAGCAGCACCGCCATCAGGCGCCGCCCGTCCCGGTTCGCGGCGCCCACGAAGGTCTGGCCGGCGTCGTCGGTGTAGCCGGTCTTGCCACCGAGCGCGCCGGGATAGTGATACAGCAGCTGGTTGTCGTTCTCCAACTCGTAGCCGGGGTGGTCGGCGTGGCCGGGGAAGTCGAACTTCTGCGTGTGCACGATGTCGGCGAAAGTCGAGTTCTCCCAGGCGTATCGGTAGAAGAGCCCGATGTCGTATGCCGATGTGCTCATGCCCGGCGCGTCGAGGCCCGAGGGGGTTGCGGCGCGGGTGTCTTTACCGCCGAGCCTGGCGGCCAGCGCGTTGATCTTCTCCAGCGCGACCGGCATGCCGCCCAGTTGCATGGCCAGCGAGTGCGCGGCGTCATTGCCGGAATGCATCAGCAGGCCGTGCAGCAGCTGGTTGACGGTGTAGGTGCCACCCGGGGCAACGCCGACCCGGGTGCCCTCCGCGGCGGCATCGTCAGGCGTGCCGTCGACGGTCTTGTTGAGGTTGAGCTCGCGCAGCGAGGCCATCGCGACGAGCACCTTGATGACACTGGCCGGGCGGTGACGACCATGCGGGTCGCGCGCGGCGATGATGGCGCCGCTGTCCAGGTCGGCCACCACCCAGGCGTCGGCGGAGACGTCGCCGGGCACTGGCTGCGTGCCGGCTGCGGTGATGACACCGCAGTTGCTCAGCGCGTTACCACCGATCGGCGACGGGGGCACCGGTAGCGGCAGCGGCGGGTCGCCGGCTTGCGGGACTTCCGACGAGTCGACGGCCTGGGGGGTCGCCAGCTTGAACGGGCACATGTCGTGCACCGAGCCGGGTCCAGGGCCGGGCTCGGCCAGCGCGGCCGGCATGCCGAGCAACGCCGGCGCGGTTAGCAGGAAACCGGCCGCTGCCAGGCATGACGCAGTACGTAAGAGAGGCATCGTTTGAGCAGATTAGGCGATCAGACGCCCGATTCCGCGGAGCCGCGCTGTGACTGGTGTTACAGATGTTGCAAATCGAGGTAACAAATGCCGGGGCCGGCGATGCGGCCCAACCACAACCGTCCCGGTGTCTCCACCACGCCGGTGACCAATCCGAACTCCGGATGCTGGGTGTGCAGCTGGGTCAGCACGTGGCCGTCGCCGGGGTCGAAGGCGACCACCCACACCGTCGGCTTCGGGTCGGGCAGCCAGCGATACGGCAGCAGTCGCCACATCAGGCTGCGGATGATCGGCGCGCGGGGACCCAGCCATTCGTTGAGCGCGTTGCGATCAGAGACCAGCGCAACCCAGATCCGGCCGTCGAGACCGGTGCAGATGTTGTCCGGGTATCCCGGCAGCTCGGTGACCAGCGGCTCGATCGAGCCGGCCCGGTCTCCGGCGAGCCAGTACTTGGACAGCCGGCACGCCGCGCTCTCGGCGTACACCAGCGCCGACTCATCGGCGGTCAGCGTCACGCCGTTGGCGAAGGCCAGACCGCCGGCCAGCGTGCTCACGGTCCCGTCGGGATCACGCCGGAACAGCGACCCGCTCGGGCATCCCTCGATGACCGAGCCCTTGTAATACTCGTAGCGGAACCGGCTGGTCGATTCGGTGAAATATATTGTGCCGTTTGATGATTCGACGACGTTGGAGCAGAACGTCAACGCTCGACCATCGACCTCGGCAACCAAGGTCTCCGTCGCCCCGGTGGCGGGGTCGTAGCGCAGCAGACCGCGGTGGCTGTCGCAGATCAACAGCCGGCCGTCGCGCGCAACCGCCAGGCCCAGCGGTCGACCGCCGGTATCGGTGACCACGTCGGCGGAGCTACCGTCGGGGCGGATGCGGATGATCCGGCCGTCTTCGACGCCCGTCCAGATGTTGCCGTCGGCGTCGGCGACGACGTCCTCGGCCGCCGTGCCGGGCACCGGGACGACGTGCAGCGTCGCGATCAGGTCGGGCTCGGGCAGCGGACGCGACGGCGGTGGCTGCCACCTGATCGGATCGATAGGCGGTTTGCTCACAGGGCCCTCGATTCCTCGGCCAGCACTTGGCGAAGGATGGCTTCGATGGTGTCGAATTCGGCTTGTCCGCTGATCAGCGGGGGTGCGAGCTGGATGACGGAATCGCCGCGATCGTCTGTGCGGCAGTACAACCCGGCTGCGAACAGGCCCGCGGACACCCGACTCAGCAGCGCACGCTTCTCGTCGGCGCCGAAGGTCTGCTTGGTCGCTCTGTCTTTGACCAGTTCGACGCCGAAGAAATACCCCTCGCCGCGGACATCACCGACGATCGGCAGGTCGTACAGCTTCTCCAGCGTCGCGCGCAGCGCGGGGGACTGCTGTTTGACCCGGTCATTGAGGCCCTCGCGCTCGAAGATGTCGAGATTGGCCAGTGCGACCGCGGTGGATACCGGGTGACCCCCGAAGGTGTAGCCGTGCGCGAACATCGTGTCGGTGCTGGAGAACGGTTCGAACAGCCGCTCACTGGCGATCATCGCGCCCAGCGGCGAGTACCCCGACGTCATTCCCTTGGCGCAGGTGATCATGTCCGGCACGTAGCCGAAGTCGGTGCAGGCGAACATCGATCCGATGCGGCCGAACGCGCAGATCACTTCGTCGGAGACCAGCAGCACGTCGTAGTGGTCGCAGATCTCCCGGACCCGCTCGAAATATCCGGGAGGCGGCGGGATCGAGCCGCCCGCATTCTGCACCGGCTCGAGGAAGACCGCGGCGACGGTGTCGGGTCCTTCGAACTCAATGACCTCGGCGATGCGGTCGGCCGCCCATTGCCCGAAGGCCTTGATGTCGGTGCCGAACGGTTCGGGCGCTCGGTAGAAGTTCGTGTTCGGAACCCGGAAGCCGCCGGGCGTGACCGGCTCGAAGGGCGCCTTGTATTTCGGCAGGCCGGTGATGGCGAGCGCCCCCTGGGTCGTGCCGTGATAGGCGACGGCTCGCGAAATGACCTTGTGCTTACCGGGTTTGCCGGTGAGCTTGAAGTACTGCTTGGCGACCTTCCACGCGGTCTCGACGGCCTCCGTGCCGCCGCTGGTGAAGAACACCCGGTTGAGATCGCCCGGCGTGTGGCGGGCGAGCCGCCCGGAGAGCTCGACGGCCGGGGGCGTCGCGTATCCCCACAGCGGGAAGAACGCCAGGGTCTCGGCTTGACGGGCGGCGGCCTGGGCAAGCTCGGCGCGGCCGTGACCGACCTGCACGGTGAACAGACCCGACAGGCCGTCGAGGTAGCTGTTGCCGGCATCGTCGAAGATCGTCACGCCGTCGCCGCGGGTGCTG
>JBAWAV010000513.1:0-2669 GCA_049589475.1 Mycobacterium sp.
TAGACACGAAGGCATGGAGATCCTGGCGAGCCGGATGCTGTTCCGGCCCGCGGACTACGAGCGGTCGCTGACCTTCTACCGAGACGAACTCGGTCTCGCGATCTTCCGCGACTACGGCGCGGGCACAGTGTTTTACGCCGGCCAATCGCTGATCGAGCTGGCCGCACACGGCGCGCCGGAGCATCCCGCCGGAGCGTTCCCGGGTGCGCTGTGGCTGCAGGTGCGCGACGTCCGCGCGACGCAAGCCGAGCTGGAAGGCCGAGGCGTGCCGATCGCCCGCGAAGCCCGCCAAGAATCGTGGGGTTTGCACGAGATGCACGTCACCGATCCCGACGGCGTCACGCTGATCTTCGTTCAGATCCCGCCGGACCATCCTTTGCGTCGCGACACGCGTGGTGAACAGGCCAAGCCCGCAGGTTAACCGCAGACGAACATCTGACGACGACTGCAAAATACCTTGGTTTCCCGACCTCGTTCTTTCGACAACTGCGCCCCTATACCCCCAGAATTAGGCCCGTGAACCTTCAGCTGTTCCTGTTGATCATCGTCGTGATCACTGCCCTCGCATTCGATTTCACGAACGGATTCCACGACACCGGCAATGCGATGGCGACGTCCATCGCCAGTGGCGCACTCAAGCCGAAGCAAGCGGTAGGCCTGTCCGCGGTGCTGAACCTCGCAGGAGCGTTCCTGTCCACTGCCGTCGCCGGGACCATCGCCAAGGACCTGGTGAACGGTCACCTGGTGACGCTGCAGCTGGTGTTCGCCGGCCTGGTCGGTGGGATCGTCTGGAACCTGCTCACCTGGCTGCTGGGTATCCCCTCGAGCTCGTCGCACGCCCTGGTGGGTGGCATCGTCGGCGCCATGATCGCCGCGGCCGGCGCGCACGGGGTGATCTGGACCGGCGTGGTGTCCCGCGTGCTGATTCCGGCGCTGGTGTCGGTGCTGTTGGCCGGGATCGTCGGAGCGGTGGGCACCTGGCTGGTCTACCGGCTCAATCGCGGCGTCCCCGAGGAACGCAGCGAGACCGCGTTCCGCCGCGGCCAGATCTTCTCGGCCTCCCTCGTGTCGCTGGCACACGGCACCAACGACGCGCAGAAGACGATGGGCGTGATCTTCCTGGCGTTGATCTCCTACGGCGCGGTCAGCCGGACCGACGCCCTGCCGCCGTTCTGGGTGATCTTTGCCTGCGCGTGCGCGATGGCGTTGGGCACCTACACCGGCGGCTGGCGGATCATCCGCACCATGGGTAAGGGCCTCGTCGAGATCAAGTCGCCGCAAGGCATGGCTGCCGAGTCCTCGTCGGCCGTCATCATTCTGCTGTCGGCTCAGTTTGGATACGCGTTGTCCACCACTCAGGTGGTGACCGGATCCGTACTCGGTAGCGGTGTCGGCAAGCCCGGCGCCGAGGTTCGCTGGGGCGTCGCCGGCCGGATGGCGACCGCATGGCTGATCACGCTGCCCGCGGCCGGCCTGGTCGGGGCCGTCACGTACTGGGTAACCCACGGGATCGGCGGCTATGCCGGTGCTGCCCTCGGCTTCCTTTTGCTGGCAGCGGTGGCCACGGCCATCTACCTGCAATCGCGCAAGACGAAAGTCGACCACAAGAACGTCAACGCCGAATGGAAGGGCGACCTCACCGCCGGGCTCGACGAGAATGGCGAGCCGGGCATCGCCGGCTCTCCCTTCACCGACGGCGAGGCCACTCCGCACGACGCCGAGGCAAAGAAAGCAGGCACGCTATGAGCCACCTGAACCACTGGTTCAACTACCAGGCGTCGCTCAAGATCCTGCTCTTCGGTTTGGTCCTCGGTAGCGGACTGCCGGCCTTGTTCGCGCTCGCCGTGCGGGCAGGCGCCGCAGGCGACGGTGTCATCGGTTCCGACGGCGCGGCCGTCAAACACAAGAACCCGGCGCTGACGGCGCTCTCCTACGCGATCTACACGTTGGCCCTGGTCGCCGTGATCATCGGCGTGTTGTACATCGCCCGTGACTTCATCGGGGCGCGCACCGGCCTGTACATTCTCGGTGCCAAGCCCGCGTAGCATCGAAAATCATTTGCTATTGAGGCTTACCGACGGCCAGGTGGGGGAAGTGACACACTGTGAATCGATTTCTGACCTCGGTGGTCGCTTGGCTGCGCGCGGGATACCCGGAAGGCATTCCGCCGACTGACTATTTCCCGGTGCTCGCCCTGCTGTCCCGCCGGATGAGCAACGACGAAGTCAAACTGGTCGCCCATGAGCTCATGCAGCGAGGCGACTTCGACCATGTCGACATCGGCGTACTGATCACGCAGCTCACCGACGAATTGCCGTCGCCGGCGGACATCGAACGGGTGCGGGAGCGGCTGGCCGCCAAGGGCTGGCCGTTGGACGACGTCCGCGACGGCGAGGGAACCGGATAGCCGTCCTGCGGGCATTCGCCGTTGCGCGGGGCTCCTCGGCGCGGCCGCTGATGGCGGCCTTGGAACAGGTCCTGACCGGCCGAGCCTCCGCGCTGCTGCCGGTTTCCGCCGGAGCTGATCGCGAAGCATGGTCGGCGCTGCGGGTGGGCAAGGTCATCGAGGACGACGTCGCCGTCGTGGTGACGACCTCGGGCACCACCGGCGCGCCGAAAGGCGCGCTGCTCACCGCCGCCGCGCTGACCGCCAGCGCCGCGGCCACCCC
>JBAWAV010000514.1:0-1900 GCA_049589475.1 Mycobacterium sp.
GCGCTGAGCAGTGCCGCGCGGTGTTCGGCGACGCTCCCGTTGAAGGCTTCGTCGACCTTGATCCGGCGCAGGAACAGATGCAGATCGTGTTCCCAAGTGAATCCGATGCCACCGTGCACCTGCAGCGCCGTGCCGGCCACCTTGGCGGCAGCGGAATTCGCGTACGCCGCCGCCGCGGATGCGGCCCGGGACCGTGCAGCGGCCGACGCGGTGTCCAATGCGAGAGCCGCGGCCCACAACGTGGCTCGGCCGGCCTCCACCGCGACCGCCATGTCGGCGCAGTGATGCTTGACGGCCTGGAACGAGCCGATCGGCGCGCCGAACTGCTCGCGCTGGCCGGCGTAGGACACCGTCATGTCGAGCAGTCGGGCCGCCGCGCCCAACGCGTCGAACGCCCGGTAGACCGCCAGGGCGTCGCGCAGCAGGGCCAACGTACCGGTTGGCAGCCGCGTCCAGTCGGCGATCGGCTCGTCGAGGTCCAGCCGCGCCCACGATCGGCTCAGGTCGAGCGTCGACATCCCCGACAACGTCGGGGCATTCAGGACGACCAGATACTCGCCGCCGTCCGCGTGACCTGCCACGGCAACGGATTCCATATCTGCGGCCATCGGCACCGGCCGAGTGACACCGGCCAGCCGCAGCACATCGCCAGCGAGACTGGCGTCGGGGCCAAGCGCCAACCCGGTCAGCTTGCCGCCCTCGGTGGGAGAGTCGACCTGGTCGAGCAGCCATGCCGCAATACTCAAATCGGCGACGGGCAGCGAGCTCATCGCGTACCCGTGCTCCTCGGCGACGACCGCGAGATCCACATGCGTGCCGCCCATTTCGGGAGTGAGCAATGCCAAGAGCCCCGATTCCTCCGCATGCGCGACCGCCGCGGGATCAACGGTGACGGCAGCCGAATCCAGCGTCGCGCGGACCCTGGCGATGGGGTCGTTCCGGGTGAGCCAGGCACGCTCCGCCGCGGCGAGTTGATCCTGTTCGTCGGTCAAGCCGAAGTCCATCGCGGGCCCTTCTACTAAGTTGACCTAGTAAACCATGTCCTCTAGGTTCAGATGACAGGCTTTCGCTGCGAAAGCCGATTCGGAAAGTGACGATGACTAGCATCCACGACGCACTGGGACGGCTCTGGGACGCGAACGACCACGACCGCATGCTGGAGTGCAACGGACGCTGGACGTCCTGGGGTTCGGTTCGGTCGCTGACCGAGCAGATCGACCGAGAGTTGACCGCGGCGGGATGCGGCACAGGTGGCCGGGTAGCCGTCGTGCTCGGCAATCGCATGGAGTCCGTCGCGGCACTCATCGCGATCTTTCGCGGCGGACGCACCCTGGTCACCATCAGTCCGCTGCAGCCGCCGGACAGGCTGAGCGCCGACCTCGCTGCCGCGCAGGTGTCCTTCGTGCTGGCACCGTCCGCGTTGTGGTCCGAGGACGTATTCAGCCGTGCCGTCACCGATCTCGGGGCGACCGGCTGGAGGCTCGACGACGGCGAACTGGCCCCCCAGGTGCGGGGCACGAGAGAAGCCGTCACTGGCGATCCAGCCGTAGCAGTCGAGATGCTGACCTCGGGCACGACCGGCGCCCCGAAACGCATCCCGTTGACCCGCGCACAGCTGGAGGCCTCCCTGGCGTCGGCGTTGCAGCACAACGACCGTGCCGACGCCAGGATCAAACCCCCGTTTTCGGGCACCGTGGGCCTGGTGACGCTGCCGATCGTGCACATCGGCGGGCTGTGGTCGTTGTTGCAGTCGCTGGTCGCGGCCCGTCCGATCGCGATGCTCGACCGATTCACGGTGCCGGGCTGGCACGCCGTGGTGAAGCAGTATCGGCCCGCGGTGGGCGGACTGCCCCCGGCGGCCATGCGATCGGTGCTCGACTCCGATATCCCACGGGAGGAT
>JBAWAV010000515.1:0-2242 GCA_049589475.1 Mycobacterium sp.
GTCCTTTCCCTTTTGATACAGGGAAAGGAGCCGGGCGCGCCCGTCGTCGTACTCCCAGGTGAACCGCGCGTCGCCGGCACTGGCGACCTCCCACGAATAGGGCGCGGGCACGTCCGTGTACTTGTCCTTCGTGGTCATGAGTTGCCGCCTCTCCGCCCTGTGTGACCAGTGGTCATGTGACGGGTATCACATTGCACCTCTTGCGGCGGCGCGTCAACCGCGGCGGGCGGCGTGGTCCAACCCTCAGGCTGTGTCGGACCTGTCTTGAGTTGCACGCTCCGTGATGTTCTGCAGGGCGGGTGGATCATCCTCGAAGCTGTCCTGGCGCACAACGTACTGTCCGAACGCCCTGCACGCTTCCCGCACCAAGTCACCAGTGCGACTGCCGTCACGCGCAGCACGGGCAACGTCGCCGATTGCGTATATCAGGGCGACATCGAAGTCTGCACATACCGGCGAGAGCTGGCCAGTGCGCAGGGCGTGAATGAGGGCGCGCTTGAACGCTTGCAAAAGTTCGTCGTATGAGGTCGACCACTCCGTCCCGCTCACGGCTGGCGCACAACCGATAGCGAGCGAAACCGAACGCGGGGTTCAGTGGCCAGTCTGACCGCGGTTCGAGCAACACATTTGTCTGCGACAACGCCAACTAGCTGCATACGTGGTGTATCTGCGTACCCACTCAGTTAGTTACTCGCTGTTACATACTGGTTATTGGGCACTGGAAAACACCCTCGGCGAGTTACCCCCGGGGGTGTTCTTTTTGACGCGCTTTCAGTGCGCGTGGCCGGTCGCGATCGCGACTAGTCGTTCAGCAGTCCGCGCTCGACGAGCTCTTGCACCTGCTGCCACGCAAATTTGATGGCGGCGTCGCTCGTGGGTAACGGTCCATCGAGGAGTAGGCCGGCCAGTCCGTGCACCGCCGACCACACGGCAATTTCGGCCCCCGGCCTGCGGCGAGGATCCAGTAGACCGACGGCTTGGGCCTCGTCGAGGACTTGACCAAGAACCTCGAAGGGCTCGGCGACGGCGTTGGTGTCCTCCTGGTCATAGCCTCCGGTCGCTCGATCGTTCGGTGCGTCGCCGGACGTGGCGGGATGCGAGGTGAAGGCGGTGCGAAACAGTCCGGGCTCGGCGAGTGCGAAATGAATGTAGGCGGTGCCGACCGCTCGCAACCGGCGGCGGGGGTCCTTGGTTCGGTTCACCCGTCGGCGCATCTCGGCGGCGAGCTCGTTGCGCGCAAAGGACGCCACCTCGGCCAACAGTGCCTCGCGGTCAGCGAAATGACGATAGGCAGCCGAATGCGACACCCCGGCAGCGCGGGCGGCCTCGCGCAGAATCACCCGATCAGGTCCACCCTCGCGGGCCAGTGCGATGCTCGCCTCGATCAGGGCCGAACGCAACGACCCGTGATGGTAGGGCTTCCGCGGATCCGGATGGGCGCTCTCGGAGATCATGCCCTCAGAATCGCACGCGACGCGCGATGTTGACAACGGTCACATGCGATCGCATACTGGGCGAAGTAACCAGTGGTCACATCTGGCGGCCGACGAGGAAAGGGAACTCCGATGACAACGACACGCGTACTGGTAACCGGCGCCACAGGCAAGATCGGCGGCGCGGTGGCCGCCCAATTGCTGGAAAAAGGCGTCACGACCAGGGCCATGGTGCACCGTGACGACGCGCGCAGCGCGCGGTTGCGGGACTTAGGCGCCGAGGTGGTCGTCGCCGATATGTTTGACATTCAACAGGTTACGGCCGCGATGGCCGGGGTAGACCGGCTCTATTTCAATCCCCCGTACCATCCCCATTTGCTTGACAGTGCGGTTGCCTTCGCCGTGGCGGCACGACGCGCAGGCGTGGAAGCTGTGGTGGCGCTTGGGCAATGGCTGGCCAGCCCCGAGCACCCATCACTGATGACGAGGCAGGCCTGGCTGACCGACAAGTTGTTTGAGCTCCTGCCGGACACCGCCCACGTGGCCGTCGACCCGGGCTTCTTCGCCGATAACTATATGAACCTGATGCCGCAGGCAGCCCAGCTGGGCGTGTTGCCGATGCCGACCGGCGCGGGCCGCTGTCGAGATGCAGCGAAGATATCGCGCGAGTTGCAGTGGGTGGGCTGTTGGACCCGCACCGTCATGACGGCCGGGCCTACCGCCCAACCGGGCCGAAGCTGCTGACCGGAGCAGAGATCGCCGACGCGATGGGTGAGGCACTGGGGCGAAGGGTGCGCCACATCGATATC
>JBAWAV010000516.1:0-6509 GCA_049589475.1 Mycobacterium sp.
CTGTTCGCGGTCGCCGATCAGTGGACGTCGGGTACTCAGCTCGTCGGCCAGCATGTTGACCCGTTCGTCCTCGCTCAGCGAGCAGTAGTCGGGATGCACTCCGGCCCAGGCGAGTAGCTCGGCGACCACTTCCTCGTGGACGTCCGAGTTCTGCCTCATGTCCAATCCGGACAGGTGAAAACCGAAGACATCCACGGCTTCCCGTAGTCGAGCGAGCCGGTCGTCGGCCAGTAACGTACTACCGTGGGCGCGTAAGGAGGCGTCGACGGTGTCGAGATCGGCGAGCATCTCCCCCGGTGTCGAATACGGCGGCAAGCCCAGGTCGAGGAGGTCGTCCGGCTCCTCGTCGAGGATCTCGGTGGCGGTGGCCGTCAGCCGGGCGTGGATGACACGCAACGCGCGGCGGTAGGGCTCGTCGCCGCGGGTCGGCTCGTCGCAGTCCTCGGCCAGCTTTTTCAGTTCGTCGGTGACGGCGACCAGTCGCGACGACATCGACAGTTCCTGCTCGAGCGAGCTCAGCTCGACGGTGTAGTGATTCAGCGCGGCGTAGGCCGCGCTGCCGGTAGCCAGTCGCACCACGTCGGCGGTGACGTTCGGATTGCCGTCCCGGTCACCGCCGATCCAGGAGCCGGGCCGCAGGATCGGCTGGGGCAGCAGGTCCACGTCTGGCCAGCGACTCCGCAACGCGTCGCGGACCCCGGCATTGACTTTCGGCACCACATCGAAAAACGCTGCCGAGTAATACCGCAAGCCGACCGCGATCTCATCGGAGATCTGCAATCGGGAGAGCCGCACCAACGCGGTCTGCCACAACGTCAGCACGTGGCGGCGAAGCTCGGTCTCGATGTCGCTGCCGTCGTCGGTGTGCACGTGTCCGCGCGCATGCAGCCGCATGAGCTGCGTGATGCGGTGCTGGGTGTCGAACACGGTGCGACGGCGGGTCTCGGTGGGGTGCGCGGTGATGACAGGTGAGACCAGGGCACCAGTCAGCGCGTCAGCGACCGTCGCCGAATCCAGGTCCGCCGCGTCCAGCTTCAGATACGTCGCGTCCAGGCTGCTGTCCTGCGGAGGATCGCCGGCGGAGACGTGGATGGCACGACGTCGCTCGCGGTGGATGTCTTCGGCGACGTTGGCCAACAGGGCGAAGTGGCTGAATGCCCGGATGACCGGGATCGCCCGGTGGATGTCGATACCGGCGAACATCTCCGCGACCTCGGCCCGCTCGATCTCCGAGCGCCGCACCTTGAAAGACGCGATCCTGGCCCGCTCCACCAGATCGAAGACCTCGTCGCCGTTCTGCTCGCGCACGGTGTCGCCCAGGATGGCACCGAGTAACCGGATGTCGTCACGCATCGGCTCGGTGGCTTCGCGCCCTACTCGGGTGCGTTGTACCGCGCCGAAGGGCTCCAGCGAGTCGGGTGCTTCAGCCATACCTACCAGTATCAGGGTGGTTGGCCGTCTTCGCCTTTCGTGGGATCAGGCGTTGTATTTGATGCGCAGCGCCATGCCGACGATGGCCACGAGCCAGATGCCGACGACGAACAACGTCAACCGGTCGAGGTTCTTTTCCACCACCGTCGACCCGGACAGGCTGGACTGCACGCCACCACCGAACAGTGTCGACAGGCCGCCACCCTTGGCGCGGTGCAACAGCACCAGCAGGACCACCAGGACGCTGGTGACCACCAGAGTGATCTGCAGAGCCAATTCCATGGCCGACAGCCTACCGGCCTACGTTCGGCTGGCTGAGAGCGGCGTTACGTGCTGACTAGCCGCCGAAGATTGTCGTGCCGGTGCCGGCCGGGGTGTACGTCATGGAAATCGGACCCAGCAGGAAGGGCTCGACGCCGCTGTCCATGGTCGATCCCGACACCACGTACGGGTCGTTGGCTGCGGTCACCGTGTAGGAGTACAGCTCTTCGGTACCGGCTTTGTCGGCGTAGACGGCGATCGTGGTTCCCGGGTTGACCAGGTCGGTCGTCGAGTTGTACTCGGACGACGTCAGCAGCGACGACGGGATTGTCCCGGTCACGCCACCGGAGTCGACGTCGTTGGAAACCGCCTGTAGTGCTCCGCCGTCGATAGATATGTAGTCGGTGCTGATCGGCGCGCCGCTGAGCGTGGTGCCTGTGACCGGAGTACCGCCGACGATCAGTTCTTTCCCAGGGACGTCGACAGTCACGTTGCCGAAGCTCTCAAACGGACTGGTGGTCGGACCCGCAGTGTTTTCGCCGATGCCGAGGATTCCGCTGACGCCGTTACCGGTGAGGAAGTTCTGGAAGGCATCGTTAGTGAAAAGACTGCCGAAGTTCGACGGGTCCCACGAGTACACCTCGACGTCGACGGGGCCGGTCGTGGTGAGACCGCCGTCGTATGCGACCGGCAAGCTGTTGTAGGTCAGATAGATATAGTCCACGCCGCCGCTGTAGCCGCTCGAGCCGAAGCTCGAAGGCATCCCGTCTTGCAGGAACAGTTGCCAGAGGTTGCTCACGCCGAGGTCGCTCTCCGGAACGACAAGGCCGCCGGATCCGGTGTCGACGAGCAGCGGCACCGAGCTGCCGCCGGCAATGGAGGCGTTGACTGCCGGCTCGGTACCTTCCACAACCGACAGCGGGATGGTGCCGCCCGTTGACGCGGCGCTGTCGACTGCCGACGAAGCTGCAGCGGCGGCCGGTTCTGCGACCGATGGCAGCGCCAGGTCGACCGAGCCTAGGCTGCTGAGCAGGCTGTCGGTCCAGCTGGTGATATCGAGGGCCGCAGCGGGGTCGACGGCCGAAAGCGAGTCTGTCAGCGATGTCAAAAGCGGCTGGATGATCGGGTCGATCAGGCTCTCAAAATCCGCCTTGGCCGGGGCCGCCGAGCCGGTAGCCATCGCAGCTGCCGCCACGAACGCGCTGACGGCGCCACCCATGACCAGACCGCAGCGTCGCGCCTTGGCGGTATGTGTGAGCCTTTTGCCGTCGGTGCCCCTGCGACCGGCCATTCAATTGCCTCCCCGAGCGTCGTAACGTTAATTAACCAGAGAAACTTAGCGACAATGTGTTTCTCTGAGGTTTCGTTAAGCTAAACGGCCCCGCTCACTTCGTCAACCCGAAAAAGTCTCGCGCGGCCCACATGTCTCGGACCAGGGACGCCTTACGGCAACGGGTGGTCGAGGCTCATGGTGTCGTTGTCGTAGTCGATGAAAATCGGCTCTTTCTCGAACGGGATCACGCCGCTATCGATCGAGGTGCCCGACGTCGGCACTGGCAACTCGCTGGTGCCGTCGCTGTCGGTGCCGACGGTGTAGGAGTACAGCTCGGTGCCGCCATTGCTGCTGTAGACAGTGATCGTGCTGCCCTGTGCTGCATTGAGGCTCGACGGGATGGTTCCGTAGACACCGCCGGAGTCGACGTCGTCGGACACCGTCGAACCCTTGGTCACGCCGTCGGTCGTCACGGTTTCGTACAGGCTGCTGATCGGGGCTCCGCTCACGGTGTCAATCGCCGTTCCCGGGTTGGTGGCGCTGACGATCAACTCGTTCTGCGGGAGATCGATCGTCACACCGGTGTAGCCCGTCGCCTCCAGTGGGCTCTCGGTCGGACCCCCACTGTTGGCGCCGATACCGAGGATGCCGGTGACATCGTTGTCTTTGAGAAAGGCCTCGAAGTTGTGCGGCCCACTGAAGGATGTCCCGTGCGAGTTCCAGACGATATCGACCGGGGTATTCGTGGTGGTCAGCTGGCCGTTGCCGTAGTCCACCGTCAAACCGTTGTACTCGCGATAGGTGTAATCGACCCCACCGCTGTAGCCGCTGTGACCAACCTTCTCGAGTTGGGCGCCGGCTTGGTGTAACTCCCGCAGCACCTCCAGGTGTGACGTTCCGAGGTCTTGGTAGGGGATGACGAGGCCGCCGGATCCGCGGCTTGGGTCGCAGAACCGATCGCCATCGCAGCAACGGCAACGGCTACGGAGCCCGCACGGATGATCGGCAGAGCGAAGCTGCGGGATGCCCCGCTGGTGCTGTCGCGGGGCGCCTTTCAACTACACGGGTCAAGCAATGTGTGATGCGCACAACATAAAGGCACAGCGTTTCTCTCAGTTTCATTTAGCTAAATGCCAGTCCCGCAGTTCAGCCCTGAAATGTCTCAGTGGTCCCGAATGTCCCATCGGCCGCATCAGCAACCGTTGACGGCGTTTCCGCAGCGCCCGGCGATCAACGCCGCGAAAGAATCGCGCATCAGGCCGGCAGCCGATCGTTACGGCAGCGGTCCCCCGGCGGCGATAGCCGACAGCGTCGCGAACTGCTCGCCATCCAGCGACGCACCTCCGACCAGCGCGCCGTCGACATCCTCTTGGGCGACGATGTCGCCGATGTTCTTCGCGTTCACCGAGCCGCCGTACAGCACTCGAACGGTGTCGGCGATCTGCTGCGACGCCAGTGCGGCGAGCTCGCCGCGCACCGCCTTGCAGACCTCCTGGGCGTCGGCGGCGCTGGCCACGCGCCCGGTACCGATCGCCCACACCGGCTCGTAGGCGATGACCACCTTTTCGATCTGCCCGGCGGAAAGCCCGGCCAGCGAACCACGCAGCTGCCCCTGGCAATGGCTGAGATGCTCGCCGGCCTCGCGCACCTCCAGGTGCTCACCGATACACACGATCGGCGTCAGCTCATGCTTGAGTGCCGCGGCGGCCTTGGCGGCCACCAACGCGTCGTCCTCGTCGTGGTACGTGCGCCGCTCGGAGTGACCCACCACCGCGTAGTGGCAACCCAGCTTGGCCAGGAAGGCCCCGCTGATCTCACCGGTGTAGGCGCCCGAGTCGTGTTGCGACACATCCTGAGCGCCGTAGGTCAACCGCAATTTGTCGCCGTCGACCAGGGTCTGCACGCTGCGCAGATCGGTGAACGGCGGAATGACCGCGACGTCGACCTTGTCGAAGTACTTGTCCGGCAACGAGAAAGCGATCTTCTGCACCAGCGCGATCGCCTCGAAGTGGTTGAGGTTCATCTTCCAGTTGCCGGCGATCAGCGGCTTGCGACTCATCGATGTCCTTCGCTCAGGTGCTGCTCAGTACTTCCAGGCCGGGCAGCGATTTGCCCTCAAGGTATTCCAGCGACGCCCCGCCGCCGGTCGAAATGTGCGAGAAACCGTCTTCGGGCAGACCCAGCGCCCGCACCGCGGCAGCGGAATCACCGCCACCGACCACACTGAACGCACCCTTTGCCGTCGCGGCGGCAATCACCTCGGCGACACCCTTGGTACCCGCGGCGAATGCCGGGAACTCGAAGACCCCCATGGGGCCGTTCCAGAAGATCGTCTCCGCGTTCGACAGCAGGCTGGTGAATCGCTTGACCGACCCCGGTCCGATGTCCAATCCCATCTTGCCGTCCGGAATCGCATCGGCGGCAACGACTTCCGGCGTCGAGTCGGCGGAGAACTTCTCGCCAACCACGATGTCGACCGGCAGTCGGATGACGTCGGCGTAGGTGTCGAGCAGTTGACGGCAGGTGTCGATCATCTCGGTCTGCAGCAGCGAGGTACCGACCGAAAGGCCGCGCGCCGCAAGGAATGTGAAGCACATCCCGCCGCCGATGACGATGCTGTCGGCTTTGGTGGCCAGCTGCTCGATCACGCCGAGCTTGTCCGAGACCTTCGAGCCGCCGAGCACCACCGCGTATGGCCGCTTGGTCGAGCTGGTCAGCCGCTCCAGCACGCCGACCTCTTCGGCGACCAGCGTGCCCGCGTAGTGCGGCAGCAGCGTGGCGACATCGTAGACGGAGGCCTGCTTGCGATGCACCACGCCGAAGCCGTCGGATACGAAAGCCCCTGCAGGGCCGACCAAATCGGCGAGCTCACGGGCCAGCGCCAAGCGCTCACCGTCGTCCTTGCTGGTCTCCCGCGGGTCGAAACGAATGTTCTCCAGCAGCAGGACATCCCCGTCGGTCAGACGCTCGGCACGAGCTCGCGCATCGCGGCCGACGACATCGTCGGCCAATTGCACGTCCTTGCCCAAATGCTCGCCGAGTGCCGCAGCGACCGGCGCCAGCGATAGCTTCAGGTCGGGTCCGCCCTTGGGCCGTCCCAGATGAGCCGTCACCACCACCTTGGCGCCGGCGTCGGCGAGCGCCTTGAGGGTAGGCACCGACGCGATGATCCGGCCCGGATCGGTGATGTCCCCGTCGTCGCTGAGCGGCACGTTCAGGTCGGACCGAACCAGCACACCCCGACCCGAAACTCCCTGCGCGAGAAGGTCGGACAGATTCGGGATCGAAGACTCCGCCACGGCTACAGCGACTTGCCGACCAGCGCGACCAGATCGACGAGCCGGTTGGAGTAACCCCACTCGTTGTCATACCAGGACACGATCTTGGCCTGGTTGTCGATCACCTTGGTCAGACCGGAGTCGAAGATCGAGCTGTGCGGGTCGGTGACGATGTCGCTCGAGACGATCGGGGCGTCGTAGTACTTGAGGATGCCCTTCATCGGGCCGTCGGCGGCGGCCTTCATCGCGGCGTTGATCTCCGCCGC
>JBAWAV010000517.1:0-1725 GCA_049589475.1 Mycobacterium sp.
GCGCGGCGTGGGGCACGGCACGTCGCTACGGGTCAATGTGTCGCCGCTGCAATTCACCACTCCCGGCTTCGTCGGCATGGTCGCCGAGACGATCGCCGACTTCGGCATGGACGACGGTTCCCTGTGCATCGAAGTCACCGAGCGTGCAGTGGTCCGCGACATGGACAGCACGACGCGAACACTCGGTCAGCTCAAGGACATCGGCGTCCAGACCTCCATCGATGACTTCGGCACCGGTCGCGCCGTCTTGTCGCACTTGCAGACGCTTCCCGTTGACACGCTCAAGATCGACCCGCGGTTCGTGCGCGAACTCGACACCAACGCCGACAGCCTGGCAGTCGTCCGCGCGATCATCGGGCTCGCGGAGGCGTTCGATCTTCAACTGGTCGCCGTAGGCGTCGAAACCACGGCGGCGGCGCTGGCTTTGATGCGGCATGGCTGCCGACGGGCCCAGGGATATCTACTCTGCCGGCCGATCACCGGCGACGCTATGGCGTCGCTGCTGGCGTCTCGTGGGCTGCCAATGCCATTCCTCGCCGACCGCGAAGCGCTGGCCACGGAAGTGATCTAGCGCGGGCTTGGCCGAGCTCGTGCGGTCGCCATCGACCGCTCGGAGATCACCCGTACCCGCCTGGTCAGGAAGATCGGATCGCCTGATACCGATAGTCGATGAAATGGTTGCGAATCGTTCATAACGTATGGAATACTTCGCATATGAGGGTATTCGACAGGTATCATCCAGCATTCTTGCAGGTCGGCACGATTATCTGCGACTGGGCAGTCACCGAGTCTGACTTGCCGCGATCGGTTTCGACTGATCGTGCCCCGCTGACGTTGCCGGCGCACCGTCGGCTTGATCCCGACCGCACCTAGGCCACGAGCCCTACACCCCCAACACATCACAAACAGATTGGCAGCTGACTATGACAACCCTCTCGGCCGCAGGCCAACCGACAGACAACGGGCCAGCGCTGCATCTCGCCGCTACCACCACACCCAGCGACTCCCCACTCCCGCGCACCCACACCAACCCGACACCGGCGGTGCGCCCTAGAGTCAGCCTGGTCATCCCGGTCAGGAACGAGGCCCGCAACGTCGGCTGGGTCCTCGAACAGATCGCCGACGACGTCCACGAAATCATCCTCGTGGACGGCAACTCCACCGACGTCACCCTCATCACCGCCCGCCGCCACCGCCCCGACGTACGCGTCGTGCCCCAGGAGGGCGCAGGCAAAGGCAGCGCACTGCGCACCGGCTTTCTGGCCGCCACCGGCGACGTCATCGTCATGATGGACGCCGACGGCAGCATGTCACCCCAAGAAATCCGCCACTACCTGCACTTCCTGGCCAACGGCTACGACTTCGTCAAAGGCTCACGCTTCATCAGCGGCGGCGGATCACTAGACATCACCCCCATCCGCGCACTCGGCAACTGGTTCCTGCTCACCGTCTTCAACACCGCCTACCACGCCCACCTCACCGACCTGTGCTACGGATACTGCGCCTTCCACCGCCGCTACCTCGACCACCTACGCCTGTCGGCCACCGGCTTCGAAATCGAAGCCGAAATGACCGTGCGCGCCATGCAAGCCGGCCTACGCATCGCCGAAGTCCCCAGCATCGAACTACCCCGCCGCACCGGAACCTCCAACCTGCACGCCATCCGCGACGGCATCCGCGTCCTACGAACAGTCCTGCGCCACCACCGATCCGGCGTCTCCGGAC
>JBAWAV010000518.1:0-2441 GCA_049589475.1 Mycobacterium sp.
GCAAGCGATGATCGCGACGCTGCTGCTGATCCGCTACGGATGGCTGAAATCGGAGCCGCTGCCCGCGCAGCGGCCCGCCAACGCCCGACGCCTGCCGCCGCCCAGTTCGGCGGCCCGGTCGGCGATGTCGGCGCTGGGCGCTTCAGAGCGTGGCTTCTTTTCGCTGCTCGGTGTCATCGAACGGGGAAACATGCTGCCCGCCACAGAGATTCGTGATCTGACCGCTGCAGCCAACCAGAGCTCGGCCGCTATGGCGGCCACCGCCGCCGAGGTGGTGTCGATGGAGCGGGCGGCCACCGGCACTCCGCAGTCGCGGTCGTATCTGGCCCCGACGATCAATGCGTTCACCGCGCAGCTGAGCGCGGGCGTTCGTCAGTACAACGAAATGGTTACTGCCGCGGCCCAATTGGTGTCATCGGCGAACGGGGACCAAGGGTCCACGCTGGTGGATTCACGTCAGCGTTACCGCGCCGAGTTGGCCGGCGCGACCGATCGGCTGGTCGGCTGGTCGCAGGCGTTCGACGAACTCGGCGGTCTGCCGCACCGTTAGATGTCAATCAGACCGCGGGCCATAGCGGTCGATGTATGACTGACGCATCCGCTCCTCGCGCTTACTACGGCGCGCGTCAACGAGCTTCGGATCCAAGTTGTGCACCTGCAACATGTGACGGCGCCACACCTTGTTCAGCGCGTGCGAGAAGTACACGAACGGAATGAGAATGGGCAGCGTCATGCTCAGGTGGACGTCCAGCGTCGTCGGGATCAGCCAGAACGGGGCGAGCACCAACACCGCGGGAACCGCGACCCGGCGCATCATCCGGCCCGTTGCGCCCTTTCCGGCCAGATCGTGGCGCACCCAGTCCCGCATCGAGTCGGGGAGCCGGCCTCCGCAGCAGTAGCGGACGAATTGGACTGCGTTGGGTCGCGCGGCATTCTCGCTCATCGCGGTTACAGCGATGCCCGCAGCGACGGCACCACAAGCCCCGCGATCCCACGCAGCGTCGCCTTGAACATGTCGAAGAAGTCGAAGTAGTCCCGCCACAGCGTGATCTGGCCGTGGTGCACCTCGAACACGCCGCAGACCCAGAACTGCAGCCGCAGTGGGCCGAAGATCAGGGCGTCGGTGCGCTCGGTGAGCACCGCGGCGCCGTCGGCGGCGATGCGGTGAATCTTGACCTCGAACCCGCTGGCGCCGCCCAGCGAGCTGAAGAGCTTCATCGCCCGGTTACGGCCGTGGATCGTAGGCAAACCGACGTTCTGGTATACGAGGTCGTCGGCTAGCGCGGCGCCTGCGGTGTCGAGGTCCGCATCCTGCAGCGCGTGCAGGAAGACCTCCACCGTGCGGGTGTTCTCGAGAGTCTGCTCGGTCATGAGCACTAGCCTAGCGAGCCGCTGTGGCAGGGTGAGGCGATGCGCGTCGCGGTGGTGGCCGGACCGGACCCGGGCCACTCGTTTCCGGCGATCGCGCTCTGTCGACGGTTTCTGGTCGCCGGTGACACACCGATTCTGCTGACCGGTGTCGAGTGGCTCGAGACCGCGCATGCGGCCGGCGTCGACGCGGTCGAACTGCTCGGACTCGACCCCACCGAGGACGACGACGACCTCGACGCCGGCGCCAAGATCCACCAGCGCGCCGCGCGGATGGCCGTGCTCAACGTTCCGCAACTACAGGCGATGGCTTTGGACCTGGTGGTGTCCGACGTCATCACCGCCTGCGGCGGCATGGCGGCCGAGCTGCTGGGTATTCCGTGGATCGAGCTCAACCCGCATCCGCTGTACCGGCCGTCAAAAGGCTTGCCGCCCTTGGGTAGCGGGCTGGCACCCGGCATCGGCATCCGGGGCCGGCTGAGGGACGCCACGATGCGCGCGCTGACCGCTCGCTCCTGGCGGGCCGGTCTCCGGCAGCGCGAAGCGGCTCGTGCCCAGATCGGTCTGCCGGCAACCGATCCCGGCCCGCGGCGGCGACTGATCGCGACGCTGCCCGCGCTGGAGGTGCCGCGCCCGGACTGGCCCGCCGAAGCCGTCCTGGTTGGTCCACTGCACTTCGAGCCGACCCAGCAGGCGCTGTCGATCCCGCCCGGCTCAGGGCCGGTGGTGATGGTGGCGCCGTCGACGGCGTCGACCGGCACGCAGGGGATGGCTCAGACCGCGCTGGACTGCCTGGTGCCCGGCACGGTTCTGCCCGACGGCACACGGGTAGTGGTGTCGCGGCTCAACGGCCCGGATCTGAGCGTGCCGCCGTGGGCGGTGGTCGGCCTGGGCCGCCAGGACGCTCTGCTGGCGCAGGCCGACCTGGCCATCTGCGGCGGTGGACACGGCATGGTGGCCAAGTCGCTGCTGGCCGGTGTGCCGCTGGTGGTGGTTCCCGGCGCCGGCGATCAATGGGAGATCGCCAACCGGGTCGCGCGGCAGGGGAGTGGACGGTTGGTGCGGCCGTTGAC
>JBAWAV010000519.1:0-6224 GCA_049589475.1 Mycobacterium sp.
GTGATCAAAACGGTCGCATTGGCCGCGAGCGGAATTCTTTTACTATCCAACTGAGAGACTGCCGGTAGCCGACCGAAGGAACGAATAATGGATTCCATCTCGCTGACCACCTTGGCCACTCAACAGCTCACCGAGGCGCGGCAGGCACACAGTGGTCGGGCGTCGCACACCGTCCACGGCGGACATGCCCTTGAACTGCGCCAGACGGTAGTGGCGCTAGCGTCCGGCCACGAGCTGGCCGAACACGACAGCCCGGGCGAGGCCACGCTGCAGGTGCTGCAGGGCCACGTGCGGCTCACTGCCGGCGACGACTCGTGGGAGGGAACGGCGGGCGACTATGTCACGATCCCGTTCCGCCGACACTCGCTGCGATCGCTGGATGACTCCGTGGTCATGCTCACCGTGGTGAAGAACGTTCCCTCGGAGTAGTTGTGTCACTGTCGACGCCGTGGTCGCGGGCGATGGGCCTGCGGGTGCCCGTCGTCAACGCCCCGATGGGCGGCGTGGCCGGCGGACGGCTGGCCGCCGCGGTGACGGCCGCCGGCGGCCTGGGCATGGTGGGTATGGGCAGCGCCGGGTCGACGTCGTCGCTGCACACTGAATTGCCTTATGTGAGTGGGACGTTCGGAATCGGCTTGGTGGACTGGGTGATCCGCAAAGAGCAGGGCCTGTTCGATGCCGCGCTCGCCGCGCAGCCGGCGCTGATCTCGGTGAGCTTCGGAACTGACCTGGCGTGGGTGAGCCGCGTGCACGACGCTGGAATCGCCGCCGCCACACAGGTTTACAACAGCGACGAGGCGCGGCGTGCGGAAGACGCCGGGATCGACCTGCTGATTGCCCGTGGCAGCGAAGGTGGCGGGCACGGGGAGGCGACAGTGGGTACCTTGCCGCTGCTGGCGGCGGTGCTGGACGTCGTGTCGACACCGGTACTGGCCGCCGGCGGTATCGCCTCGCCACGAAGCCTGGCAGCGGTCCTGGCCGCCGGGGCCAGCGGCGCATGGCTCGGCACCATCCTGTCAGCCTCGGCGGAAGGGTTGACGAGTGACGCCGGACGTCGGGCATTGGTCGCCGCGTGCGAGACCGACACCGTCAGCACCCGCGTGTTCGACATCGTTCGTCGTCGGCCGTGGGCCGAGCGCTTTCCGTCGCGCGTGTTGCGCAACGACTTCGTCGCGCGGTGGAGCGGACACGAAGACGCGCTGGCCGATGATCCTGATGCCGAGGCGGAACTGAATGCCGCCGACGCCGCCGACGACCGACGGACCGCACCGGTCGACGCGGGCCAGGGTGTCGGGATGGTCACCGGCGTCGCACCGGTGGGCGAGGTCATCGACAAGCTCTGCGCGGGAGCGCATGAGCTGCTCGCCCGCTGGGGTCAGACGGCCCGTAGGTAGCGTTTGTTCATCACTCGCTGGAGCAGCACGGTGAACGGTCCGCCGGCTTTGCTCCACCACGTTGCCGGCCGAGAGAATGCGGACACCTCGGCGTACACGGCGGAGGTGAGCGGATCGTGGCGCACCACGAACCGCTCCTCACCGGACTCGGGATGGCCGGGCAGCGTGCCGTACGCGAATCCCCGCATGTGCGGCTCGTCGACGACGTAGACGACCCGGCAGGGCGCCTTGAGAAAGCCGACCTTCACCACGACGACGGTGCCGACGTTGACGACGTCGCTGCTGGCCTCTACGCCGAGTCCGGCGCCGCGCTGCATGCCCCAGCGCATCACCGCGTCGGCGGCCTCGTCGAAGCGAAGCTGACCCATGCCGATGTGCGCCGAGTACCCGATGTGCTTGTATCCCGGCGGCATCGGGCCCGCCGTCGCGCCCACCTCCGGGTAGGTCAGTGGGAGCTGGGCGATCGTGTGCAAATCCACCGACTCAGCTTGCCACGCGGGCGTGGCCAGTTCTTGTGGGCTGGCGTACGGTCGGCGTTGTGACTACCCACGCTCCTGCTCACGCGTCCGGAACCCTCACTCTCGGCGGTGATCTCACCGTCAACCGACTCGGCTACGGCGCGATGCGCCTGACCGGCAAGGGTGTGTGGGGCCCGCCGGCCGATCGCGACGAAGCCGTTCGGGTATTGCGGCGTGCGGTCGAACTCGGTGTCAACTTCATCGACACCGCCGATTCTTACGGCCCGTATTTCGCCGAGGAGATCATCCGAGAGGCGTTGCACCCTTACGACGGGCTGGTCATCGCGACCAAGGCGGGACTGCTGCGCACCGGACCCGACGTGTGGATCCCGCTGGGCTTTCCCGCCTACCTGCGCCAGGAGGCCGAGCTCAGCCTGCGGCGGCTCGGCGTCGACACCATCGATCTGTTTCAGCTGCATCGCATCGACGACAAGTTCCCGCTGGAGGATCAGATCGGCGAGCTGGTCAAGCTGCAGCAGGAAGGCAAGATCCGCCACATCGGTCTGTCGGAGGTCAACGTCGACCAGCTGCACGCCGGACAAAAGATCACCCAGATTGTGTCGGTGCAGAACCTCTACAACTTGACCAACCGCAGCGCCGAAAAGCTACTGGAGGACGTGACCAAGCAGGGGATCGCTTTCATCCCGTGGTTCCCGCTGGCCGCGGGTCCGCTCGCCGCTCCTGACGGCCCGCTGGCAAAGCTCGGCGCCGAGCACGGTCACGCCACGCCTTCACAGCTGGCGCTGGCGTGGCTGCTGAAACGCTCGCCGGTCGTTCTGCCGATTCCGGGGACCTCGAGCGTGGCCCATCTGCAGGAGAACGTAGCGGCGGCCGAGATCGAGCTCAGCGACGACGAGTTCGCGAAGCTCAGCGCGCTCGGGGAGCAGCAGAACAACTAGGCCCCGAACGAACCGAGCCGCCGGGCAATACGGTGTTCTGGTGGCACGCGACGACTCTTGGCATCCCGGCGGCGGATTCAACCCGCCCGAACCGACGGTCAAGGGCGGGCCGGACTACGGCCGGTTCATCGACGCCGTCCGCCGGCTGCAGGACCACGCCCGCGCCGTCGACGCGCCGGACGAGGTGATCACCGAAGCCGCCGACCTGCTGGACAAGGTGTCGACGCTATTGATGCCATTCGACAGCGACGAGTGGTCATCGCCGTCGGGCCGGCGGATGGATCTGCCGGTGCGGGGCAACATTCTGACCATCCCGATGTCCGCCCACAAAACCGACGACGGCCGCATCGAGGGCTGGGCCCGCTTCGCGCGGTTTCACCTGGGCCGCAACGGCGCCGTGCACGGCGGATCGATCGGCATGCTGTTCGACACGGTGTTGGGGCTGACGTCATCGGTGCTCACCGGTGGTCCCCGGCAACGCACCGCCTACCTTCACATCAACTACCGCCAGATCGTGCCGATCGAGAAGAAGCTGCAGATCGACGCCGCCGTCGACCGGGTCGAGGGCCGCAAGATCTTCGTTGCCGGCCGGTTGAGCGACGGTGACACCGTGCTGGCCGACGCGGAGGCGCTGTTCGTCCTCCTCAAACCAGACCAGCCCTAAGGCTGCAGCGTTTTACGGGTTGCTCCAGGGCGATTGCGGCGCCGTCAGCGGCAGCGTGACCTCTTCGTGGTCGAGTTCGCGTTCGAGCGCGCGGAGACTCTTGTCGGACAGCAGC
Source organism: Mycobacterium sp. (assembly GCA_049589475.1). Taxonomy (GTDB): domain Bacteria; phylum Actinomycetota; class Actinomycetes; order Mycobacteriales; family Mycobacteriaceae; genus Mycobacterium. The sequence goes on from JBAWAV010000519.1 coordinate 3,591, forward strand.
CCGGCGTCGCGCCAGCGCAGGAGTTCGTCACGTTCGGCGTCGATGGCCGCTCGCCGTATTTCGACGGCGGCTTCGTAGGCGGGTATGGCGGGCACCTCATCGGACTCTGAGGACTCCAATGCGTCGAGTCGCCGTCGATATCGATCCAACCTGGCGGACAACTGTTCGCGCACGCCGTCGATCGCCCGGGCAGAGACGTCGTCACCGTGCTTGTGCCTCATCTCCTCGAGCCGGTCAAGTGCGGCCTCAACGGCTGCGGCGCGCGCTCGATTGCGCAGCAGCGCTTCGTCGACGGCATCGGCCCGAAGGTCCAGCGCCCGCACGATCGGACCGAATGTGCCGCCTTGGCCGATCAGCGTCACCAACACGACGACGAAGGTGCAGAGCAGCAGGAGATCGCGGTCGGGAAACGGCGCGCCGCTGTCCGTGACGAACGGCACCGCGAAAATCGCCGCGAGGCTGACCACGCCGCGGGTGCCCGCCCAACTCAGCGCAAGAATTTCCCGGCCGTCAAGGCGCTCCGAGTTGCGATCCCGCGGTCGACGACGCCCCGGCCGGTCGACGCCGTCGACGGTGGTGGTGTCGGCAACGTTGCCGAGCCGGGTATGCAGAGGTCCCGGAAGGGACTGGGTGAGTAACAACCACAGCGGCCGGATCAACAGCACCAGCGTGACGGTGATGGCGATCGCGACGGTGATCGTCGACGGCGGGTAGCTGTTGAGACCGTCGACAACGGTCGGTAATTGCTGACCGATCAGCAAGAACACGAAGCCTTCCAACAGGAAGTTGACCAAGCGCCAAACGGCTCGGGTTTGCAAACGGCTTGCTCCCGATTCCGATCGCGGCGAGTCGTGTCCGACGATCAGTCCGCAGACCACCACCGCAAGCACGCCGGAGGCGTGCACCTCCTCGGCCGCCAGGTACGCCAAAAACGGTGTGGCAAGCGAGATCGCGTTGGCTGTCAGGACGTCGCGCGTCCATCGTCCCAGCAAGCGCCGGCACAGCGCGAGCACCACTCCGACCACCAGCCCGCCCGTCGCTGCAAGGACGAATTTCCAAATTGCCGACAGCGCGGAGAATTCGGCGCCTTTGGCGACAGCGATCGCCATCGAGAATGTGGTCAGTGCGGTCGCGTCGTTGAGCAGACCTTCACCCTCGATCAACGTGACGATCTTCAGCGGTAGGCCGACCTTGCGGGCAACGGCGAGCGCGGCCACCGGATCTGTCGGCGCTACCGCGGCGCCAAGCGCCACGCCCACCGCGATCGTCGCGCCGCTGACGAGCAGGCCGACGGCGACACCGACTGCCCACGCGGTGACCAACACGAGGACTACCGACAGGCTGATGATGGGGCGCAGATTGCGGCGTATCCCGACGAGCGACGATTCCAGCGCCGCGTTGTACAGCAGCGGCGGAAGTATGCAGGTCATCACGACATCGGGGTCAAGGCCGATATTTGGGCCTGGCAGCAGGGCATATCCGATGCCGACCAGGGTCAGAAGCGCGGCGCCCGGGATCCCGGTGCGGTCGCCGATCCAGTTCACCACGAGGAAGACGGCGACGGCGGCCAGCAGCAATGCCAGAGCCGCCTCCACTGCCACCCCGTCATTCTGCCGGACTTTCGGCTGCTGCTCGACGGCCCTGCTCGGCTCCAGACAGCCCCGATAGCATGGTCGGGTCCGTTCGAACACCCGAAAGCCATGGAGACCGCGTCGATGACCGCCCCCGCGCACGCCATCCCTGCAGCACCGATCCGGGTGCCCGCGGGGACGACCGCGGCGGCCGCGATCCGCGAAGCCGGCCTCCCGGGTCGCGGTGCTCCCGACGCGATCGTGGTGATACGCGACGCCGACGGGAAACTGCATGACCTCAGCTGGATTCCCGACGCCGATGTCGACGTCACCCCGGTGGCGGCCAACACCGACGACGGCCGCAGCGTCATCCGGCATTCGGCCGCGCACGTCTTGGCCCAGGCGGTGCAGGACCTCTTCCCGGACGCCAAGCTCGGCATCGGCCCCCCGATCACCGACGGCTTCTACTACGACTTCGACGTGGCCGAGCCGTTCACGCCGGAAGACCTGGACAAGCTGGAAAAACGCATGCGTCAGATCGTCAAAGACGGTCAGCTTTTCGACCGGCGGGTCTATGCGTCCAAAGACCAGGCCCGTACCGAATTGGCCGGCGAGCCTTACAAACTCGAACTCGTCGATGACAAATCCGGGGACGCCGACATCATGGAAGTCGGCGGCGACGAACTCACCGCCTACGACAACCTCAATCCCCGCACCCGCGAGCGTGTTTGGGGGGATCTGTGCCGCGGACCGCACATTCCCACCACGAAACACATCCCGGCGTTCAAGCTGACCCGTAGTTCGGCGGCGTACTGGCGGGGAGACCAGAACAACGCCAGTCTGCAGCGTATCTACGGCACCGCATGGGAGACACAGGAGGCACTCGACAAGCATCTCGAGCTCATCGCCGAAGCCCAACGCCGCGACCACCGCAAGCTCGGCGCCGAGCTCGACCTGTTCAGCTTTCCCGACGAAATCGGTTCGGGGCTGGCGGTTTTCCATCCCAAAGGCGGCATCATCCGTCGGGAGCTGGAGGAGTACTCGCGGCGCGCGCACGAGCGGG
>JBAWAV010000520.1:0-7546 GCA_049589475.1 Mycobacterium sp.
CGATGGACCGGGGCACCCCACATGCTCGTCATGGCCGAAAAGCCTAACGCCGTGGCGTGAAGCGCGGCGAAGCGGGCAATCAGCGTCCGCTCGGCCACCGCGGGTTACCCTCGCACCGTGCCTTGGCCAATTCCCCGCCGTACTGTGCGGCACTGGTCATCCGTGGCATCGGCGATCGTCGTGACCGTCGCGGTAGCAAGTTGTGGCAACACCGACTCGTGGGTCGACACGGTGCCGGCCGAAGGTTGGCCCGCGCAGTACGGCGACGCGGCCAACAGCAGTTACAGCCCGAGACCGGGTGCCAGCCGGCTGGCGCTGCGCTGGACCCGCTCGGTCAAGGGCTCGCTGGCGGCGGCCGTGGCGCTGAGTTCACGAAACTGGCTCGCGGCGAACGCGCAGACACCGGGCGGCTGCTCGCTGATGGAATGGGAGAACGACGACAACGGCAGGCAGCGCTGGTGCACCCGGTTGTTCCAGGGCGGCGGCATCTCCGGACCGTTGTTCGACGGCTTCGACAACCTCTATGTCGGCCAGCCCGGGGCGATTTTGTCTTTTCCGGTCACGCAGTGGATCCGCTGGCGTCGCCCGGTCATCGGAATGCCTACCACGCCAAGGATTCTCGGTCATGGGCAACTTCTGGTGGCCACCCATCTGGGGCAGGTGCAGGTGTTCGACGGCCATCGCGGCGTCGTGGTCGGCAATTCGGTCGACCTGGTGAACAACGTCGATCCGAGCGATTTCACCCGCGGGCTCTCAGACTGCGGGCAGGCCAAGGCGGGCTGCCCGGTCGCCGCAGCGCCCGCTTTCTCGGCGTCGACCGGGATGGTGGTGCTGAGCCTGTGGGAGCCGGACGCCCCCGCGGCGGTGTTGGTCGGCCTGAAATACCACCCGGGCCAAAGCCCGCTGCTGACCCGGGAGTGGACCAGCACCGCGGTCGGTGCCGGCGTGCTGGCCAGTCCGGTGCTGTCCAGCGACGGATCCACGATCTACGTGAACGGACGTGACGAGCGGCTGTGGGCGCTGCACGCCGCCGACGGCAAGCCGAAGTGGTCGGTTCCGCTGAGGTTCGTCGCGCAGACGCCGCCGTCGGTGACACCGGGCGGTCTGATCGTCTCGGGCGGCGGGCCGGACACCCGACTGGTCGCTTTCAAGGACGCCGGCGATCACGCCCAAGAGATATGGCGCCGCAACGACGTCAGCCCGCTGTCCACCTCGAGTATGGCCGGCCGCAGCGTCGGCTACGCCGTGGTGACCGGCGGCCCCGGCCAAGGCGAGCGCGGCATGACGCTGCTGGCCTTCGAGCCCGCCAGCGGTCATACCCTCAATAGCTACCCGCTGCCGGAAGCGACCGGCTTTCCCGTCGGCGTCTCGATCGGCCGGGATCGCCGGGTGGTCACCGCCACCAGCGACGGCCAGGTGTACAGCTTCGCGCCGAACTGATTGGCCGCAGACCGTCGACTCGACAAAGGATGATGCCCATGGCGGATGACCCGGCCGCGCAACCCGCGTCAGCTCAGCAGACCGATGCCGCCCCGCGGCGTCAGGTCGCTGATGTGCTGGCGGCGGTCGTGCTGATAATCGCCCACTTCGCGTTGTACGGCGCGACGTTCGTGGTGCTGGGACTGCTGGTGATGGGCACCGACTCGTGCGGCTATCAGAAGTGCGGTGACCCGGCCTGGCTCGACCGGGCCATGCATCTGGCGTCGTGGGCCGGCGGCGCGCTTTTGCTGGCCGACGTGGCCCTGACCGTGTTTCAACTGGTCCGCAAGCGGATCGCGTGGATTGTGCCGCTGATCGGGTGCATCGCCCAGGTGGCGTTGGCATTCGGCGCCGGGGCGATGGAATCGCTGGCCGGTCCGGTCTAGCCCTTGACCGCGAGCGGTGGGACGGCGTTGCGCGGCACGTGAACTTGGCTGGTCCCGGCCAGCGACGGCAGGAGTTCGCCAGGCGCGAAGTAGAAGATCAGCTCGTCGTCGGTGATCGCGAAGTTCTGATAGTGCGAGGCATCGAGGCCGGAGCCGGGCAGAATCGCAGCGCCGAGCCCGGTCTGCTTGCCCACTTCGCGCTGCACGATCGGATAGATCGCGTCGAGCGGTTTGGTGTTCGGCGCGAACAGCGTGTCGAAGGTGATTGGCTTCTGGCCGGCGACATCCCAGTTGAAACCCTTGTAGAAGGTGGACGGGCGGGGGCCGCCGAGATCCTCGAACACCTTGAGGACGACGCTGCGGGTGCCCGAGGGTGGCTGGCCGGAGTGGTACTGCTCAGTGGTGACTTCCATTTGGTAGGGCACCTCGCGGGCACCGGATGCCTGCGACGTTGAGGTCTGCGCGACGTTGACGAATCCGTCGCGGTTCTGGCCCAGGAAATCGGTCAGCGCCTGGTCGGGATAGTCGGTCGGAAACGTCATCTCCAGCGTGTAGCTAGCTGTGGAGGTGCGGACATGGCACATCTGCTCGTCCTGGAGTTCACCGCCCATGTTGGTGCACGCCGAGTCAGCCGCCGCGACCGCTCCGCCGGACCAGCCCAGCAGGGCTCCGGCCGCTATCAGCGCGGCCGACATCATCATGCGCATCGGTCGACGTGTCCTCGCAGACTGGGAACGGCTGAAATGCCGTCTCGCCAGCCTACCTGCACTCCACGACAGCGCCGCTGTGACCAACACGACGACCACACACAAAGGTCAGCGGCCACCGTCCTCCCTAACGGTGACCGCTGAACCTGGCAGGCGGTGGACTTAGAAGAGCGTGGCGAGTTCGGCCCAGAAGTTGCTGGCGTCCGCGGCAGCTCCTGACAGATCGAACGACGACGCCAGGTCGGCCCAGAATTCGTGGCCCGCCGTGAGAGCGCCGGCCGTTTCGCCGGAGAACAGATCAGTCCAGAAGGCGCTGCCGTCGGCCAAGGCGCCCGACGGGTCACTGCCGACCAGGTCGGTAGCCGCTGCCGCGGAGGTCGACGCCCCGCCGTAGAACTTCACGATGTCGAGCAGATGGTCTGAGCCTTGCGCAAGCGCCGTGGCGAGGCTGTTGCCCTCGACGTAAGTGCCGTCATAGCTACCGGCGCTCGCCGCGTCGCCGCCGGACAGGGCGGTGTCGTTATTGCCGAAGATGATGGCGTAGTCGAAGCTTCCGGGGTGTTCGGCGGTACCGCCGGCGAATCCATAGCTGCCGTCGCCATTGACGAAAGCCGTGTCGTTGGACGAGCCGGCCGCAGACTCGGCGTTGAGACCGCCGGCGACAGCAGTCGAATTGAGGCCGAGGGCGTCGGCGTAACCGTGGCTGCCGAAGGCGTAGGCCTCCGATCCCGCACCGTTTGCGATCGCGATGTCCCCATTGCCCGAGTACGCTTCAGCGGTTCCAGATTGAAATAGGGTGACCCCGTTCATCGAGATGGCCAGGCTCCCACCCGAGCTGCCAGCTGCGGCCGGAAAGGCCGAACTGACGAAATCGCTGACCTCAGACAACCAGCTTGATGCGTCGGCCGAGGCGACGCCGGGCGTCGAAGCCAACGCCCCCCCGATTCCCAGCCCCAGGGCAAATAACCCCAACCGGGCCGCTGCACGAGTCCTCTTCATCGGATTACCTTTCCCCCGGTCACACCATGTGGTGCGTATGCTTTCAGCGCCCACCGCGCTAAGTGCTGAACAGCTTATGCGTCCTCGTCAATTTTGTTCGAACAAAGTCTAATAAACCGGAAAAAATGCTTAGCAGCTCTTCGCAAGAAAGATGCCAGCGGTATTGGGCTCGCCGAAGAGAAGGCTATTTGTAGGCTTTCCCCGCTTGATACCGGTTCGCGGTACGGCCTTGAGCCGGATTCAACCACCTGAAACCTAAACCTTAGGTTGAGAGAACTAGCCGTTTCGGCTCAGGTTATGTTCGGCTACTTGGAATAGCAGGCTGGTTTGTCGGAGCTGGCGGCAGCCCGAAAGAAAGCATCAGCATCCAATGTTTATCGTCCTGGCGAACCGCATCTAGTTCGCCGTCAGCAGCAATTGCTGCAAGTCGTCGTCTCCCGACGGCACCGAAGTCAAACGCTGAGAATTCGGGCCTTCGGAATGCCGACTCTAGCTGATGCCAATTGCGGTCACTGTTGACGCAATCGGCAAGCCTTACTCGCAAACCGAAATCCCGGCGGTGTCGCGCTGTGTTCTCAACGCGACCCGCCAGGAGGCCCGATACCCCGAAGCACCATCGATCTTCCGCCGACGAGTGCGGGAGTGTTCGCGCAACCGGGGGCGGCGAAGCCACAGCAGCTACATCATGTCCCGGTAATGCTTCGCTGCAGCTGAGCCAGCCCGCCGGCGCGCTCGTCTAAGTCTGCGGTGCGCATGCGCGCCAGCACATGGGGCAATTGCCCTATCTTTCCCGCAAAACAGCCCTCATTCGGAGGGCAACGCCCACATCGGGCAAATTACCTAATTTCGGCGACCTCGTGCGCCCCTACCTGGACGGACGGCATACAAACGCAGTCCCCCGCGCTGCGGCCCCCGACCCGATTCGGGTGACTACCACCGTCAGTGACCGGTTGCCTCGCAGCGACAACCGGCGGCGCAGCGCATCGGGATCGACATCCACGCCGCGGACCAGGATCTCCAGCGCGCCACAGTCGAGCGCGCCCAGTGCCTGCCGCAGCCGTCGCTCGTCGAAGGGCAACTGGTCGAGGACCTCGAAGCCCCGCAGCCCGCGAGGGAGTTCGTCGCCGGACAGGTAGGCGATGTGTGGGTCGAGTTGCCACAGGCCGTGCCGCGCGGCGAAGTGACGCACCAGACCGGCCCGTACCACCGCGCCGTCCGGGTCGACGATCCATCGGCCGGGCGCCCGCACCGGGCAGTCATCCGGCTCGGCGTCGGTGAACTGTTCACCTCGGTCCAGGATGCTGGCCCGTCGGCCCACGCCCGGTTCAGCCAAACCCGCTGACCACAGGCAGGCTTCGCGCACCGATCCGCGATACGAGGTCACCTCGATTTCGCCGTCGAACCCCAGCCGCGCCACGGCGTCGAAATCGATGCCCGGGGCACACTTGATGACGATTTCCCGGTCGCGGTAGGCGTCGATCAGCGCATCCAGGGCGGGCTGATAGCCACGCGGGTCGAACCGCCGGCTCCCGGCACTGCGGCGAGCCGGGTCGGCCAACACCACGGCGCCCCGAGTGACCGGCCGAAGCGCGTCGGCGCGGCACAGACGTGCACCGAAGCCGAGGTTGTGTCGGGCCAGCGCCAGCCGAACCGAGTCGACGTCACTGCCCACCGCCGACGCGCCGACTGCGCGCAGCGCCGCCAGCTCGGTGCCGATCGAGCAAGTCACATCGTGAATCATGTTGCCGCTGAGCCGCTTTGCCCGATGCAGGGCAACCGGTCCGGCACTGGCCTGCTGCAGGGCATCGTCGGTGAACAGCCATCCGCCGCTGCCGGGCAGTTCGGCGAGCTTCGCGGCGGCGCGGCGGCGCAACAACGCCGTCTCGACCAACACCGGCGTGCGATCGCCGAATTGTGTTCGCAGCGTGGCGATCTCGCTGACACGGTCGGTTAGCGGACTGGTCTCGACGACGGCCAGCGCAGCGGAACCCTCGTCCGATGTCAGATAAGCGACGTCGTCGAGCCCGAACTTCAGGACGGCTTGACCCCGGTGATCATCACGTTGTAGAACCAGCCTTTCGGCACCACGTGACGCCAGATGTTGGCGTCCACCCAGCTCAGAGTCTTCCAGCTGCCGAACGCGAACCGTGACCAGCCCCAGCCGAGCTTGCCCGGGGGCACGGTCGACTCGAAGGTGCGCACCGGCCAGCCCAGCATCGCCGCGGTGAATTCGACGGTGGCGGTGTCGACGTCGACGGCGCCGGCCCGCGCGGCCATCTTCTCCAGATCGGCCGGCGAGAAGGTGTGCAGGTCGACGATCCATTCCAGGGCCGCGGCCCGCGAGTTCTCGTCGATTTCTGCCTGTGGGCGACGCCAACTGCCCAGACCGGGAAGCTTCACCGCGCGGATGGTGAGATTCCACGTCAGGTCCGCCAGCCTGCGGGCGTATTGATTGCCGACGGTGGTCGGCTCGCCGGCGAAGACGAATCGGCCACCGGGCCGCAGCACTCTCATCACCTCGCGCAGCGACAGCTCGACGTCGGGAATGTGGTGCAGCACAGCATGTCCGACCACCAGGTCGAACGTGTCGTCGTCATACGGGATGTGCTCGGCGTCGGCGACCCGGCCGTCGATGTCCAGACCCAGCGCCTGCCCGTTGCGGGTGGCGACTTTGACCATCCCCGGCGACAGATCGGTGACCGATCCGCGTCGCGCCACCCCGGACTGGATCAGGTTGAGCAGGAAAAAGCCGCTGCCACAACCTAATTCGAGAGCGCGGTCATAAGGGAGACGCTGAACCTCATCGGCGGGAACGATGCCGTCGAAGCAGGATCGCGCGTAGTCGATGCAGCGTTGGTCGTAGGAGATCGACCACTTTTCGTCGTAGCTCTCCGCTTCCCAGTCGTGGTAGAGCACCTGGGCCAGTTTGCTGTCTTGTCGAGCGGCTTCAACCTGCTCGGCGGTGGCGTGCGGCTGCGGAGCCGGGTCGGTACTGGTCATGGTCGCCCAGCCTATCGGCCGACCGGCTCGGCGGGCATCCCGGTTACGCTGCGGCGGGCGTCACGGTGACCGTAATTGCGCTGGCGCCGGCGTTCGAGCTGATCACCAGGTCCGTCGCGTTCGGGGCCGAGATGACTTCGCCTCCGGTCACGCTGACCTGGTAACCGTCCGGGTATTCGACGGATGGCACCGCGATGCTGGTGTGCGAGCCGGCCGGGAAGCTGCCCAGGCCGTCGGCCTCTTGAGTGGAGTAGCTGAACTGGAAGGTGCCGTTGGCGAACGAGTAGGACTCCGGCGTTCCCGAGATGGTCTGCGGGTAGGGCTCGGCGAGGGTGTCCAGGTTGGCGGTATTGATGTTGGCGCCCGTCAGCGGATCGGCCGGGTTGTACACCAGCGACTCCGAACCCGGCGGACTCGCGCTGGTGGTGATGTCGCCCTGGCCCGAGTAGGCCCACTCCGTCCACCCGACCAGGTGTTGGTCGGCTCCTTGCATCGGCGCCAGGATCTCCGCCTCGTCGCTGGTGGCGCCGAACTCGGTCATAAAGGCCGGGATGCCCTGCGCCTGCGCATAATGCTCGGCATTGCCCACGATCCCGTTGACGCTGGGTATGCAACCTAGCGGGCCGAGGCTGAACTCGCAGTAGTCGTGGAACGACAAGACGGTGTTCGTGGCGTCCACATGGCCAAGATCGGTGGGCACGCCGGCATTGGACAGGACGTTGGGTTCGAAGAAAATCGGTGTGCTCGGGTCGACCGCCCGGATTGCATCGGCACCCTGGTCGTAGAACGGAGTCAGCTGCTGACTGTCGAAGAACGGGTTGCCCAACAAGGTGGGCAGGAACGACGAGACGCCCGGCGACGGTTCATTCATGAGCTCGAATCCAGCCACGTTGGGATTGCCGTTGAAGGCATTGGCTACGTACTCCAACATCTGGCTGTAGTTGTTCTCCAGACCAATTCCGTTCGGGGCGTCGG
>JBAWAV010000521.1:0-2294 GCA_049589475.1 Mycobacterium sp.
GGCGTCGCCAACGATCCGCTGCTGGCCCGCCGCGTCGCGCACGTCGACCTCCGAGGCCAGAATCTTGCGGCCCTCACCCTCGACGAGGTTCACCGTTTCGACGAGGTCTTCCGGGCGCGCCGGTGGATAGCCGTTGTGCATGGTCACCGGGGCGCAGGCGTCGATTGCGACGATGTCGGCTCCGGCCCTGGCCAGCCTGACACAGTGCGAACGACCCTGGCCGCGGGCAGCGCCCGTCACATAGGCAACTTTGCCGGCCAGCGGGAGATCGGTAGCGGTCATCGCCCAAGGGTAGGAAAAGTTCAGCCGCCGCGAGGCCGAGTGAGCGTGAATTGCTCGACCACGTTGATCGCCCCGTAGGGGCCGTTGACGGCATAGTGCGTCGCCTTGATGGACGTGTTTCCGCCCGGAGTGCCGGGGTCGACGTCGAAAGCCAGGAAGCCGTAGGGGTTTTGGCTGTCACGGAATGCCGACCACGGTGCGTCCTCCACCACGTAGATGGGCGCTTTGCGGCCGATCGCATCGTCGAATACCCCGACACCGGTCACCACACGGCACCTCGGCTGCGGGAAGAACATCGTGTTCGAGGGCGCCGAGGTTCCGCCGCCGCCAATGACGACGTGCACCGTCCCCTTCGTGGTGTCGATGACGTCGCCGCGGTCCGCGACCGGGATCGGCGTTCGGGTCTCGCTGTCCTGCGCGCCCCGGACCGGATGCGAGCGTTCATAGTGGTGCTCGTGGCCGCAGACCACCAGGTCGACCTGGTGGCGGTCGAACAACGGCAACCAGTCCTGGCGGATACCCAGGTCGGCGCCGTTGGTGTGATCGGCGGTGGAGACCGCGGTCTGATGCATGCACACAACCACCCAGTCCACCCGACTGTCGGCGCGCGCGTCCGCGAGTTCCTTTGCCAGCCAACGCTTCTGTGCGCCACCGGAGTAGCCGTGCACGTAGGAGTTGCCGCCGTCCTGATAGCAGACGTCGTCGTTGGCGAGGCTGATGACGCGCACCGAGCCCGCGGTGAACGAGTACCAGAGGCCGCGCAGTTCGCCGTCGGATCCGGAATCGGGCAGGGCGAAGTAGGTCTGGTATGCGGCGTAACCCAGCGGGCCATTGCCTAACTCGTTCTCGTGGTTTCCCGCCGCGGGCATCCACGGCCGGAAGCGCGCGGAACGGGTGTTGTTGTCGAACCAGTCCGACCAGGTCCGGATACGGTCGTGAGCGAGGTTGGCGTAACACAGGTCGCCGTTCACCAGGTTGAACAGTGGTCCGATGCGCTCGATCGCGGTGGTGATGTCGCCGGCTGCCGGCGACCCCAGGTTGTCGCTGCGGTAGCCGTTCTTGCCGAGTCGGCCCAATGTCGGCGTTGCCTGATCGCCGAAGCTGGTGAAGCGCAACGGGTTCCGTCCTGCTGGTGCGGTGCGCACGGTCCCCAGTTCGGGGTCGGCGCCGTCGTGCATCGCTGCGTACACGTAGTCGGTGTCGGGAGCCAGGTGGTCGAGCCTCGCATGGTGGACGCGGACTTCGGTCTTCGATTTCGCGTCCCGGTAGGTGCGAGTCTCGGCCGCGATGGTGCGGCCCAGACCGGAGGTCGGTGTGCCCAGCATGACTCGGGGGTTGGCGATCGGGTCGGTGGTGTGCCACGAGACGACGACTTCGGTGGATGCATCCCTACCGAACTGCAGATGCAGTCCGCCGACCGGTTGCGCGCCGTGCTGAGCGGGACGGGTCCACAGACTGGGGCCGTGCCCGGGTGATCCGAGCAACGTGACGCCTGCTGCGCCCAGACCGGCGCCGACGATCGTCGTTGCGGCAGTGGTCGTCAGCAGCCTTCGGCGACTGATGCCGGCAGACGGCGCGTGGGCGCCCGCCGATTGCGCTTCTTCGATCATTCCTCTTTCTACCGTTCGACAGCCGCGGCCGGTCGACGCTAACCGGCGAACACGTAGACCCAGGCGTGCGGTCCCGACTGCAGCGGGACCGAAATTCGGCGGTACTCGTCGACCTCGTAGTCGTCGGCCGCGGCCAATTCGGCCTCGCTGATGGTGAAGACGGTTCCGTCGACGTGGGCGTCCGGGCGGTCGGTCGGCCGCAGAATCGGATGGCGGTCACTGCCGCTGGCAGCGATGACGTGCGGGTCGGTGATCGTCACGTAATCCAGGTCGTAGCCGACGATCGCGTCGACGTAGCCGTCGATTTCGCGGCCGAATGTGGCAAGTTGGACTTCTCGCTGGCGCAGCGTCCCGTAGGAGAACAGCAGTTCGCTCACGGACGGTACTTAGCATCCGTCGCAC
>JBAWAV010000522.1:0-2811 GCA_049589475.1 Mycobacterium sp.
CGTACATGTTTGCACCAGGTACTGCCCTGACTTCACCGGTGGTGTACATGGTCATGAGTTCTCTGCCATCGCTGTCGGCAACGCACACATAGGTGTCGGACTCAGCATCGTAATCAAAGCTGTCCCAGGCTAATACGAATGCCAAGCAGTTGCCGTCGCGATCCGTGATGACGAGCTTGTGGGTACCTGACTCCTTTAAGAGCTTGGCATCCTGCGCGCAGTCCTGATGAGCGCCGTTGTGGGTCGGTACGCTTTTTAACATCGATTGACTCCTTTAGGTTTGATACGTCCGATCCGCTACCTCCGTTCAGTGCCGCGGTGTGCGGATCGATTGGGAGGGCGTTGCGCAACCGGCCTGAAGCCGGACGATCGAGACGTCGGCCACCACGCCGTCGTTAAGCATGTTGCAAAGCTGACGCGCATCGCGGCACCCCGACTCACCCCGGCTATCGCGGTACCCATCGTGGTGTCACCTGCTCAGTGTCTAATCACTGGAGTCTGTCAGTTGACGGCCCGGATCGGATTAAAGTCGCAAAACAAGTGACCGTCCTCACCGCGTACCGTGAGGCCGTGACCGACATTGACCGTAGCCGCACCATCGCGGCCGACCCGCAACACGTCTGGAATGTTTTGGCGGATTTCGGTGCAATCAGTTCGTGGGCGGACAACATCGACCACTCGTGCATTCTCAATCAGGGCAGCGAGCCAGTCGGCACCACTCGACGAGTCCAGATCGGCCGCAACGCCCTCGTGGAGACGATCACCGAGTTCGACGAAACGCGCGCGCTCGCCTACGACGTCGAGGGTCTGCCGAAGCGCCTGCGCCGGTTCAAGAATCGCTGGAGCCTGCAGCCGGCCGGCGACGGAAAAACTACCGTGACACTGACCAGCACGGTCGAGATCGGTTCTCGTCCAGTGCAAAAGCTCGCCGAACGCGTCATGTGCCGCGTTCAGCTCCGGCAGTCCGACATCATGCTCGCTGGTCTTGCACGTCGATTGGAGAAGCTACATGCCTGATGAACCGACTAGTCGCCCTGACCTCATCATTCTGATGACCGACGAGGAACGCGCGATCCCGCCGTATGAGTCGTCCGAGGTGCTTGCGTGGCGCGAGCGAACGCTGCACGGCCGCAAATGGTTCGACGACCACGGTGTCAGCTTCAACCGGCACTACACCGGCTCGCTGGCCTGCGCGCCCAGTCGCCCCACCATCTTCACCGGCCACTACCCCGACCTGCATGGCGTCACGCAGACCGACGGGCTGGGCAAGATGCCCGACGACTCGCGGATGCGCTGGCTGCGCCCAGGCGAGGTGCCGACGATGGGCAACTGGTTTCGCGCCGCCGGATATGACACGCACTACGACGGCAAGTGGCACATCTCGCATGCCGACCTGCACGAGGCCGACGGGTCGGTGGTGGCCACCAATGACGCCGACGGCGTCGTCGACCCCGTCGCGGTGCGACGCTATCTCGACGCCGATCCCCTTGGGCCGTTTGGCTTCTCGGGCTGGGTCGGACCGGAGCCGCACGGCGCTCTGCGGGGTAACTCCGGCCTGCGCCGCGACCCGCTGGTCGCCGACCGTGTCGTCACCTGGCTCATCGACCGCTATGCCCGCCGCCGCGCCGGCGACCCCGCGGCGCTGCGGCCGTTTCTGTTGGTGGCCAGCTTCGTCAACCCGCACGACATCGTGCTGTTCCCCGGGTGGGTGCGCCGTAGCCCAATCAAGCCGTCGCCGCTGGATCCGCCGCATGTGCCCGCGGCGCCGACCGCCGACGAGGATCTGGCGAGCAAGCCGGCCGCCCAGATCGCGTTCCGGGAGGCCTACTTCTCTGGCTACGGCCCCCCTGCTTTCGTCGAGCGGACGTACACGGGTAATGCGCAGCGTTACCGCGACCTGTACTACCGGTTGCACGCCGAGGTGGACGGGCCGATCGACCGGGTCCGCCGCGCGGTCACCGACGGCGGTTCGGACAACGCGGTGCTGGTGCGCACCTCCGATCACGGCGAGCTGCTCGGCGCGCACGGCGGGCTGCACCAGAAATGGTTCAACCTGTACGACGAGGCGACCCGCGTGCCGTTCGTGATCGCCCGCATCGGTGAGCAGGCGACGTCGTCGCGCGTCGTCACCGCGCCGACGTCGCATGTAGACCTGCTGCCCACGCTGTTGGCGGCCGCCGGTGTGGACGTCACCGCGGCAGCTTCGCAGCTCGGCGAGAACTTCACCGAGGTGCATCCGCTGCCGGGCCGCGACCTGATGCCGGTCGTGGGCGGCGCGCCGGCCGACGACGACCGGGCCGTCTACCTGATGACCCGCGACAACATCCTCGAGGGCGACAGCGGTGCCTCGGGCGTGGCGCGACGCCTTCGGCGTACGTCGAATCCGTCTGGGCCGCTGCGCATCCGGATTCCCGCCTACGTGGCGTCCAACTTCGAAGGCCTCGTGGTCCGTGTCGACGGCCGGCTGTGGAAATTGGTGCGCACCTTCGACGATCCGGCGACCTGGACCGAGCCGGGTGTGCGTCACCTCGCGGCCAACGGTCTGGGCGGCGAGGCGTACCGGATGAGCCCGCTCGACGACCAGTGGGAGTTGTACGACCTCACCACAGATCCGACCGAGGCCGACAACCGGTGGACCGATCCTGACTTGCACGAGTTACGGCAGGAGCTGCGGGCGCAGCTGAAGCACGCGCGAGCGGACTCGATCCCAGAGCGAAACCGGCCGTGGCCGTACGCGGCTCGACGGCCGAGTTAAGTCTTGACCAACGAACCATGATTGCCACCGACTCCAGAGGTGCCTAGGCTCGGGCT
>JBAWAV010000523.1:0-4854 GCA_049589475.1 Mycobacterium sp.
GTGCGGTCGACCTCGACGGCGGGCAGAGCGCCCGCAATGGTGAAACGGCCGAGCAGATCGCTGGGGCGGCAGGACCGCTGGCCGACAGCGCGGGTCTGGCCGACGCGCTGGCCGATCCCGGTCCGGCCACCGGCTACTCGGCGGACGGGTATCGGCGCATCGCGGCGCTCGCCGAGGAATTGGATGTGCTGCGCAGCCACCTCGGCCACCCGCTGCCTGACCTGGTTGCCGAGGTGCGTCGACTGCTCGGCGTCGACGTCGAGGTACGGGCGGCATTGCCCACGGCCGGATGGGCGGGTGCCGAACAGCTCGATGCTTTCGCCGATGTGGTCAGCGGCTACGCTGAACGGGCCACTGCCGCAATGGAGTCCGTGGCCTCAGTCGACGGTCTGCTGGCCTATCTGGACGCGGCCACCGTCGTCGAAAACGGCTTAGCGCCGGCCCAACCCGTCGTCGCGCAGAATCGGGTCCAGGTGCTGACCGTGCACGCTGCCAAGGGTCTGGAATGGCAGGTCGTCGCGGTTCCGCACTTGTCCGGGGGACTGTTCCCGTCGACCGGGCAGGCGCGCACCTGGCTCACCGACGTCGCCGACCTGCCGCCGCTGTTGCGCGGCGACCGGTCTACCCAGGGCGTACACGGCGTGCCAGTGCTGGACACCTCGGACGTCACCGATCGAAAGCAGCTGTCGGACAGAATCTCTGCGCACCGCCGCCAACTAGATCAGCGTCGCCTCGACGAGGAGCGCAGGCTGCTGTACGTGGCGATCACCCGCGCGGAAGATACTCTGCTGCTGTCCGGCCACCAGTGGGGAGCCACCGGCATCAAGCCGCGCGGACCGTCGGAATCCCTGCTGGAGCTCAAAGACATCATCGATGAGTCCGCCGCCGCCGGCGAGCCCTGCGGCGTGATCGAACAGTGGGCGCCCGAGCCGGCCGCCGGCGATCGAAACCCGTTGCGCGACAGCGCTCGTGAAGCGATCTGGCCCGTCGACCCGTTAGGTAGTCGCCGCGCTGACGTACAGCGCGGCGCGGCGCTGGTCACCGCTGCCATGACTGCGGACATACCGGTCGACATCGAAGACGCCGACCCCGAAGACTGGGCCGCCGACGTCGACGCGCTGCTCGACGAGCGGGCCCGCGTCGCGCAACCGCCGGTGCACCCGCTACCCAGCGGGCTGTCGGTCAGCAGCCTGGTCGACCTCGCCCGCGACCCCGAGCACGCCGCGCAGCGGTTAACCCGTCGACTGCCGGCCCGGCCGGAACCGCATGCGTTGCTTGGCAATGCATTTCACGACTGGGTCGAGCGGTTCTACGGCACCGAGCGACTGTTCGACCTCGCCGATCTGCCCGGCGCCGCGGACGCCGACATCGCCCAGCGTGACGCCGAGCAACTGGACGAGTTGCAGCAGGCCTTCCTGGCTTCTCCGTGGGCCGCGCGGACACCGGTCGCCGTCGAGGTGCCGTTCGAAATGGCCATCGGTAGCCGGGTGGTGCGTGGCCGCATCGACGCGGTGTTCGCTGAGCCCGACGGCGGAGCGACCGTCGTGGACTGGAAGACCGGCGAGCGACCGCGCGGCGCGGAGGCCGAACGTCAGGCCGCCATCCAGCTCGGGGTTTACCGGCTCGCCTGGGCAGGACTCAGCGGCTGCGACAAATCGTTGGTGCGCACCGCTTTTCACTACGTGCGCAGCGGGGCTACCGCTATACCCGATACGCTGCCGGAGCCCGACGACCTGGCCGCCCTGCTCGAAAGTTAGGAGTTGCGGCTGACCTTGAGCGCCGCGGTGACCATCGGGATCTGCAATGGCAGCCGGGCCAGCGCGACGATGCGCATCGGCCACGGCTTGTCCCACCACAGCCGGCACATGTTCACGTTGCCCGGGAAGACCGCGATGAACAGCGCGGCAGCCGCCAGCGCGGCGAGCCGCCGCGTGCGCTCCACAAGCAGCAGGCCACCGATTCCGACCTCGGCCACGCCGGATGCGTAGGTGTAGAAGCGCGGGCTTCCGGGCAGCTCGGCGGGAATGATCCCGTCGAACGGTTTCGGTGCCAGAAAGTGCAGGGTGCCGACGCCGAGGAGCAGCGCTGCGATGCGGTATGCGCCGGTCTGGCCGGCGTCCCGCTGAGGACTGGGTGTGATGGCGGTCATGGTTACATTGTGTCGTGCGCCGGGTCGAGCCGATGAAGTGTGGTCAAAGTTAGCCGGCGGGGAAGCAATGTCGACGAGCCGCTGACCGCCCAGCCCGGCTACGCACTGGTCGGCGTGCTGCGCGTCCCCGAGACGCAAGTCAGCCCGTTTCGGGCCATCTGGCGACGGGTGGCGATCGCGCTGCTCGCCTTGCTCGCGGCGGTGATCACCGTCTACCTCGGCCGGGGCGGCTATACCGACGTCCGTGGCGGGCCGCTGACGTTTTTGGATTGTGTGTACTTCGCGACGGTGTCACTGACGACCGTCGGCTACGGCGACCTCACCCCGTTCACCGAATTCGCCCGCCTGATCAGCGTCGTGGTGCTCACGCCGCTGCGGATCCTGTTCCTCGTCGTCTTGGTCGGCACGACCCTGCAGGTGCTCACCGAGCGGTCTCGGCAAGCGTGGAAGATTCAGCGTTGGAGGAGCAGAGTGCGCAACCACACCGTCGTCATCGGCTACGGCACCAAGGGCAAAACCGCGGTGGCCGCGATCCTCGATGACGCGGCGGCCACCAACAAGGACGTCGTCGTCGTCGATTTCCAGCAAGCGGCGCTCGACCATGCCGGGGCTGCCGGCCTGGTCACCGTGCACGGCGACGGCACCAGATCCGATGTGCTGCGGCTGGCCTCGGCGCAGCACGCGGCGTCGATCATCGTCGCGACCGGTCGCGACGACACCGCGACGCTGGTCACCCTCACCGCCCGCGAAGTCGCACCGAAAGCCAAGATCGTGGCGTCGATTCGGGAGGCCGAGAACCAGCATCTGCTCAAGCAGTCCGGCGCCGACTCGGTGGTGGTGTCCTCCGAGACCGCCGGCCGGCTGCTCGGCGTGGCCATCACCACGCCCAGCGTTGTCGAGATGATCGACGACCTGCTGACACCGGCGCACGGATTCGCGATCGCCGAGCGTGAAGTCGAGCAGACCGAGCTCGGCGGCTCGCCGCGGCATCTGTCCGACATCGTGCTCGGTGTGGTGCGCGACGGCCACCTGCTGCGGGTCGACGCGCCAGAGGTCGACGCCATCGAGGCCGGCGACCGACTGCTCTATGTCCGCACGACAGGGAAGTGACGTGGCGATTGCAAGCGCGGCGCAGCCGGGCGCAGCAGGTCGCCACTAGGAGGCTGAACGTGGATTTCCAGTTACACAGCGTGCCGTTGCTGTCGCGCATCGGCGCCGATCGGGCCGATCAGGTACGCACAGACACCGATGCGGCGGTCGCCGGCTGGCCCGACGCCGCTCTGCTGCGGCTGGATTCGCGCAACCAGGTCATGGTCGCCGACGGCCGGGTGCTGCTCGGCAAGGCGAAGGCCTTCGCCGACAAGCCGCCGCACGACGCGGTGTTCCTGGGCCGCATCGAGGACGGTCGGCACGTGTGGGCGGTCCGGGGTCCGCTGGAGGCGCCGGAAGATCCCGACGTCACAGCCGAGGTGGCGGATCTGCGCCGAGGCGGCCAGCTGTTCGACGACGTCGGCGCGCAACTGGTCTCGGCGGCCGCGGCGCTGCTGAATTGGCACGCCAGCGCGCGGTTCAGCTCGGTGGACGGCTCGCCCACCAAGCCGATCCGGGCGGGCTGGGCTCGGGTCAACCCAGTCACCGGTCACGAGGAATTCCCCCGCATCGATCCGGCGGTGATCTGCCTGGTGCACGACGGCGGTGATCGCGCGGTGCTGGCCCGTCAGACGGTGTGGCCGGAGCGGATGTATTCGCTGCTGGCCGGATTCGTGGAAGCCGGTGAATCGTTCGAAACCTGTGTCGCCCGCGAGATTCACGAGGAGATCGGGCTGACCGTCCGCGACATCCGCTACCTCGGCAGCCAGCCGTGGCCGTTCCCGCGCTCGTTGATGATCGGCTTCCACGCCGTCGGCGATCCCGAAGAGCCGTTCGCCTTCAACGACGGGGAGATCGCCGAGGCCGAATGGTTCACCCGCGACGAGGTTCGCGCCGCGCTTGCCCTCGGCGACTGGAGCAGCGACGCGGAATCCCGACTCCTACTTCCCGGGTCGGTGTCCATCGCCCGGGTGATCATCGAATCCTGGGCGCAGTCGGACTCAGCCGGCTAACTGGGCGAGCTTTGCCTTGACCTCGTTCGGGCCGGGGTTGGTCAGTGTCGAGCCGTCGGCGAACTTCAGCGTCGGCACTACATGATTGCCGCCGTTGACCGAGCCGACAAACTCCGCCGCCGCGGGATCCTGCTCGATGTCGACCTCGTCATAGGCGATTCCGGCGGACTTCAACACGGTCTTGAGCCGATGGCAGTACCCGCACCACTGCGTGCTGTACATGGTCACTGAGGCGTTACTCATAGTCGCTCAAACATAACGTGTGTTCCTGATATGCCGCGCCGTGGCGCTGCCCGACGATTGTCGGCCATCACTGCCAAGATGGACGCCATGCCGGTGATCGCTGACTCTCTGATTGCCGACCTCGACGACGAGCAGCGCGAAGCCGTGCTGGCTCCCCGCGGCCCGGTCTGCGTGCTCGCCGGGGCGGGCACGGGGAAGACCCGCACGATCACCCACCGCATCGCCCAGCTGGTCGCGGCGGGCCACGTCGCCGCGGGACAGGTGCTGGTGGTGACCTTCACCCAGCGCGCGGCCGGCGAGATGCGCTCGCGGCTGCGGGCTCTGGGGGCCGCCTCGCAGACCGGCGTCGGCACGGTGCAG
>JBAWAV010000524.1:0-12943 GCA_049589475.1 Mycobacterium sp.
GGCGCGTTGCTGCGCGGCCGGGTCGAGCGGATGCACCGGGCCTGCCTGATCCTGACCTTCGGCGGCGGCACCAACGAGGTGCAGCGCGACATCATCGGCATGGTGGCGCTCGGCCTGCCCCGAGCCAACCGCTAACGAATTCTGGAGATCCCATGGACTTCTCGACAACCGAAGCCGCGCAAGACCTCGGCGGTCTGGTCACCACGATCGTCGACGCGGTGTGCACGCCCGAGCATCAGCGCAAGCTGGACGGGCTCGACCAACGGTTCGACCGTGAACTCCTGCGCAAGCTCGTCGACGCCGACATCCCGTCCACCGCCGCGCCAGAGTCGTTGGGCGGAGGCGGATTCGGCGTGCTCGAGGAAGTCGCCGTACTGGTCGGCCTGGGCCGTCAGCTCGCGGCGGTGCCCTACCTGGAGTCGGTGGTACTGGCTGCCGGCGCGCTGGCCCGGTTCGGCTCCGCCGAACTCCAGCAGGAGTGGGGCGTTCCCGCGGTGAGCGGCGACAAGATCCTCACGGTCGCACTGGACGGCGAGATGGGCGACGGCCCGGTGCAGGCCGCCGGCTCCGGAGACGGCTACCGATTGACCGGAACCCGCACCCAGATCGCGTACGGTCCGGTGGCCGACGGCTTCTTGGTTCCTGCCGAAACCGATTCCGGGACTTCCGTTTTCCTGGTCGCGACCAGCGACCCCGGCGTCACGGTCACCGCGCTGGACACCACTGGGCTCGGCAGCATCGGACACCTCCGACTCGACGGCGTCGAGGTCTCTGCGCAGCGGGTTGTCGGCGGTGCGGAGGTGGTCGCCTGGATTTCCACCCTGGGCGTGTTGGGCCACACAGCGTTTCAACTCGGCGTGCTCGAGCGTGGGCTGCAGCTGACTGCGGAATACGCGCAGACCCGTGAACAATTCGACCGCCCGATCGGCAGCTTCCAGGCAGTGGGGCAACGGCTCGCCGACGGCTACATCGACGTCAAGGGCCTGCGGCTGACTCTGACCCAGGCGGCGTGGCGTCTCAGCGAGGACTTGGCCGCCGACACCGAGGTCGCCACGGCGGCCTTCTGGGCGGCCGACGCCGGACACCGGGTGGCGCACACCATCGTGCACATCCACGGCGGTGTCGGCATCGACACCGATCATCCCGTGCACCGATACTTCCTGGCCGCCAAGCAGACCGAGTTCGCCCTCGGTGGTGCTACCGGTCAACTGCTCAAGATCGGCCGCGAGTTGGCGGACACTCCCGCCTATCTGTGCGCCCGACGACGATGCGGCCCGTGGATCGGGCCGAGGAGGAGATGGGCTAGTGACCGGAGCCCCCCTACCCACCGTCGTCGACTTGCTTCGGCCGCTGGTCGATGTCGACGATCGGGGCGTCTACTTCGAGGACTCCTACGTCAATTGGCGCGATCACCTTCGGCACGGCGCCGCGATCGCGGCGACGCTGCGCGACCGCCTTGACCCGCACCGGCCGCCGCACGTCGGAGTGCTGCTGGAGAACACACCGTTCTTCTCGGCCGTGCTCGTCGCCGCGGGAATGTCGGGGATCGTCCCGGTCGGCCTGAACTCGGTGCGGCGCGGCGCTGCGCTGCAACGCGACATCGACCATGCTGATTGCCAATTGGTGCTCGCGGATTCGAATTCGGCTGGCACGCTTACTGACATCGAGCACATCGACGTCGACTCCGCGTCCTGGGCGGACGAGGTAGCCGCGCACCGAGACGCGGACATCCGATTTCAATCGGCCTCGCCGGCCGACCTGTTCATGCTGATTTTCACCTCGGGAACCAGCGGCGAACCGAAGGCCGTGATGTGCAGTCACGGCAAGGTCGGGGTCGCCGGCGTCACGATGTCCGACCGATTCAGCCTCGGGCCGAGCGACGTCTGCTATGCCTCGATGCCGTTGTTCCACTCGAACGCCGTGCTGGTCGGATGGGCGGTGGCGTTGGCCTGCCGTGGATCAATGGTGTTGCGGCGCAAGTTTTCTGCGTCCGGGTTCCTGCCGGACATCCGCCGTTACGGCGCCACCTACGCCAACTATGTGGGCAAACCGCTGTCGTACGTGCTGGCCACACCCGAGCGCCCGGACGACGCCGACAATCCGCTGCGCGCGGTGTACGGCAACGAAGGCGCACCCGCGGACATCGAACGGTTCGCATCCAGGTTCGGCTGCCGGGTCATCGACGGGTTCGGGTCGACGGAGGGTGGCATCGCGATCGGCCGCACGCCGGACACCCCATCGGGTGCTCTGGGTCCGATGCCCGACGAGGTCGAGATCATCGACGTCGACACCGGGCAGCCCTGCCCGGTCGGTGTGGTCGGCGAGCTGGTGAACGTCACGGGCGCCGGGCGTTTCGAGGGTTACTACAACGACCCGGAGGCCAACGCGCAGCGGATGGCCGGCGGTATCTACCACAGCGGCGACCTGGCTTATCGCGACGAGGCGGGGTATGCGCATTTTGCCGGCCGCCTTGGCGATTGGCTACGGGTCGACGGCGAGAACCTGGGCACGGCACCCATCGAGCGGGTCTTGGCGCGTCATCCGGACGTGATGGAGGTCGCGGTGTATGCCGTGCCGGATCCGGCCGTCGGCGACCAGGTGATGGCGGCGGTGGTGCTGGCAACCGGTGCGGAGTTCGACGCGGACAAATTCCGCGCGTTTCTGGCCGAGCAACCCGACCTGGGACCCAAGCAGTGGCCGTCATATGTTCGCGTCAGCACCGGGCTGCCCCGCACCGCGACGTTCAAAATCCTCAAGCGGCAGCTGTCGGCCGAGGGCCTCGACTGCGCCGACCCGGTGTTGCCGATTCTCCGCTGACGTGAATCACGCGCTGGAAGCAGGCTTTCATGCGTTGGCGCAGACCGTGCCGGCAATGGTCGGCGTTGCGATCGCCTCTGTTGGCAACGAGGCGATTTCCTTCGGCAAGTGGTCGAGCGGCGTGGCCTGGTCGACCAGCAAAGTGCCGCTGGCCGTCGCGGCCGCACGGGCCGGTTCGGCGAGCCCGGATCAGCTGTTCGCGACAATCACCCAGTCGGACAACGCGACCGCCGAGCAATTGTGGTCGCAGCTCGGCGACGGCGCCGCGGAGCGTGTGCAGTCGGTCATCCGGGAGGCAGGTGACCCGAAGACCGTGGTCGAATCACGGCGGCTGCGTGCCGAATACACGCCGTTCGGTCAGACCCGATGGTCGTTGGCCGACCAGGCCAGGTTCGCCGCCGGGCTGCCTTCGGTACCTGGCGCCTCCGGGGTCATCGACTTGATGCGCGACCTCAGCATCGAACACCGATGGGGTTTGGCCGCCAAAGGTTGTGCCGCGAAGGGCGGTTGGGGCCCCGGCGTCGTGGGCGGCTATCTGGTGCGCCAGTTCGCGATCGTCTCCGGGACCGTCGGTGTCGCGCTCGCGGCCGACGTCGCCGACGGCGGATACGAGGCCGGTGTCGAAGTCGTCAACTCGTTGACCGACTGGGTTGTCGAGCACCTCTGCGAGCTAACCGACGATTGACGGCACCACCGCGTCGATCAGGTGCGGACCGGGTTCGGCGAAGGCGGCGCGCAGTGCGTCGGCAAACTCTTCGGCGGTGGTGGCGCGCCGCGCCGGAACACCCAGTCCTTCGGCGATTTTGACGAAATCGATTGTCGGTCGCGACAAGTCGAGCAGATCTAGCGCTTTGGGGCCCGGAGTCGTACCGGCTCCCACGCGCTGCAGTTCGATCCGCAGAATGTCGTAGGCGCTGTTGTTGTAGATCACGGTCGTGACGTCGAGGTGTTCTCGGGCCTGGGTCCACAGACCCGAGATCGTGTACATGGCTGACCCGTCGGATTCCAGACACAACACCGGCCGGTCGGGTGCGGCGACCGCAGCGCCGACAGCGGCCGGGATCCCGTAGCCGATGGCCCCTCCGGTCAGGGTCAGCCAATCGTGCGCCGGCGCACCGGCGGTCGCCGCCGTCAGCGGCAGACTGGATGTGTTGGACTCGTCGACGACGATCACGCGCTCCGGCATCAACGCGCCGACGACGTCGGCCACCGACACTGCAGTCAAAGCGCCGGTTGGCAATTCGGGGCGCGAGGGTGTTGCGACCTCGGCCGTCGTCCCAGGCGTCACCGCATCAGCGAGCGCCGAAAGCGCCGCGGCGGCGCCGGTGGGCCCGGCGAGCACGTGAACACTGCAGCCTTCCGGCACCAGATCGCTCGGCTGGCCCGGGTAGGCGAAGAACGACACCGGTGACGCGGCCCCGGCCAGGATCAGATGCTTGGTTCCCTCGAGTTGAGCAACCACGGCCTCGGCGAAATACGGGATCCGATCGACCACGGGGAGCCCCGCGCCGCGTTCCAGCCGCGTCGGGAATGTCTCACAGTAGGAGCGGGTTCCGGTGGCCGCGGCCAGTCGGGCCGCCGCCGCCAACCCGTCGCCACGGGTGGCGTCGCCGCCGATCAGGAGCACGGTGGGTTCGCCGGATTGCAGCACAGTCGCGATCGATTCCACGGCTGCGGTGTCGACGTCGACGGGCGCCGGCTGCTGCACCGATACGCCGTCGGTGTGGGCGCCGTCTGTCCATGAGGTGTCCGCGGGCAGGATCAGGGTGGATATCTGTCGACTGGCAACGGTTTTCGTGATCGCCTCCGCTGCGTCGGCCCCGACATCGGCGGTGTCATCGGTCCGGTGCACCCATCCCGAGACGCTGCCGGCCAACGCGTCGATATCGGATTCCAGTGGGGCATCGTACTTCTTGTGATAGCCCGCGTGGTCACCGACGACGAGCACCATCGGGACCCGGGCCCGCCGGGCGTTGTGCAGGTTGGCCAGCCCGTTGCCCAGTCCAGGGCCCAGATGCAGCAGGACCGCCGCGGGCCGCCCGGCGATGCGGGCATAGCCGTCGGCAGCGCCGGTGGCGATACCTTCGAACAGGGTCAGCACGCCGCGCATCCGCGGAACGGTGTCCAACGCGGCGACGAAGTGCATCTCCGACGTGCCGGGATTGGCGAAGCACACGTCGACGCCGCCGTCTACCAGGGTATTGATCAGAGCCTGCGCGCCGTTCACGCTTTGACTGTAGATGCGTTCACAAAGCCAACGCGGCGCGGGCACAGACACCCGTCCGCTGCGCGTGCCCGCCGCCGAACAACACCACGTGCGCGAGCAGCGCGAAGAGCTGGTGCAGCCCGATCCGGGTACGCCAGCCCGGCCGTAACGGGTGCACGCGCTGATACCCGTCGACGATCGCGTCGTAGTGCCGGCAGCCGAACAGCGCGAGCATCGCCAGGTCGTTCTCACGGTGACCGCCGTGAGCGGCGGGGTCGATCAGCACCACTCCGTCGGATGTCCACATCACGTTGCCGCCCCACAGATCGCCGTGCAGCCGGGCCGGCGGGTCGTCGTCGTCGAAGTCACCCGCCCGGCAACGCGCTGACACGTCGCTGACCGCGGCGCGCGTCGCAGCGTCCAGGCGCGGTGCCGCGAGCTCGGCCATCGGCGCCAACCGCTCGTCGGCGTAGAACTCGCCCCAGCGTCGACGTGACCGCAGCGACATCGGCAGCGGTCGCGACAACGGTCCGAAGAATCCTGGGCCGTGCCATCCGTCGGGCGCGGCACCGAAGCCCGCCGCTCCCCCGTCGTGGGTGACGGCCAATCGGCTGCCGAACTCGGCGGCGGCCTGCGGGGTCGGATTCACCGAATCGAGCCGTCGCAGGGTCAGACTCGTCGCGTCCACCGATAGCACCGGCACACAAGGGACGCCGCCCTCGACCGCTGAAAGCCATCGCAGCCCAGCGGCTTCACACGCGAAAAAGCCCTCGGGTGCGTCTCGGCGACTCTTGACGAAGTCGGTCAAGCGGTCGCGTGGGCGGCGTGCACGTCGTCGGCAGGTCGTGCTTCGGTCTGCTCCTTGGCCCACCGGTAGTCGGGCTTCCCGGCCGGCGAGCGCTTCACCTCGTCGACCAGCCAAAGACTGCGCGGCACTTTGTATCCCGCGATCTCGGCACGCACGAACGCGTCCAGATCCGACAGCGTGGGCCGAGACCCCGGCCGGGCCTGGACGACGGCCGCGACATGCTGACCGTAACGAGGATCGGGCACACCGACGACCAACGCGTCGAAGACGTCGGGATGCCCCTTCAAAGCGGCCTCGACCTCTTCGGGGGAAATCTTCTCGCCGCCGCTGTTGATCGACACCGACCCGCGGCCCAGCATCGTCACCGACCCATCCTCTTCGACCGTTGCCCAGTCACCCGGGATGGCGTAGCGCACGCCGTTGATAGTCTTGAACGTCTCGGCGGTCTTCTTCTCGTCCTTGTAATAGCCGACCGGGATGTTGCCCTTCTTGGCGATGAAACCACGCACTCCGGAGCCGGGCTTGACCTCGTTGCCGTCGTCGTCGAGGACGACGGTGCGGTGGTCGATCGTCACCCGTGGGCCGCCGCTGTGCGGTGCGTCCTTGGCGACGATGCTGGTGCCGCCGAATCCGGTCTCCGACGAGCCGATCGAGTCGGTGATGACCCGGTTGGGCAGCAACTCGAGGAACTTGTCTTTGATGCTCGGCGAGAACAGCGCCGCGGTGGAGGCGAGCAGGAACAGCGAAGACAGGTCGTACTCGTTCCCCTTTTCCTGGTGTGCCAGCAAGGCGTCGAGCAACGGCCGCGCCATCGCGTCGCCGGTGAAGAACAACAGGTTCACCTTGTGCTTGTGGATCGTGCGCCAGACCTCGTCGGCGTTGAATTCCGGTGCGAGAACAGTGGTTTGACCCGAGAAGATCGACATCCAGGTTGCCGACTGGGTGGCGCCGTGAATCATCGGCGGAATCGGATGGCGGATCATCGGCGGATTGGCGGCGGCACCCTTTGCGAGGTCGTGCTCGTCTTCGATGAATTCGCCTGTGGCGAAGTCAGTTCCGCCGAACAGCACCCGGTAGATGTCCTCGTGGCGCCACATCACGCCTTTGGGGAAACCGGTGGTGCCGCCGGTGTAGAGCAGGTAGATGTCCTCGGCGCTGCGTTCGCCGAAATCGCGCTCGGGTGAGCTGTCCGCGATCGCCGAGTAGAACTCGACGCCACCGTAGCTCTGGTAGTCGCCGTCACTGCCGTCCTCGACCACCAAGATCGTCTTGACGTTCGGAGTGTCGGGCAGCACGTTGGCGACCCGCTCGGAGTATTGCCGCTCGTGGACCAACGCGACCATGTCGGAGTTCTCGAACAGGTAGCGAAGTTCGCCCTCGACATAGCGGTAGTTCACGTTGACCAGGATCGCGCCCGCTTTGACGATGCCGAGCATCGCGATGACGATCTCGATGCGATTGCGGCAGTACAGGCCGACCTTGTCGTCCTTCTGCACGCCCTGCTCCTGCAGGTAGTGCGCGAGGCGGTTGGCTTTCTCCTCAAGCTCGGCGTACGTCAGCTGTTCGTCGCCGCAGATCAGGGCGACACGGTCGGGGACGGCATCGATGGCGTGCTCCGCCAAGTCGGCAATATTCAGGGCCACGGACCCTAAATTAGAACGTGTTACATTTCCTGACAAGTTTGAGGTCGGTGCACAGGAAGGCGATCACTGGTGAGCGAGTCTGAAAAAAAGGCCGACGCCCTCATTGAGCAGCGCGGACACACGCTGATCCTCACGCTGAACCGTCCCGAGGCCCGCAACGCGCTTTCCACCGAGATGCTGTCGATCATGGTCGAAGCCTGGGACCGCGTCGACGCCGATCCGGACATCCGCTGCTGCATCCTGACCGGAGCCGGAGGGTACTTCTGCGCGGGCATGGACCTCAAGGCCGCGACCGCGCGTCCGCCGGGCGACTCGTTCAAAGACGGCAGCTACGACCCGTCACGCATCGACGCTTTGCTGAAGGGCCGTCGGCTGACCAAACCGCTGATCGCCGCCGTGGAGGGACCGGCGATCGCGGGCGGCACCGAGATCCTGCAGGGCACCGACATCCGCATTGCCGGCGAAAGCGCCAAGTTCGGCATCTCGGAAGCCAAGTGGAGCCTGTATCCGATGGGCGGCTCGGCGGTACGACTGGTCCGCCAGATTCCGTACACCATTGCTGCCGATCTGCTGCTGACCGGACGCCACATCACCGCCGCGGAAGCCCTGTCGTACGGCCTCATCGGTTACGTCGTTCCCGACGGCGACGCGTTGACCAAGGCACTCGAGATCGCCGACGTGATCGCCAACAACGGGCCGCTCGCGGTGCAGGCCATCCTGCGCTCGATCCGCGAGACCGAAGGCCTGGCGGAGAACGACGCATTCAAGATCGACACCCAACTGGGCATCAGCGTGTTCCTGTCCGACGACGCCAAAGAAGGCCCGATGGCGTTCAAGGAGAAGCGCACTCCCAACTTCCAGGGGCGGTAAGACGCTTTGGCGCGGTGAGCGGTGTTCGCTAACGCGACGTTCCGTTAAGCCCGCCGCGAGAACGTTTCTCTGTGGTGCGAGAGGAAGCCCAATCAGCTTTACCGCCGCGACGGTAGCTTCGCTATAACGTCTGCACCGGCGACAGGAGTTTGCGTTGGCTACCTATAAGCCGTCCCTTGCTTGGAATCTCGAATTCGTCCGGTCGTTGGTGTGGGTGCTCGAAGCCGGGACCATCAGTGGCGCGCTGTTGCTGTTCGTCGCGGTGCTGCTGGCGCGTTACACCACGTGGGGAAGACAATATTGGCGGATCACCGGTGACTACTTCAAGGGTCGCCAGAGCGTGCGGGTGTGGGGCCTGTTTGTCGTGCTGCTGCTGTCAATCATGATGAACGTGCGCATCGAGGTGCTGCTCAGCTACTACGCCAACGATCTGTATTCCTCTCTGCAAGTTGCGTTTCAAGGCACCGCCGCGCGTAACACAGCAGTGCGCAATTCGGGAATTCACGGCTTTTGGATGGCAATCGCAACCTACGGTTTGATCGCGACGGTGAGTTTCATCCGAGTGGTGTTCGACGTCTATCTGACACAGCGGTTCATCATCGCCTGGCGGGTGTGGCTGACGCACCGGCTCACCGGCGACTGGCTGCGCGGAGAGGCCTACTACCGCGGGCGGTTCATCGACAACACCATCGACAACCCAGACCAGCGCATCCAACAGGACATCGACATATTCACCGCCGGCGTGGGCCATGCGACGAACCAGCCCTCCCTCCGCAGCAAAAACACGCTGGTGTTCGGCGCATTGGACTCCGTCGTCGCGGTGTTCGCGTTCGCGGTGATCCTGTGGCACCTGTCCGGCACGCTGAAGCTGTTCACCGTATCTATCCCCAAGGCGATGTTCGTGATCGTGTTCGTCTACGTGCTTGTGGCGACCCTGATCACGTTCTGGATCGGGCATCCACTGATCCGGCTGTCCTTCCGCAACGAGCGGCTCAACGCCGGATTCCGCTACTCATTGATACGGCTGCGCGACGCGGCGGAAGCCGTCGGCTTCTACCGCGGCGAGCGGACCGAAGAGACACTGCTGAACGGGGCGTTCGCGGCGGTCATCACCAACTACCGGCGCTACCTCCGCCGCACCATGGGCTTCCTTGGCTGGAACACGGCCGTGAGCCAGGCCATTGGTCCTCTGCCGTTCGTCGTGCAGGCTCCGCGGGTCTTCGCCGGAGCGATCACGTTCGGCGACGTGATCCAATCGTCGCGAGCTTTCGGCACGATGCAGGAGTCGCTGTCGTTCTTCCGCAACGCTTACGACCGGTTCGCCAGCTACCGTGCGTCGATCCTGCGCCTCAACGGGCTCATCGACGCTAACGAGGAGGCGCGTGGACTACCGGGGCTGACTCTCGCGGCCAGCCACGACGGCTCGGTGGAGCTAGTCGACGTGGAGGTGCGCACCCCCTCCGGCGATCAGCTCATCGAGCCGCTGGACCTGCGCCTGGAACCCGGCGGCTCGCTGTCCATCACCGGCCGCTCGGGCACCGGCAAGACCACTCTGCTTCGCAGCCTTGCCCTGCTGTGGCCGTTCGCGTCGGGCACACTACGCGGCCCAGCCGACGAGCACGAGACGATGTTTTTGTCCCAGCTGCCATATGTCCCGTTGGGGGATCTGCGCGCGGTGGTGTCCTATCCGGCTGGCGTTGGTGAGTTTCCCGACGCAGAGCTGCGGCGCGCACTGAACAAAGTCGCGCTCGGGCACCTCGGTGAGCGTCTCGACGAGATCCAGGACTGGGCCAAAGTACTGCCTCCCGGTGAGCAACAACGCGTCGCGTTCGCCCGCATCCTGCTCACCAAGCCGAAGGCGGTGTTTCTCGACGAAGCCACTTCGGCGCTAGACGAGGAACTGGAATACGAGCTCTACATCAAGCTCCGCAGCGAGTGTCCGAACACGATCGTGGTCAGCGTGCGCCCCCGCCACACCGTCGAGCAGCATCACGAGCAGCAGCTGCAATTGCTCGACAAGGGCGCTTGGCGGCTGGGCCGGGCCGGCGACCTGCCCGCGCTGGTCTGACTGCATCACGCCATTACACCCAGCCCGTCGCTGCGCGGGCGTCAGTCGTGCCGTGGATCCGGTACCGCCATCAAGCACACCCGCGCCACTCGAGACGAATGTCGCAACCGTGCAAGACATGCGCTGGCGCCGCCCAAAGCGGACCATCCACTGTTCGTGGTGAGACGAAAAGCCTTGTGGCGATGTTGTACTTGCGTTCGCCGCGGCCACGTTGCGTGTAGGCGATCACCTCTTCGGTGGACAGCGCAGCGCCCTCGTGCCGTGCCGTTTCAAAGTCCTGATCGCCCAACACTTTTCGCGGCGCAGCTGCCGAGGCCTCGCAGTCGGCGTCGTAGAGGGCGATCCCTTAGGCCGCGTAGCCGCAGCTGTCAGACCAGCGGCGCGCTCGGGGTGAAGGCGACCGGCATCTTCTCCAGACCCGATACGAAGTTCGCCGGCCGCAACGGCAGCGCGGCGTCGGACGCTAGCCGCATATCCGGAATGCGCTGCAGCAGACGGGTCTGCATGATGGACAGCTCTAGCCGGGCCAGTTGGTTGCCCAGGCAGAAGTGCGTCCCGAACCCGAACGCGAGGTGGTTGTTCGGATACCGCTCGATGTTGAAGCTCTCCGGGTCCTCGAACACCTTCTCGTCGAAGTTCGCCGACTCGAACAGCAAAATCATCTTTTCGCCCTGATGCAGCGCCGTGCCGTGAAACTCGGTGTCGGCGGTGATGGTGCGCGCCATGTTCTTCACGGGCGCGGTCCAGCGCAGCATCTCCTCGATCGCGTTGGGCAGCAAGCTCAGATCGCCTGTCAGGCGCCGATGCTGTTCGGGGTGCAACAGCAGCTGCCTCGTCCCACCCGACAGCGTGTGCCGCGTCGTCTCGTCACCGCCGATCAGGAGCAGCAAAACCTCCGTGACGATCTGGTGGTCCTCCAGGCGGGATCCTTCGACCTCCGCATGTACGAGGACGCTGACCAGATCATCAGTCGGTTCCGCTTTGCGGGCCTCGATCATCCCCATCATGTATCCGCTGTAGGCAGCGAAGGCATCCATGGTGATCTGCATATCCTCTTGCGCCGCAGTGCTGCTCAAGGAACTGACCAGATCGTCGGACCACTTGAGGAACATCTCGCGTTCTTCCGGACGCACACCGAGCATGTCGCCGATCACCGCCATCGGCAGCGGCGCGGCGAGGTCCCAGACGAAGTCGCACTCGCCGCGTTCGCACACCGCGTCGATCAGGGTGTCGCACAGCGAAACGATCTTGGATTCCAGGTCCTTAACACGCTTGCGGGTGAAGCCGTAGTTGACGAGCTTGCGGCGCAACAGGTGTTGCGGGTCGTCCATCTCGATCATCATCTCGACACCGGGCTGGTCGGGCCGGATGCCGCCGGCATTCGAGAACAGCTCGGGTTTGCGTTCCGCTTCGATGACGGCCTGGTACGTCGACGCGGCGGCCAATCCGTTGCGGTCCCTGAACACCGGCTCGTTTTCGCGCATCCACTTGTAGACGGGCCGGGAGTCACCCGCGTAGAAAGTCCCGTCGGTCAAGTCGACATCCGGTTTAGTCATAGTCATGAGATCTCCTGAGCATCGCCGAATGTCATTTGCACGTTCTCAACCGAGCTGTTCAATATCGCACGCTTCGGAAGGCCCAGC
Source organism: Mycobacterium sp. (assembly GCA_049589475.1). GTDB lineage: Bacteria > Actinomycetota > Actinomycetes > Mycobacteriales > Mycobacteriaceae > Mycobacterium. Next base: position 12,056 of record JBAWAV010000524.1, read on the forward strand.
GACGCCAGCTCTTTCGAGTAGGGGTGGTCACCCAGCCAGATGCGCACGCCACCAAATCGATTGCGCACACCGTCGAGTGTGTGTTCGAACGAGGTCTCGCGGGTGACGCCGTCGCGGTGCGAGTAGCTGCGCTGCGTCTGCGTGCGCGGGGTCAACCGAATCGGCAGACCGGGGCGGAATTCCATGCCGACCACCAGTTGCCCGTCGACGGTGCAGTCGAAACCGAACTGCCGTCCGTATCGAATGGTGAAGTCCGCCATCACTTTCGGGTAGCCCCAAATCTTGGTGCCGGCTTCCAGAGTGAACTCCTGGTCGACGGGCAGGTGGTGGATGAAGGCTCCGGCCGACCCTAGCGCGCGCGGTCCGCTGGCGCTCGACCCCGGTGGGTTCACCATCACGCTGGTGCCGAACTCGTAGTACTGGCCCAGGTCGCCGTCGATGTAGTGCATCAACATCAGGATCACGATCGCGCGCCCGGGCAGATACCGGCACACCTGCAGTCCGCTGTAGTCGATCAAGTGTTGTGCGGCGTCGGCGTCGACCGAGAACATCGCCATGTGCTGGTTTGCTCTGCGGATCCGCACCGGCATCGTCAGTACGGTGCCCGCGATGGTGTGCTGGGAGGCTGTCATCCGGACAATTTAGAACGTGTTCTATCTCCCTGGCAAGCACGGGTCAAATCAGCGACGCCAGCTCGCGGACCTGCTCTGTACTGCGACCGGACACCACCATCATGGTCACGCCCGCGGCTTCCCAGGCCTTGATTTGCTTACGCACGTAGTCGACGTCGCCGACGATCGCGGCGTCGTCGATGACTTCGTCGGGGATGATCTCCGCAGCCTTGTCCTTCTGGTCGCTGCGGAACAGCGCGGTGACCTCGTCGACCAC
>JBAWAV010000525.1:0-2055 GCA_049589475.1 Mycobacterium sp.
GGGTAACCGCGGACAGCTCCACTTTCGCCTTTTCCGCCGCCTCGAAGAGGCGCTGCAGGGCCTGCGGGTCGGTCCGCAGGTCGATGCCGTTGTCGCGCTGGAACTCGTCGGCCACGTAATCGACGATGCGCCGGTCGAAGTCGTCCCCGCCCAGATGCGTGTCGCCTGCGGTCGCCCGTACCTCGACCACGCCCTCGCCGATGTCGAGGATGCTCACATCGAAGGTTCCGCCGCCCAGGTCGAAGACCAGGACCGTCTCGTTGCTCTTCTTGTCCAGACCGTAGGCCAGCGCCGCCGCCGTGGGCTCGTTGATGATGCGGAGCACCTCCAGGCCGGCGATGCGGCCGGCGTCCCTGGTCGCCTGGCGCTGCGCGTCGTTAAAGTACGCCGGCACCGTGATGACCGCCTCGGTGACCCGCTCGCCGAGGAATTTCGACGCGTCCTCGGCGAGCTTGCGGAGCACGAGGGCGGAGATCTCCTCCGGCGCGTACAGCCGGTCCTGGATCTTGAGCCGCGCGGCGCCGTCCGGCCCGGCGACCACGTCGAACGACACAGCGTTCACCTCGCTGGCGACTTCGTCGTAACGCCGCCCGATGAACCGCTTCGCCGAGTAGATCGTCCCCTTCGGGTTCAGGATCGCCTGCCGCCGGGCGATCTGCCCCACCAGGCGCTCGCCTTGCGGCGTAAAGGCAACCACCGACGGAGTGGTCCGCGATCCCTCGGCGTTCGGTATCACGGTTGGCTGGCCGTCCACCGTCGCCGCGATCACAGAGTTGGTGGTACCTAGGTCGATTCCGACTGCGACTGGCATCGCTACCTCCTGCTAGAACCGCGGCCCGCGGTACTTTCTGGACTACGGGCCGGAGCATGTGAAAGCCGTGCGGGGCTGGTCGGCTGAACGTGACTTTCTGGATACTTCTAGTCACTACGCTTCCTGGCCGTGGGGACGAGCACATCCTTCAACCTGGTAGTCCTGAGATAGCGGGACGAGAAGCGGTCAGACCAGCAGCCGGAAGAGGCTGAACGCGCGCTCCCATTCCGCGCTGTGCACGGCTTTTATGTCGGGGTCGACGAGCTTGAATGTCCTGGCGAGGGCCATGCTGATGCCGCCGAAGAGAACTGGAAGCCGGGCCTGCGTCGCATCGCTGAGCGCGTAGTCGAGCGGCGGGCGGGCCGCGAGGGACTCGAGGACGGGCATGAGCTCAATCTCCTCTTCGAGGCGCTGGAACGCGTGCATGCTCTCCTGCAAGCCTTTGGTTACCGGCAGGTCCCCAGGCTCGATGATGTCGCGGGCGTTGGCCTTCGCGGTGGCCTGCCCGATTAGCAGCAGGTCGTAGAGGACGTCGTCGACGAAATCGAGGTAGCGCTTGACATCGTCCCGGTCGACGCTGACGCCGCCCGCGGCGCGGAAGAAGCGCTCGAACTTGGTAAACCCCATCACTGGCATGGCTGCCTCCTGCCTCCCTGTCACGGTTGCTTATGTCGGCCGGGTTCTTTCGAAGGCGAGCCGGATGGCCATCGCGCCCTCGCCCACGGACGCGGCGACTCGTTTGGCCGATCCGCTGCGGACATCGCCGACGGCGAAGACGCCCGGCCTGTTGGTCTCCAGCGGCAAGGGCCCCGTTCCGTCCGGACGGACGGCTGCGACCAGCGCGCCGGCCCCGGTCAGGACGAATCCGTGGTCGTCAAGGTCAACCAGGCCGTCCAGCCAGTCGGTGCACGGCACAGCCCCGATGAAGACGAAGAGCGCGCGCGCCGGAAGGACGCGCCGCGTGCCCGTACGGCTGCCGACGACGGTGAGGGCCTCAAGCGCCTGGTCGCCGTGCAGTTCCCGCACCTCGCTGTCCACCATGACGTGGACGTTCGGGAGCCGCGTGACCTGATCGATGAGGTAGCGCGACATGTTCTCGCTCAGGTCGTGCTCGCGGACGATGAGGGTAATGCGGGTGGTGTGCCCGGAAAGGAAGATCGCCGCCTGCCCGGCCGAGTTGCCGCCGCCGATGATCGCGACTGGATCACTGTCGCACATCAGCGCCTCAGCCTGCGACGCCGCGT
>JBAWAV010000526.1:0-11016 GCA_049589475.1 Mycobacterium sp.
GTCCTCCATCAGCGCGATGTTGTGGATGTCGGGCACCTTCGAGCAGCCGACGCCCTGGTCGATCCAGCGCACCACGTAGCCGAGGATGGACTGGCAGTTGTTGTCGACCTCCTCGCGGATCTCCTCCGGCGCCCAGGCCAGCTCCTTGGCCAGCGGAATGGTGAGCAGCTCCTCGATGGTCGTGCGGGTCTTGCCCTGCAGTTCCTCCTGCACCGCGCCCACGTCCACGTAGTGGTAGTGCATGGCGTGGAGGGTGGCCGCGGTGGGCGACGGCACCCACGCGGTCGTGGCGCCCGCCTTCGGCTGGCCGATCTTCTGCTCGACCATGTCGGCCATCAGCTCGGTCATGGCCCACATGCCCTTGCCGATCTGCGCCTTGCCCTTGAAACCGGCGGCCAAGCCGGTGTCGACGTTGTTGTCCTCGTAGGCCTTGATCCAGGCGGTGCTCTTCATCGCACCCTTGCGGATCATCGGGCCCGCTTCCATCGACGTGTGGATCTCGTCGCCGGTGCGGTCCAGGAAGCCGGTGTTGATGAACACCACCCGGTCGGCGGCGGCTTTGATGCACGCCTTGAGGTTGAGCGTGGTGCGGCGTTCCTCGTCCATGATGCCGACCTTTAGGGTGGCCTGCGGCAGGCCCAGAACGTCCTCGACGCGGCTGAACAGTTCGCAGGTGAACGCCACCTCGTCGGGCCCGTGCATCTTGGGCTTCACGATGTAGATGGACCCGGTGCGGCTGTTGGTCAACGGCCCATTGCCGTCACCGGTCTTGAGTCCGTGGATCGCGGTCACACCGGTGAACAGCGCGTCCAGGATGCCCTCGAACACCTCGTGACCGTCGGCGTCGACGATCGCGTCGTTGGTCATCAGGTGGCCGACGTTGCGGACGAACAGCAGGCTGCGGCCGGGCAAGGACAGCTCACCACCGTCCGGCGTCTTGTAGGTGCGGTCCTGGTTGAGCACCCGGGTGAAGCTCTTGCCGCCCTTCTTGACGTCCTCGGACAAGTCGCCCTTGTTCAGTCCGAGCCAGTTGCGGTATCCCAGCACCTTGTCGTCGGCGTCGACGGCGGCGACGGAGTCCTCGAAGTCCATGATCGTGGTGATCGCCGATTCCAGGACGACGTCCTTGATCCCGGCGGCGTCGGTCTTGCCGATCGGGGATTCAGGGTCGATCAGGATCTCGATGTGCAGCCCGTGGTTGGCCAGCAGCACCGACCACTCGGGGGAGCCGAGCTCGCCGCTGTAGCCAACGAACTTCTCCGGGTCGGCCAGTCCGACCGAACCGTCGGCGGTCGCGACCTGCAGCTGGCCGTCGTCGAGGCTGAGCCCGGTCGTGTCGGCCCATGAGCCCGATGACAGCGGAACCGCCTCGTCGAGGAACTTGCGCGCGTAGGCGATGACCTTGTCGCCGCGCACTGGGTTATAGCCGGCGGTGCCGCCGGCTGGCACCTTCTCGGCGCCGTCGTCTTCGGGGATCACGTCGGTGCCGTAGAGGGCGTCGTACAGCGAACCCCATCGGGCGTTGGCGGCGTTCAGCGCGAACCGGGCGTTGAGAACCGGGACCACCAACTGCGGACCGGCCGTCGTGGTGATTTCGTCGTCGACTCCGGCGGTGGTGATGGTGAAGTCGGCGGGTGCGGGCTGCAGATAGCCGATCTCGGTGAGGAACGCGCGGTACGCCTCGGGGTCGATCGGCTCGATGATGTGCTGCCGGTGCCATTTGTCGATCTGTGCCTGCAGCTGATCACGGCGTTCCAGCAGCTCCTGGTTCTTCGGCTGCAGGTCGGTGACGACCTTGTCGACGCCCGCCCAGAAGCTGTCCGGGTCGATGTCGGTGCCGGGCAACGCCTCGCTGTTGATGAAGTCATGCAGCACTTTGGCGACGCGCAGGTTCCCCACCGACACGCGATCCGTCATCATTTTCCTCCGCATTAGCCTCGATAAATCGTTCCCAGCCTACCGGCCAGCAACCCAACTACCGGCAACCGGCAGCCCGCAGCAGCAGGTCACACCGGTCCAGCAATGCTGCCCGAAGCGGCGCAGCACGTGCCGCGATGGCCTTCTGGCAACGCACATATTCAGCGCGACCCGCGGCTTCCTCGACGGCGATCGGTGTGTACCCAAAATCACTCAGGTCGTACGGGCTTGCTCGCATGTCGATTTCACGCGCGGCCGCAGCCAACTCCAAGCAGTCCAGCAGCAACTCGGAGTCGATCAGCGGACTCAACTTGTAGGACCATTTGTACAGGTCCATATTCGCGTGCAAGCAGCCAGGCTGCTCCCAATCCTGTTGCGTCGCACGACTGGGCGATCCGGTGTTTCGTGGCGCGGCGTCGGCCGTGAAGAAGCGGTAGGCATCGAAGTGGCTGCACCGCAGCGGCCCCGCGAGCTCGGCCTCGACCACTGCGTCGGTCCCGGCCGCGCCCAGTCGCAACGGAACACGGTCGTGTCGGACGGCCTCGCTGCGATAGACCATCGCCCACTCGTGCAACCCGAAGCACTTCAGCAGGGGCGTCCGCTGCTCGGTGGCACCTAGCAGATCCGCGATGAACGCGACGGTGTCGAGGCGGCTCCGCAGGTGGTCCTCGCTGACCGAGGCCCCGTCAGCGTCGCTGCCGTAGCCGCGCCGGTCGCGGTAGCGGCGAAGCGCCTCGGCTCCGCCGAGCCGGACCCCGTAGCCCGGGTGCCAGCAGCGCAGCTGTCTCGGGCGCAGGCTGTAGTAACTGAACAGGAAGTCCCACACCGGATGTGACACACCAACCCGGACCCGCTCGACGTGCGGCGTAATGAACGCGTCGACCCGCGCGGCGTAGTGGTCGGCACGAGACGTCCACTGTTCGACGGCCAGTGACACGGCCGGATTGTCCGGTTCCTCCGCGGGCCGTTCCGGCCTGCATCGTCGCCGGACGTCAGACACGCGGCGTGCCATCGCGTACTGCGCCGACCAGATCCCGCACCAGATCTTCCAGCGCAACCATCGCCACCACGGCGCCGTCAGAGCCGGTGACCAGCGCGAGGTGACTGTTGCTTCGTCGCATCCGCGACAACGCCTCGGGCACACTCAGCGATTCGGCGACCCGCGGCAGCGGGCGAACTCGGGCCACGTCGACCACGGCATGTGGGTCGTCGCTCAAGGCGAGCACATCTTTGATGTGCAGATACCCCAGGAACCGGTGGTCGACGTCGACCACCGGGAAGCGGGAGTAACCCGTTGCGGCCAAAGCCTTTTCGACTGCGTCGACCGTCGGGCCGGAGCCGGCCGCGGCCACCGGGACGGCACGGATCTCAGCGGCGGGCACCGCCACGTCGGCGACCTTCCGGTTCCGGATTTGCAGGGCCCGGGTCAGCCTGGTGTGTTCTTCGGGATCGAGCAGACCCTCTGACACCGACTCGGCGATCATCTCGCTGAGCTCGACGGTGGAGACGGTGATGTCGAGCTCGTCGCGGGGCCGGACCCGCAACGCCCGCAAGGTGGCGTTGCTGCACCGGTTGTAGAACGCGATGACCGGCCGGACCGCGCGCACATACACCAGATAGGCCGGAATCAGCAGCATCGCCGCCTTCTCCGGCCCGGCGATCGCGATGTTCTTCGGGACCATTTCGCCGAGCAGGACATGCACGGTCACCACGATCGCCAGCGCAATCACGAACGACAGAGTGTGCAGCAGCGCGGGGGAGAGGCCGAACAGATCGAACGGGCGCCGCAGCAGGTCGGCGACGGCGGGCTCGCCGAGGCGGCCGAGCAGGATCGACGACACCGTGATACCGAGCTGGGCTCCGGCGAACATCAGTGGAAGCTGCTCGCCGGCCCGCATCGCTGTGACCGCGCTCGACCTGCCCTGCTCGGCCAACGCTTCGAGGCGGTCCCGCCGCGCGGAGATCAGGGAGAATTCCGCGGCCACGAAAAACGCGTTGGCGCCCACCAGCAAAAGCGTCGCCAATATCCCGAACACGTCGCGCATCAGCGGCCTCCCACCGCGGCCGAATCGGCATGATCGGCGACCTGAGTCAGTTCCAGCAGGTCGATGCGGCGCCCGTCCATCCGGATCACTTTGGCCCGCCACGACGAGGCGTGCAGTATGCCGTCGGACTCGTAGCCGCGCAACTGCACCTCGTCGCCACCGACCGGGATCCGGCCGAGCTGTTGCAGCACCAGCCCGCCGATCGTCTCGTATTCGCCCTCCGGCGCGTGGTAGCCGATCGCGGCGGCCACTTCGTCGATGCGCAGCAGACCGGACACCCGCCAGCCGTTTCCTGCCGCGATGACGTCCGGGGTCGCGTCGTCGTGCTCATCGCGAACATCGCCGACGATCTCTTCGATGAGGTCCTCGACGGTCACCATGCCCGCGGTCCCGCCGTACTCGTCGACGACCATGGCCGTCTGCAGGTCGTTGGCGCGGATCTGTCCCATCAGTGCGTCGCCGTCCAGCGTCGAGGGCACCTTCGCGACCGGCCGCGCGACGGCTGTCACCAGCGTGAGTTCGCGCTCGGCGGGCGAGACTTCGAAGACCTGCTTGACGTGCACGATGCCGACCGTCTCGTCGAGGTCGCCGTCGACGATCGGAAACCGTGAAAAGCCGCTCTCGGCCGCGGCCTCGACCAGATCCGCGACGGTGTTGTCGACTTGCAGCGCAACGATTTTCGCCCGTGGAGTCATCAGCTCTTCTGCGGTCAGTTCGCCGAATTGCAGCGAGCGGTCCAGCAATGCCGCGGTGGCCGGATCGAGCGAGCCGCTGCGAGCGGAGCTGCGCACCAGCGACACCAGCTCCTGGGCTGATCGGGCCGACCGCAGTTCCTGAAGGGGCTCGACGCCGAGCTTGCGCAGGATCCAGTTGGCCACCCCGTTGGTCAACCGGATCGGATACGTCATCAGCCACGAGAACAGCAGCTGCAGGCCGGCGACGGCGCGCGCGGTGTGCAACGGCCGTGCCACGGCAAGGTTCTTGGGGACCAGCTCACCGAAAATCATCGACACCGATGTGACCACCAGCAGTGTCAGGAACGTGATGACGGCGTCGGTGACGCGGTTGGGCACCCCGAGTGCGTCCATGGCCGGGTGCGGCAACTCGGCGACCAGCGGGTCGGTGAGGTATCCGGTGATCAGCGTGGTGATCGAGATACCAAGTTGCGCTCCGGACAGCTGAAACGACAGGTTGTGGTGGGCGCGGCGAACAAAACGGTCGCGACGGCGTCCGCCACGGGCGTTGGCCTCGACAGTGCTGCGTTCGAGTGTGGTCAGCGAGAATTCGGCGGCGGTGAACAGCGCGTTGCCCAGGATCAGCAGGACGATGGCCAGCAGGCTGAGCAGGGTGACGAAGAGATTCATCGAGGCCACCCTCGAGAAGGAGGCTCCTCGGAGTCGGCGTCACACACGCCGGATGGCGCGGGTGCCTGTGGCACGAAAAACCTTTCCCTCGACGTATTCACTGCTGACGTGACCTTTTATGGTAGCGAAGTCACGACGCCTTAGAGTGCTCGCCGCCGCGACGACACGCCCCACTGTTCGCGTTACCACCCGAAGGGCAGCGGGTGGCCTTCGGCGAAGCCCGCGGCCGACTGGACGCCGACCACCGCGCGCCCATGCAAGTCGGCCAACGTCGACGCACCGACGTACGTGCAGGTGCTGCGCACACCCGACGTGATGTGGTCGAGCAGGTCCTCGACGCCGCCACGGGTGGGGTCCAAGCCCATCTGCGACGTCGAAATCCCTTCTTCGAACAATGCTTTGCGGGCGCGCTCGAAGGCGCTGTCGGCGCCGGCGCGGGCAACCACCGCACGCTTGGATGCCATGCCGTAGCTCTCTTTGTACGGCCGGTCGTCGCGGTCACGCATCAGGTCGCCGGGCGATTCGTAGGTGCCGGCGAACCACGATCCGATCATCACGTTGGACGCACCGGCCGCCAGCGCCAGCGCAACGTCGCGGGGGTGCCGCACTCCGCCGTCGGCCCACACGTGGGCACCGAGTTGCTTTGCCGCCGAAGCGCATTCGAGGACAGCCGAGAACTGTGGACGACCGACGCCAGTCATCATGCGGGTGGTGCACATCGCTCCCGGGCCGACACCGACCTTGACTATCGACGCCCCGGCGCTGATCAGGTCGCGGGTGCCGTCGGCCGACACCACGTTGCCAGCGACCAGTGGTACGCCGAGGTCCAGCGACGAGATCGCCTTGATAGCGTCCAGCGCCTTGACCTGGTGCCCGTGGGCGGTGTCGACGACGACGAGGTCGACGCCGACTTCGACCAGTGCCTGCGCCTTGGCCACCACCTCGCCGTTGATGCCAACCGCGGCCCCGATGCGTAGCCGGCCTTTGCCGTCGACGGCCGGTGTGTAGATGCCGGCGCGGATCGCGCCGGTGCGGGTCAGCACGCCGGCCAGCTTGCCGTCCGCGCCGGTGAGTACCGCGAGGTCGACGGGTGAGTGCTCGAGCAGATCGAAAACTTTTCGCGGTTCGGTGCCGACCGGGGCGTTGACGAAATCGGTGATTGCGATGTCGCGCACCCGCGCGAACCGATCCACGCCTTCGCAGCACGACTCGGTGACCAGGCCGATAGGGCGGCCCTCGAAGGTCACCACCGCGGCGCCGTGCGCTCGTTTGGAGATCAACGCCAGCGCATCCGACACCGAATCCTCTGGCGCGAGGACGACCGGGGTGTCGACGACCAGGTCGCGGCTCTTGACGAAGTCCACCGTCTGCTGCACCGCGGTGATCGGAAGGTCTTGCGGCAGAACGACTATCCCACCGCGGCGGGCCACCGTCTCGGCCATTCGCCGGCCCGCGACCGCGGTCATGTTGGCCACCACCACTGGGATGGTGGTGCCCGCGCCGTCGAAGGAGGACAGGTCGACGTCGAAGCGGGACGCCACATCGGAGTGGTTCGGCACGATGAAGACGTCGTTGTATGTCAGGTCGTAGGCGGGACGGTGTCCGTCCAGAAACCTCATTGCTTCATGCCCCTTGCGTGATTCCGGTTATGCCGGCACCTCGGAGCGGTCGCCACTCCACAGCGTGTGGAACTTCTTGCTCGAGTCCTCATCGATCCGTCCATATGTGTGTGCACCGAAAAAGTCCCGCAAACCCTGGGTGAGCGCGGCGGGCAGTCGCTCGGTGCGCAGCGCGTCGTAGTACGACAACGCCGATGCGAAGCCCGGGATGGGGATACCCAATTGGGTGGCGGTCACCACGACTCGGCGCCAACTGTCGATGGCCGACTCGATTGCGCTGCGGAAATACGGCGCGACGATCAGCGTGGGCAGATTGGGGTCTTCGTCGAAAGCTTCTTTGATCCGGTTGAGGAACTTGGCCCGGATGATGCACCCGCCGCGCCAGATGGTGGCCATGTCGCCCAGCGTGATGCCCCAGTCGTATTCGGCGCTGCCCGCCTGGATCTGGTTGAAGCCCTGCGCGTAGGCGATGATCTTCGACGCGTACAGTGCCTTGCTGACGTCATCGATGAATTGCTTTGCATCGCTTGGCTTTTCGCCTAGATGGCCGGATGCCAGTCCGGTCGTCGCCTTGCGCTGGGCCACCGACCCGGACAGCGCGCGGGCGAATACCGCCTCAGCGATACCCGTGACCGGTATTCCGAGGTCCAGGGCCGACTTCACCGTCCAGCGGCCGGTGCCTTTCTGCTCGGCCTCGTCGACGATGACGTCGACGAGCGGCTTGCCGGTCTTGGCGTCGGTCTGGCGCAGGACTTCCGCAGTGATCTCGATCAGAAAGCTGTCCAGGTCGCCCTGGTTCCATTCGGCGAAGACGTCGGCGATCTCGGGTGCGGTCTTGCCGAGCCCGTCGCGCAGCAGTTGGTACGCCTCGCCGATGAGCTGCATGTCGGAGTATTCGATGCCGTTGTGCACCATCTTGACGAAGTGCCCAGCGCCGTCCGGACCGATGTGCGTGCAGCAGGGGACACCGTCGACGTGTGCGGAGATCTCCTCCAGCAGAGGGCCGAGCGACTTGTACGACTCGGCCGGTCCGCCGGGCATGATCGACGGTCCGTTCAGCGCGCCTTCTTCACCGCCGGAGATGCCGGCCCCGACGAAGTGCAGTCCACGCTCGCGCATCGCCTTCTCGCGGCGGATGGTGTCGGTGTAGAGCGCATTGCCGCCGTCGATGATGATGTCGCCGTCTTCCATCGCGTCGGCGAGCTCATTGATGACGGCGTCGGTGGGGTCGCCCGCCTTGACCATGATGATCACTCGGCGCGGCTTCTCCAACGCATCCAGGAATTCCGCGATGGTCTCCGACCTGACGAAATTGCCTTCGCTGCCATGCTCTTTGAGCAGCGCATCGGTCTTGGCGATCGAACGGTTGTGCAGCGCGACCGTGTACCCGTGATGAGCGAAATTGCGGGCGAGGTTCGAACCCATCACCGCCAAACCCGTGACGCCGATCTGCGCGGTACCGGTCTTTGATTCCGACGAGCTCATGTCTTCGCCTCTCACGTTTCGTCACTTTGATCCAGGCCCTGCACCGAACACTGTGGCACAGCGGGATCGAGGTACCTGCAAAGTATCGCCAAAGCGGTGCGGCTGCCGGTTTGGCGGGTTAGGCGGCGGTGAACAACCGGTGCAGTTCGGTGAGCCAGGGAATCGCCAGCGCCAGGGTGGGCACCACCAGCACCGCCGCTGCGGCGAGGTAGGCCGCCGTTGACACCATCAGGCTGTTGCCCCTGCCCGATAGCCGGCGTACCCGCAGCAGCGTGTGCGTACCACCGGCGGCCAATGCACCCAATGGAGTCTGGCCAGACGCGCAGGTCACCAAAGCACGGGCCAGGGGAGCGCGGCCGGCCACCCGAACCGCGGCATCATCGGCCAACAGCTCGGCCAATAGCTGCACGGCATCCAAAGCGCTTGCGCTGCGGACGAATCGGGGAAATGCGGCGTGCGCGGCGGTGAACGCTTCGAGGACCAGATCGTGGCGGGCCCGCAGGTGGGCACGCTCGTGGCTCAGGATCGCCGAGACCTCGGCCTCGGCCAGTGATTCGAGCGTGCCCTCACTGAGCACCACACGACTGCGAACGCCAGGCAGGCAGTAGGCCAGCGGCTGCGCCACTTCCAGCACGCGTAGGTCGCGGCCGCGGGCGCGTGCTCGCACGGGAAACGCGTCGGGCGACAGCCCGAGGAGGTCGACGAGCATGCGGTGGTGGGCCCGCCGCCGACGCGTGGTGACCGCCACCCTGATCACGGCGACCGCCAGCCGGGCGCCGATGAGCAAGGTCAGCGCGAACACCGCGACGTCCAGGATCCACAGCGGCCAGCCGAGCCGGCCGATCTCTGCCGCGGGGCTGGCGGTCGGTCGCCCGTCTGCGCCCGGGACGAACAACCGGCTGGCGATCGCGATGCCGGCGCTGAACGCCGATAGGACCGCCGCGACGGCAATTGCCTGCCATAACACCATCGCTGCACGGGGAGCGCGCAACGGCCAGGTCGCCCGCGCCAGCAGGGCCGGTACCGGACCGACCAGCATCACCGCGAGAAGGGTGAAGGCCAGCCCGGACATGGTTCCAGTCTCTCTCAGCCCTCGGGCCGAGCGCCACCGGGCGGCGCGCTCCGATGGCTACATTCCAACTCGTCCAATGCGCGCCGAAGCGCCTCAGCCTCGTCGCTGCCGACACGCTCGACGAAGTGCACCAGCGCGGCCTGCCTGCTTCCGGAATCGGCGGCCTGATCCAACGCGTCGACCATCAGCCCGGCGACGAGTTCATCGCGCCCTTGCACCGGCGCATAGCGATGCGCGCGATCGTCGCGGATTTGCCAGACCAAATTCTTCTTGGCCAGTCGCTGCAAGACGGTCATCACCGTCGTGTAGGCCAGGTCGCGGTGCTCGGACAGCGCTTCGTGCACCTGGCGGACGGTTTGGGGTTGGGCGGTGGACCACAGATGGTCCATCACGGCACGCTCCAGATCCCCGAGGCGCGTCAGCTTAGCCATGCTTGATCATCTCCTGTGCAATGCCGCCAGCGTACTCGCGCTTACTACCGGCTGTCGTATCTCCAGGTGCGGCGGTTGTGAACGCCCTCACAGCATACGACGCTGCCACTATGGTTAGGCTAACCTCACAAAAGGAGACGCCTGTGACTACCCTAATCGACGACCCGCTGATCGCGGCGATGTCCATCGAGCGCGTGCTGCCACTGCACGAGTCGAGCAGGAGGCTCCGCGAGCTGTATTCGCAATGCCCCCGGGTCTACGGCGTTGCGGTGATGAGCGACGTCTCGATCCGCCGGTGGTGGCGACTGGAGTCGGCTGTCAGGACCGATCGGTTGCAGTCGATGTTCGACGCCGCGGTGGTCGACATGGACCGACGCAGCGCCGCAAGGCAATTGGCGGCGACTCTGATACACACCGTGATCGGCCGGGTGGTCGCGCTGCTCGTGCTCGAGGCACGAGCGTGGGACACCGGCCTGGAGAACCTCTGGGTGCACGTCGACTCAGACGGTGTCATCGACTGGGCCGGGGTCGTCGACCCAACCGTGCGCGTGCTGCCCGACGACACGCATCTCACCGAAGGCGACAGCGTCGGCGAGGGATCGGTGTGCCTGCCGAGCGAGGCTGCCCTGGCGACCTGGGTGGCCCACCGCTGCCACCGCACGCTGGAAGCGCTGTTCACCAGGCTGTACGCGGTCAGCGGCGGCGCGATGTCGATCGCGGCGATGTGGCAGATCGTCGGATCGATGGTGGTGGCGACTGCGACTCAAGTGCCGCAGGTGGCCGGCGCCGACGAATTGGCAGCCATGCGGCGCGGCCAGGCCGTGCTGGACGCGCTGGTCGGCTTCGGCCTGCCGGTTCGCGGCCAGTCGGTCGCCCGTGCGCGTAGGCGAGCAACCTCTTGCGAGATTAGGGCAGCCTTGCCTATGCTCATGGCATCGAGCGATACATGACCGCGACGGTGTCCTGAGGGCTGCAGTGACCCCCGGTCTCTCGATACGGCGAGCCCCGTGCATTACGCACGGGGCTCGCTGGTATCTGAGGGACGCGCGGTCCGCGCGTCACTCTTTGATGAAGTGGTACATC
>JBAWAV010000527.1:0-7591 GCA_049589475.1 Mycobacterium sp.
CGGCTGGGGTCCGCCGGGTGGCCCTGGTGGGCCGGGCTGGAACGGCCGGTAAGCCGGCTAACAGATAACCGACCTCTTGCAGGTCAGAACGGTGCAGCCGTCCCGATCGGGGCGGCTGCACCGCGTCGCGAGGGGCTTGTAGCGGGTCGACTGCACTACCCTGAAGGGCTATGTGCGGAATCGTCGGCTACGTCGGGCACCAGCCCGCCCTGGACGTCGTGATCGACGCGCTGCGCCGGATGGAGTACCGCGGCTACGACTCCGCGGGCGTGGCATTGGTGGACTGCGCCGGAAAGTTGACTGTTTGTCGGCGGGCCGGCCGGCTCGCCAACCTGGAGGAAGCGCTCGCCGAGACCGATCCCGCCAGCCTGACCGGTAGCACCGGTCTCGGCCACACCCGCTGGGCCACGCATGGACGTCCCACCGACCGCAACGCGCACCCGCACCGCGACGCCGCGGGCAAGATCGCCGTCGTCCACAACGGCATTATCGAGAACTACGCGGTGCTGCGCCACGAACTGGAGACCGCCAGCGTCGAGTTCGCCAGCGACACCGACACTGAGGTGGCTGTTCACCTGGTCGCCCAGGCGTACCACCACGGCGAGACCGCGGGCGACTTCACCGCCGCCGTGCTGGCGGTGTTGCGCCGCCTCGAGGGCCACTTCACGCTGGTGTTCGCCAATGCCGACGAGCCGGGCACCATCGTCGCGGCGCGCCGTTCCACCCCGCTGGTGGTGGGCATCGGTGACGGCGAGATGTTCGTCGGCTCCGACGTCGCCGCCTTCATCGGGCACACCCGCGAAGCGGTCGAGCTCGGTCAGGATCAGGCCGTGGCGATCACCGCCGACAGCTACCGGATCTTCGACTTCCACGGCAACGACGACGCCGCCAACGCGCGTCGGTTCCACATCGATTGGGACCTCGCCGCCGCCGAAAAGGGCGGCTACGAGTACTTCATGCTCAAGGAGATCGCCGAGCAGCCCACCGCGGTGGCCGACACGCTGCTCGGGCATTTCGTCGACGGCCGCATCGTGCTCGACGAACAGCGGCTCTCCGATCAGGAGCTGCGCGAGATCGACAAGGTTTTCGTGGTGGCCTGTGGCACCGCGTATCACTCCGGGTTGCTGGCCAAGTACGCGATCGAGCACTGGACGCGGCTGCCCGTCGAGGTCGAGCTGGCCAGCGAATTCCGTTACCGCGACCCGGTGCTGGACCGCAGCACGCTGGTGGTCGCCATCTCGCAGTCGGGGGAGACCGCCGACACGCTGGAAGCCGTGCGCCACGCCAAAGAGCAGAAGGCCAAGGTCCTGGCGATCTGCAATACCAACGGCTCCCAGATTCCCCGCGAATGCGACGCGGTCCTCTACACCCGCGCCGGACCGGAGATCGGCGTGGCGTCGACGAAGACGTTCTTGGCGCAGATCGCCGCCAACTACCTCGTCGGCCTGGCCCTGGCGCAGGCGCGCGGCACGAAGTACCCCGACGAGGTGGAGCGGGAATACCGCGAGCTGGAAGCGATGCCCGATCTGGTTGCCCGGGTGATCGCCGACATCGCGCCGGTCGCTGCGCTCGCGCACCGATTCGCCCAGGCGTCGACCATCCTGTTCCTCGGTCGCCATGTCGGCTACCCGGTGGCGCTGGAAGGCGCGCTGAAACTCAAGGAACTCGCGTACATGCACGCCGAGGGCTTCGCCGCCGGCGAACTCAAACACGGTCCGATCGCCTTGATCGAAGACGACCTGCCGGTGATCGTGGTGATGCCCTCACCGAAGAGTTCGGCCGTGCTGCACTCCAAGCTGCTGTCCAACATTCGCGAGATCCAGACGCGCGGCGCTATCACCATCGTGATCGCCGAGGAGGGCGACGAGACGGTGCGCCCCTACGCCGATCATCTGTTCGAAATCCCCGCGGTGTCAACTCTTTTCCAGCCGCTGCTGTCGACCATCCCGCTGCAGGTATTCGCCGCCGCGGTGGCTCAGGCCCGCGGCTACGACGTCGACAAGCCGCGGAACCTGGCCAAATCGGTCACCGTCGAGTAGCAACCGCTCGCGGCTGTTAACGTCGAAGATGATCGACCGGACCGCGGCTCCACGTCCCGGTATCGAGCGTCCGCCACCTGCACGCCATTGTCGACGCGCAGTCAGCCGCGACTGAGACCTCGCTCGGTTGTAACGCGCCGCGGTACGTGCGAGATGAGACAGTGTGGCCGCCGGGCGGCCGAAAATACTGGGAGGCGAAATCCGATGGGACAACAGGTGCGCGCCACGTACGGCGCGTCGCTGTCCCCGGACGGAACCGCGTTCGCGCATCTGGTCGACGACGGTGGCTATCCGCGTGCGGTGCAACGCTTTCTGCGCGGCTGGCGGGCCAGCTCGTCGCGCGATGTCGAGTTGCCGGTCGCGGGCCCGGTGTCGCGGGTGATCCACTCCGCCGACGGTCAGTGGCTGGCCTGTGAGGTGGCGCCCGAGGGCAGCAGCCGCAAGCAGATCTGGGTGGTCACGACCGACCCCGACGACCGGACGGCCTGGCGCGTCGACGGCGAAGACGCCGGAACCGCCGAGCTGATCGCCTGGGACGGCGTCCGGGTGGCGGCGATCCTGACCGGCGAGGACGGCATCGGGCGGTCCTGTCTGATCGATCCGAACGACGGCAAGTGCACCGTGCTCGACCGCAGGTCCGGTGGCCGGCTGGTCGACGCGTGGGCCGGGGCATCGCTGATCCGGGTCGGGCCACGCGGCTACCGCGAACTCATCATGCTGCACGGCAGAACCGAAATCGGTTTGCTGCCATCCGATCCGGGATCGACGACCGATGCGGGCGTGATCCTCGACGACCACCACTCGCGACGTCTGCGCAGCGGCCCGGACGGCGAGGTGATGAAGCTGTACCGCCCCGCCAAGACGTACAAGACCAACCAGAACGGCTCGGCCACCCGGGGCGGCGGCTTCGGGCGCGGCTATGTTCGCGCGCTGATCCGCAGCGAGAACGGCTGCGACCACGCCCGGCTGCTGGAGGTGGTGGCCACCCGGGATGGTGTCAGCTACTTCGTGGTCGCGGAGCGGCCGGACTGTGAGCTCGACGAGTTCGCCGTCAGCGACGACCTGTCGACCGTCGCACTGCTGTGGAACGTCAATGGCTGCAGCGAGTTACAGATCCTCCAGTACACCGACTACACACTGGACGAACCGATCCCGTTACCTGGCATGGTGGCCAGCGAACTCTCCATCAGCGCGGGCGGCTCGATGGTCGCGATGACCGTCGAAGGGCCGTCGATGCCGCGAACCGTCGAGTTGGTGGATGTGCGCTCGCGGCAGTGGGAACCGATCGACCGCGAGCCCAGCCGCGGCCCGATCCTGCCCGGCTTCCCGGTCGGCATCGGTCGGGTGACGATCCCGGCGCGCGACGGCCTGGAGCTGAACGCGTGGCTGTACCGGCCCGTCGGCGCCCCGGCGACCGGCGCGGTGGTCTACTTGCACGGCGGGCCGGAAGGCCAGTCCCGGCCGGACTACAGCGAGATCTTCCCGCATCTGGTCAACAACGGGATCGCGGTGCTGGCGCCCAACGTTCGCGGGTCGGGCGGCTCGGGTCGGACATTCGGTCATGCCGACGACAGAGAGAAGCGATTCGCGGCCATCGATGACGTCGCCGATTGCGCGCAGTTCCTGATCGAGACCGGGGAAGCGGAGCCGCACCAGATCGCCTGCGCGGGATGGTCATACGGCGGCTATCTGACGATGGCGGCGTTGACCTTCCACCCGGAGTTGTTCGCCGCCGGCGTCACCATCTGCGGGATGAGCGACCTCACCACTTTCTACCGCAACACCGAGCAGTGGATCGCCGAGGCCGCCTACGCCAAATACGGTCACCCGTTCAACGATCGAGAACTGCTCGAAGAGCTCTCTCCGCTGCGGCGGGTGGACGCGCTGACCGCGCCACTGCTGGTGGTGCACGGCGCCAACGACACCAACGTCCCGGTCAGCGAATCAGAGCAGATCGTCGAGGAGCTCCGGAACGCCGGTCGCGAAGTGCGCTACCTGTCGTTCGCCGACGACGGTCACGCGATCCTCAAACGTGAGAACCATGCGACGTTGGCGGCCACGATGACCGAATGGCTGCACACCGCGTTCGGTGCCGTGCGGCCGCTCGTCGAACTAGACGCTTCACACGATTAGTCATGCCCTGCTTCGTATTTCGAATGCCGACCAGTCCGGCTCGCGGGTCGCTGCCCAGTACTCGTTGAGACGCCAGGGGCTGACGGTGTGGATTTCGCCGTCGGAGTTCTTGAAGTAACTGTGTTTGACCGCCGGGTGTGACCACACCATCTGCTTGATCTCGGCCTGAGTGCGCTCATGCCATGCCGCGGCCGCGTCCGCGGTCGGCTCGAGGGAATGGACGTTCGGGTCGGCCAGCTTCGCCAGGCAGCTGTCGATGTAGCGCATCTGCAGTTCGGAGTTGAAGATCAGGCTGCCGCCGTGTGCCAGATGCGCGCCCGGCCCGTACAGCACGAAGAAGTTCGGGAACTGCGGAATGGTGATCCCCAGGTAGGCGAACGGCCTGCTGCCCCAGACGCCGTGTAGGTCGACGCCGTCCCGGCCGGTGATCGTCATCGGCCACAACACGTCGGTGTGCCGAAAACCGGTGGCGTAGATGATGATATCCACGTCGTGGCTGACCCCGTCCGCGGTCACGATGCCGTCGGGGGTGATCTGCTCGATCGGCGTGCGGACCAGGTCCACGTCGTCGCGGCGCAATGTGCGCAGCCAGGTGCCGTTGTCCTGCAAGGTCCGTTTGCCGGTGGCCGGGTAGTCCGGCAGCACCTTTGCCAGTAGATCGTCGTCGCCGTCGACCTGATTGGTGATCCAGTCGGTGAACATCAGGCGGGCGAGGGCATTGATCTCGCTGACCGCGTAGTCCTGGTCGGCGTAAGCGGGGTCGACGCGCGCGGCGTCGAGGCCCTTGTCGGATCCAGGCCACAGCACCAGGAATCGGTACCAGCGCCCGTAGTAGGGCAGGTGGTCCATAGCCCAGCGGACCCCGTCGCCGACGGCGTCGTGGTACATCGGGTTGGGAAACATCCACTGGGCGGTGCGTTGGAAGACGGTGAGGTGCTCGACGTCGTCGGCAATCGCCGGGGCGATCTGGAAGCCGCTGGCGCCGGCCCCGATCAGCGCGACGCGCTTGCCGGTGACATCGACCGAGTGGTCCCACGCCGCCGAGTGAAACGACGGACCGCGAAACATGTTCGCGCCCTTCAACTGTGGGATGTGCGGACGGTTGAGCTGACCGACCGCGGTGATGACCGCGCGCGCCTGCATCGTGGTGAGCCCCACGTCGGGTTCACGCGTGGTGATGGTCCACACGCCGTCCTCGTCGTCCCACTCGGCTGCGACGACTTCGGTCTGCCAGCGCACGTGCTCGTCGAGGCCGTGCTTGTCCATCACGTTCTCGAAGTAGTCCTGCAGTTCAGGCTGTTCGGCGAAGAAGTGTGTCCACTCGTTGCTCGGTTCGAAGCTGTAACAGTAGAAATGATTGGCCACGTCGACGCGTGCACCGGGGTAGTGGTTCTCCCACCACGTCCCGCCGGGCCCGGCGTTCTTCTCGACGATCGTGAACGGGATGTTGGCCTGGCGCAGCCGAATTCCGGCGAGAATTCCCGATTCGCCACAGCCGATCACGACGACCGGCAGATGGGCTGCCTGTTCGGAGTCCAGCGGCGCCGGCTTGCGCGGGTCGACGCCGTCGAGATCCATCTCCTCGGCCAGCAACGCCAGATAGTCGTCGGGCACGCTTTCGCAGACCGCCCAGTCCATCATCTCCTCGATGAGTTCAGGGGCCAGCGGATCCAATTCGGGACAGCCCCGGTCGCGGTAGTCGGTGATCACCGGCAACGCCTCCGCGCGGGCACGAGCTTTGTCGTCCTCGGACATGAAACCCTGGACCTCGTTGAGGAAGATGCCGGCGGGTTTGAAGTCTCGGATGAAGCGGGAGTCGCCGGTGATGTGCACCAGGGACACCAACAGGGTGGGGATGCTGACCTGCTCGAGCGCGGCGGCGATGTCGGCGGTGGACGTGGTGAAGGGTTGGCCCGCATAGCGGCTGCGCACCGACGGTTCCTTTCGCGTGATCAATTACGATACGCAAGGTTTCGTAATTTCGAGCACGATACACGCGGCGGTGATGTGGATCAAGAGTTGACCGACGGCTCTGCCGGGTGGCGGTCACGTAGCCGAGTCCTGTGTGTGAATCGTTGTCCGGGCGTGGAATGCTGACGTTGATGCGGCACTACTACTACGCAGACGCGATCCGCGAGGCCGAGGCACCGTTGCTGGCGAGCCTCCCGGATGGCGTGCTGATGAGGCGTGCGGCCTACGGGTTGACCACCGAGATCATCGCGGAGTTGACCGCCCGCACCGGTGGCGTCGCCGGCCGTCGGGTGTGCGCGGTGGTCGGTTCCGGTGACAACGGCGGCGACGGGCTGTGGGCGGCGACGTTGCTGCGACGCCGCGGCGCGGCCGCCGACGCGGTTCTGCTGACACCGGATCACACCCATCCCGCGGCGCTGGCCGCATTCCGAAAGGCGGGCGGCCGCGTCGTCCAAAGCGTAGATGCGGCAACCGATCTCGTGATCGACGGCGTGGTGGGGATTTCTGGGTCGGGGCCGCTGCGGCCCGCCGCGGCCGAAGTCTTCGCCGCCGTCGACGATGCCGGGATCCCGGTGGTGGCCGTCGACATCCCCAGCGGCATCGACGTCGAGACCGGTGCGATCACCGGGCCGGGGGTGCACGCCGCATTGACGGTGACGTTCGGCGGACTCAAACCGGTGCACGCGCTGGCGGATTGCGGCCGGGTGAAGCTGGTCGACATCGGACTCGACCTGCCGAGCAGCGACGTGATCGGCTTCGACGCCGCAGACGTGGCGGCGCGCTGGCCGGTGCCCGGGCCGCGCGACGACAAGTACAGCCAAGGCGTCACCGGCGTGATGGCCGGCTCATCGACCTACCCCGGCGCCGCGGTGCTGTGCACCAGTGCCGCCGTCTCCGCAACCTCCGGCATGGTGCGCTACGCCGGCAGTGCGCACAGCGAG
Organism: Mycobacterium sp.; assembly: GCA_049589475.1. Taxonomy (GTDB): domain Bacteria; phylum Actinomycetota; class Actinomycetes; order Mycobacteriales; family Mycobacteriaceae; genus Mycobacterium. The sequence goes on from JBAWAV010000527.1 coordinate 7,085, forward strand.
GTGCTCGCACATTGCCCCGAGGTGATCGCGTCGCCGACCCCCGCCGCGGCCGGCCGGGTGCAGGCCTGGGTGGTCGGGCCGGGCCTGGGCACCGACGAGATCGGCGCCGCCGCACTGTGGTTCGCGCTGGAGACCGACCTGCCGGTGCTGGTTGACGCCGACGCGCTGACGATCTTGGCGGCACACCCCGACATGCTCGGCACTCGTCGCGCCCCGACCCTGCTGACCCCGCACGCCGGCGAGTTCGCCCGCCTGGCCGGCGCTCCGCCCGGCGACGACCGGATCGGCGCGACCCGCAAGCTCGCCGACGCGTTCGGAGCGACGGTGTTGCTCAAGGGCAACGTCACCGTCATCGCCGAACCCGGCGGCCCGGTATACCTCAACCCGGCTGGACAGTCCTGGGCCGCGACCGCGGGGTCCGGCGATGTGCTGTCCGGGACGACCGGCGCGCTGCTGGCCGCCGGATTGCCTGCCGTCGAAGCCGCCGCCGCTGCGGCGTTCGTGCAT
>JBAWAV010000528.1:0-1846 GCA_049589475.1 Mycobacterium sp.
GGACCTCTATCCGCGCCAGCTCAGTCTGGCAAAACTCTTCGCCGACAATGGGGTTCGGATGATGACCGGGACGGATGGCGGATCCATGATGGCGCCCGGCTTGACCCTGCGTCAGGAGTTTGCCGAATTGGGGAATGCGGGGTTCTCACCGCTGAAGATCCTCCAGATGACGACCATCAATCCTGCGCAATACTTGGGGCGAGAGGACACTATGGGTACGGTTGAGCCCGGGCGCAACGCCGACCTGGTGGTTTTGGATGCCAACCCCCTCGATGACATCGAAAACCTGCACCGGATCAACGCCGTGGTCAGGGCGGGCACTTACTACTCCGCCGCGCAGCTGGCTGCACTCAAGGTGCGGGTGAAGGCCAGTGCTTGACGTTCCTCAGACGCTATGAAAGATGTCGTTGAACTCGTGAGTGACCGACACTTCGTTAGGACGCTGCGCATCGGCGCGGATCTTGGCGCGCTCGACGAGCACCTCGGGTGCGTCGGTGGCGAGCAGAGGCATGACCTCATCGAGATAGTCCTTGAGCGGCATTGCCCGCGGGTCGGTGCGGTTTCTCTCCATCAAATTGCTCTCGACGTAGGGCGGTGACAGGTCCACCACCGTGATTGAGGAATCGCGCAGTTGGTAGCGCAGCGACAAGGTGTACGACCGCAGCGCGGCCTTGCTGAGTGAGTAGAGCGCCGTGGTCGCCAATGGCGCGTAACCCAACATCGAGGTGACATTGACGATGGTCGCGACTGGTTGCCGGCGCAGGTGAGCGATCAGTGCCGAATTCAGCCACAAGGGGCCGAGCAAGTTCGTCGCAATGGTGGAGGTAACCAACTCTTCGTCGAGCGGCTGGCCGACATCATCGACGTATTGGACGCCGGCGTTGTTGACGACCACATTCAGTGCCGGATACTTCGAGATCAGTTCAGCGGCGACCTTGCGGATGCTCTCCGGCTCGGAGACGTCGAGACGCACCGCTTGCATACCAGGATTGGCGTCCACCACCTCGTTGAGGGCCGACGCCCGGCGCCCGGCGATGATGACCTGGTTTCCGCGACGATGGAAATGCTCGGCCAGGCCCCGCCCGATACCACTGCTGCCGCCCGTGATCAGGATCGTGTTTCCGTCGAGCTTCATCTGTTTCCTTTCGGTGGATCGGCTAATCGCTTGGTGAACTGGATGGCGCTAGGCCTGCGCGACCCCGCTGAGCGCGTCTCGCTGTTCACTCACGAACTCTGCGAATGTTGTTGGGGCACGACCAAGCAACCACGTCAATACGTTGGCGTTCCCGACAAAGTCGTGGTGGCTGTAGTACGAGGAGATGGCGCGCATGACTTTCCTTTGATGCCGGTACTTCTCGGAGTTGAGGTCCTTGCCGAACCAAGCCTCCATGTAGTCGTCGACATTGACTTGGCGTACCTCGATTGTGCGTCCCAGCACACCGGCGATGATGTCGCCTAAATCGTGGGCGTTGTAGCGACCAGGGCTCACCAGTTCGTAGGTCGCCCCGTCATGCCTTGCGCTCTCGCTGAGCACCGCGCAAGCGACCTCGGTGACATCCCCAAGATCGACCAGGGATTGGTAACGATCCAGCGCCCAGTTCATCTCGAAGATTCCCTCGGTGAACACACGCCGAAGCTTCAGGGGCAGCATGTAATTCGTCGGCTGCAGAATCGTGAATCCCAGCCCGGATGACACCAGATATTCTTCGATATCGCGTTTGATCTCGTGCTGCACCAGATCGGTCACGATCGCGTGTAGCACCGAACTGAGTACGAAGTGTCGTACCCCCGCTGTCCGGGCAGCATCCACCAGGCAAAGTCCCATCTGGCGCTCGTTGGGATGCGC
>JBAWAV010000529.1:0-15927 GCA_049589475.1 Mycobacterium sp.
CGCTCGACGCCGTGGCGAACGTGCACTCAGTGTCGGCGGTCGGTGAGCAGTACCTCGACCTGGTGTCGGAGGGCAAGGCGCACGGATTCTTCTCGCCGGGGCAGACCATGACGAAAGGCACGGTGCCGAGTGAAATCGGCCCGGCGCTGGACACCGCCAACCGTGGGTTGGTGGTGTTGCCGAAGGACAAGATCGGTCAGCTGCTGGACGAGACGGCCGACGCAGTCGGAGGCCTGGGTCCGTCGCTGCAGCGACTGGTCGATTCCACCCAGGCGATCGTCGGCGACTTCAAGACCAACATCAACCAGGTCGACGACATCATCCAGAACTCGGCGCCGATCCTGGACAGCCAGGCCACGTCGAGCAGCGCGATCGAACGGTGGGCACACAACCTCAACATCCTGGGCAAGCAGACCGCCCAGCAGGACTCGCACGTGAAAAGCGTTCTGACGCAAGCGGCTCCGACCGCCGATCAGCTCAACTCGGTGTTCAGTGACGTCCGTGAAGCGCTGCCGCAGACGCTGGCCAACCTCGAGATCGTGATCGACATGCTCAAGCGCTACCATCCCGGCCTCGAGCAGACGCTGGTGATGCTGCCGCAGCTCGGGTCGATTGTGCAGGCGATCTCCGCGCCCTACGAAAAGGACCGGATGGCGGCGCTGGACCTTACGCTGGCGATCAACTATCCGGCACCCTGTTTGACCGGGTTCCGCCCTGCGCCGGAGTGGCGCGCGCCCGCGGACACCAGCATCGCGCCCCTGCGGGAAAACAATTACTGCAGGATCCCGCAGGACTTCCAGGCCAACGCGGTTCGCGGCGCTCGCAACCTGCCGTGCATGGATGTCCCGGGCAAGCGCGCGCCGACACCGCAAGACTGCCGCAGCGGAAAGCCATATGAGCCGCTGGGGACGAACCCGTGGTTCGGCGACCCCAACCAGATCCTGAACTGCCCCGCCCCCGGGGGGCGCTGCGACCAGGCGGTGAAACCGGGCTTCGTGATCCCGGCGCCGTCTGTCAACAACGGACTGAATCCGCTACCCGCCGACAGATTGCCGCCGGGAGGGCAGACGCCGCCGCCGAGCAGCGATCCGTTGCAGCGACCGGGCACGGGTTCCGTACAGTGCAACGGTCAGCAACCCAACCCCTGCGTTTACACCCCGGGCGGACCTCCAGCAGCCGTCTATAGTCCGATGAGTGGCGAGGTGACGGGCCCCGACGGTTCTAAATACTCCGTCAACAACTCACGCAATACAGGAGATGACGGATGGAAGGAGATGCTGGCGCCAGCCGGCTGACCCCGAACGACCCAGACGATTCGTCGTCGGAGGTGACGGCCGAGGATTCGGCAGAATCCGAGAGCGGAACCGACCCAGCCAGCACTGCCGAACTGCCCGAGTCAGAGGCCGAGGGTTCCGCGGAACCATCCGAGGCTGTAGACGATGCGAGCGCTGCGTCGCGGCTGGGTAGGCGTTGGCTTGTCGGCATCGCGGCGGCGCTGGTCGTACTGGCCGGCGGCGTCGGAGCAGGCGGTGTCTGGGCGCTGAAGGAGCATCATGACAGCGTGATAACCGCGCGTCACGATGCCGCGGCCGTCGAAGCCGCGAAGACCTGCGTCGCCGCCACCCAGGCACCTGACACGGCGACGATGGCCGCCAGCGCGCAGAAGATCATCGAGTGTGGTGCAGGAGCGTTCCGGTCGCAGGCGATCCTGTACAGCAGCCTGCTCGTCGAGGCGTATCAAGCCGCGAACGCTCACGTCGAGGTGTCGGATCTTCGTGCGGCCGTAGAACGCAACAACGCCGACGGTTCGATTGAGGTTCTGGTGCCGATGCGGGTCAAGGTGACCAACAGCGAGACGCAGAACCAGGAAGCGGGTTACCGCTTGCGGGTGACGATGGTGTCCGATGAAGGTCAGTACCGGATCTCCAAGCTCGACCAGGTGGCGAGGTGACGTTGCTGGTCGAAAAGACCGAAGCCGCAACGGTAGTCGAAGAAGCAGCGCCGAATAATCTGGCGCCCTGGCATATTCGCGCAGCGGCGCTCGCTCTCGACGTGCTGCCCGGCGTCGCCGTGGTGGCGACCATGGCGTTGGTCTGGTTGGCGGTGCCGCCGCGCAGCATCTGGTGGTGGGTTTCGATCTCGATCCTTGTCGGCGCGGCGCTGCTGACCATGGCTAACCGGGTGGTGTTCCCGCCGCTCATCGGCTGGAGCATGGGACGCGCTCTGCTCGGGATCGAGGTCATCGGACCGAACGGATCGCCGGTCGGAATCGGGCGGCTGACGGCCCGGGAAGTCGCGCATCTGCTCGACACCCTCTCGATGTTCGTGGGATGGCTGTGGCCGCTGTGGGATCCCCGTCGGCGCACTTTCGCCGACCTGCTTCTGCGTACCGAAGTTCAGTGGGCACAACCAGTTCGGCGGCCCACGAATATCACGCGCGACGCCGCACGTCTGGTTTCGGCAGCCGTATTGCTCTGCGTCGCCGGCGCCGGTATGAGCATCCTGGCGATCTATCTGCCCGATCGCGCATCCGACCAGTCCCGCGACGCGGTCAACGCACAGGGACCCAAAATCGTCGCGCAGATCCTGACGTATGACGCCAAGTCGCTCAAAGATGATTTCGCCCGTGCTCAGTCGCTGACCTCGGACAACTATCGACCCGAGTTGGTTCGGCAACAGGAGTCGGTGCAAAAGGGTCACCCCGGCGTCAACGAGTACTGGGTGACCGACAGCACCGTGTTGTCGGCAACTCCGGACAAGGCGACGATGCTGTTGTTCATGCAGGGCCATCGCGGTGGAGGCGACGCGCAGCGGTTCATCACGGCCACCGTGCAGGTGTCCTTCGTCAAAGGCGCGAAGGGCAACTGGCTCGTCGATGACCTCACCGTCGTGACGAAACCTAAACCGGCGCAGGGCAAAAAATGAGTCCCCGTCGACAGATCCCGCCTGGCGAAGAGCCGCTGTACATCGCACAGTTACCGAAGACGACGCTGTGGTCCCGGCTGCCGTCGCTCCCGCGACACTGGTGGAAGCCATCGCGGAGGTGGGCCGCGCCCTCGATGGCGGTTGTCGCCGCGCTGCTCGCCGCGGGTGCCATCACGACGTCGTCACTGGTGCTGGTCGAGCACAAGTCGCAACACAACGAAGCGATGAGGGACGTCGACGTCCTGGGCTTCGTCCGCGCGTTCATGACCGGCTTCACGACGCTGGACCCGTTTCACGCCAACGCCTACTTTGACCGGGTAATGGCCAATGCGACAGGTGATTTCGCCAAGCAGTATCACGACAAGCAGAACGAGATCCTCGTTCAGATCGCCCGGGCCGAGCCGACCAAAGGCAACACCCTGGCCGTCGGAGTCGAACGGTGGAACGACGACGGCAGCGCCAATGTCATGGTGGCTACCGACGTCACCTTCAAATCTCCGGACGGGAAGCAAAAGTTCGACAACACAAATCGTTGGGTGGTCACCGCTCAGCGGGAAGGCAATCAGTGGAAGATCAGCAGCATGCAGCAGGTGATCTGACCGACGAGTCTCCTGACACCGGAGATGTCGCCGAAACAGACACCACGGACGCAGCGGACGCGGAAACTCCCGACTCGGAGTCCGACGACGAGCTCGCCGACGACGAAAATGCCGATGAGTCAACCGAATCCGAGGAACCCGTCCTCGGATTCCGGGAGCGGCGGCCGGCAGGCAAGTGGTCGCTGATCGCGGCGGTCGTAGCGGCCGTGCTGTTCGTCGGTTCCGCGGCATTTGCCGGCGCGACCGTGCAGCCCTACCTGATCGACCGCGCCACCGTCGACATCAAACAACGGGTCGCGCGTACCGCCGCCAACGCGATCACCACGTTGTGGACCTACACGCCGGACAACATCGACAAGTTGGCCGACCGGGCCTCGCAATATCTCAGCGGGGATTTCGAGGCGGCGTACCGCAAATACATCGACGCGATCGTCGCGCCCAACAAGCAGGCCCAGATCACCAACAACACCCAAGTCACCGGCGCCGCCGTGGAATCTCTGAACGGGCCGGACGCCACGGCGATCGTGTACACCAATACGACATCGACCAGTCCTGCCACCAAGGACGTTCCGTCGCTCAAATACCTGTCGTATCGCCTTGTCATGCAACGCAATAAAGCACGCTGGCTGGTCACCAAGATGACCACCGTGACGTCGCTGGACTTGACGCCCAAGTTCTAGTTGAAAGCGAGCCAGCCCGGCAGGGAGCGCTCGTGGGAATCGCACAGCACCTCGCGGGTATCGCAATTGCCCTTGGGCACACCCGCTCCCGCCCACATGCCGCCGGTATCGCGGCGTAGTACGATCGCCGACGACGTGCCGCCGTCGAGCAGGACCGCGGTGTCGCTGCCGAGGCCACGGAACAGGTCCTGGACGCTATCCGGTGTATAGCTACCGCCTTGGAAGACATACATCTCGTCGCGCGGCTTGGAATAGGCCAGGGCCGTGCGGGCCGCGCTCGGGCCACCGTCGTTGAGTTGGCCGCCATTTCCGGGTGACAGCAAGCCGAGTCCGCTGACCGCGACGAACTGCTCGCCGCGATCGACCAGGCCGGTGACGGTTGAGGTGGCCGCATCGTAATCGTGACCGTCGCGCCCGCCGCGCGGCCACAACACCGACGGCGCACCACGTGTCGGCAGGATCATGGTCGCCAACGCACTCCAATTCTCGTTGCCGCCGGAAAGTCCTTGCTTGCCCGCATACGGAATGGTGCCGGTGACCGACTGGTTGGCCCGGCCCTGGCCGTGGGTGTTGTCGACATAGGTGCCCAGGGGTGAGCTGCAACCGGTGGACCGCCACGAGCCGCCCTTCTGCCCGCGGATGTCGAAGAAGTTCGCGTTGATCGCGATGGTCGGCTGGCCCAGCGCTTGCCAGGCCTGCACCGCGGTGTAGGTTTCCGAGGCTTGCATGAGCCCGTCGCCGGTGCGCGCCCGCGGATCACGTTCGCAGCGCGCCTGATAGCCGTGATGGCTGTCGACAAGCAGGTGTGGCTGCAGCCGTTGCGACGCCGCTTTGATGATCATCAAATGGCCACCGCTGGTGCCGTCGTACCACCTGCCCGCGGCATTCAACATCGGTGCCGGATGGCCGCCGCCGAAGTTGTACACCAGGTACGCGCCCTGGGTGTTGGCGATGGCGCTGGCCAGCAATTCGCGTGACTCGGCGCGCGCGACGGGCTGCCCGGTGCTGGTTGCCAGCGTCAGGCACAGCGTTGTCCCGGCGCAGCAGGCTGCGATGCGCCGGAAGGCGGTGGCGAGGTACGACACGGTTGCCCTTTCGGCGCACAAACAGGTGCAACCAGCACAGCATCAACCTCAGGATTTACACAGCAAACTTCGGTAACAGTCGAGTGACGGTTTGGGCGAACGTGTTTAGGGCTCCGGGTAGGTCTCCTGGGTGACCGCGGCGGTCTCCGGCGCCACTGGCACGCTGACCGTGGCCGGCTCGACCGGGGCGGCGGCCGCCGCGGTTCCTGCCGGGGCGGCGTGATCGTCACGGCGGTCGTAGATGCGAGTGACGATGGCGCCGAACAACAGTCCGATCACCAGGCCGATCACGGTCAGCACCAGCGAGTGCGACAGACCCGCATCGGCACGGCCGCCGAGATAGAGCAAAGCTCGCGCGCCCAGAAAGGTCTGGTGCATCGGCTCGAACTTCGACAGCCAGGCGAAGAATGCCGGGGTGGCTTCGACTGGCACGGCCTCGCCAGAGGACTGCAGCCCGAGTATGACGAACAGGAACAAGCTGACCAATGCGCCGACCCCGCTCCACGCGGCGATGAACGACGTGGACGAAATTCCGACCGCGGCAATTACCAGGACCCCGAAAAGCCATAGCGACATACTGTTTTGGACCGGCATACCCAGGTTTGTTGCGATCAGGATGTAGCCGGCCGACGTCAGCAGCGCCAGCACCAGGGTCAACGTCCATTTGATCAGCAGCGTCCGGAACCGGGAGCGCTGACCGGCTTGGCCGAGCATCGAGTTCACCGACATGTTGATCACAATGCTGCCGACGAACCCTGCGATCATCAGTAGCAGCCCATAGATGAAGGCGGACAGCCCATTACCGGTGCCGTCGGGCAACGGATTGTGCACGGTCGCCTTGCCTTCGATCGGGTTGGCGAGCAGCAGCGTCGCGGCACCTGACTCGGGCTTTCGGCCGGTCTGCTGCGCTACTTCTTGCGAAAGCCGTTCTCCCACCATGTGATCGACCATGGCGACGGCGCGTTGCAACGTCTGGCCGGCGATGCTGGCACCCAGCGCGCCCGCCCGTGCGTTCGTCGAGATGATGACGGCCGGCCGCTCGACCCGTCCGGGTGTCAGTGCAGTCTTCGCATAGGCCTGTAGCTTGGACGAGAAGTTGGGTGGTATCACCGCGACGCCGTAGATCTGGGCGTTGTCCATCTGCTGCGTGGCCTGGTCTTTGTCCAGCACACGAACGTCGTAGGCGTCATTGTCGAAACCGGCCATCATTCCCTTGACGACCTGTGCACCAGTGGGCCCGGCGTCCTCGTTCAATATCGCGATCGGGAAGTGTCTCAGGTTGGTCATCGGCCGAAGGATTGCGCTGAGAAAGAATGTCGCCAGCAATCCGAAGACGGCTAGCGCGATCAGGACCGGGAGGGTCCAGAACCGCACCGTCCGCATCGCTTTCGGACCCGCCAGACCAGGGGGAGCGGTATCGGGGGTTGCGTGACGGGATTGCGGTTCGGACATTGCGGCTCCTGTTCGTCGGCGCCCACCCTAGTCGCCGAGCGCCGCGTGCATCTCCCAGACCAGTATTTCGGCGGGCTCGCGCGCCGCGACCTGTTCACCGGTTGACGCGGTCATCCGCACCGCGTCCCCTTCAGCCAGCTCAGCGTCGTCCATGGCCAGTTGTCCGCGCGCGAGAAACAGATGCAGATAGGGCGCCGACGGCAGGGTGAGTCGATCACCGGGCCGCAACCGTGCGACATGCAATGCTGCGGATCGGTTGTGGATGGTGATCGCGGCGTCGTGGCCGGCCATCCCCGACGCGATCACCACCAGCCGCCCGTCGAACTGGTCGTTGCTGATTTCGCGGTGCTCGTAGCCCGGCTCGATGCCCGGCACATCGGGTTGCACCCACATCTGTACGAAGCGCACCGGTTCGGTGCCAGACGCGTTCTTCTCGGAGTGAGTGATGCCGGTTCCGGCCGACATTCGCTGCGCCAGGCCGGGATACACCACCCCGCTGTTGCCCGCGGAGTCGCGATGCTCCAGCGCGCCTTCCAGCACCCAGGTCACGATCTCCATGTCGCGGTGCGGGTGGGTATCAAAGCCGGCTGCCGGCGCCACCACGTCGTCGTTGCTGACCAGCAGCAAGCCATGGTGGGTGTTGGCCGGGTCGTAGTGGTCACCGAAGGAGAACGAATGCCGCGATGTCAGCCATGACGTCGTCGTGACCGCCCGGTCCGCTGCTCGCCGAATCTGGACGGTGGCGGACACAGACGTCAGGCTACCCTCGTGCTCAGCAGCGCCTGAGCGTGTCGGAGCGTGGCATCGAGTTCGCTGAGGGCCAATTCGTCGCGACCGCCCAGGTGTATCTCGATCTGATACTCCGGCTGGCCGTCGCGCCCGAAGATCGGCAACACGACGAATTCGGTTGATGCCAAATCGTTTTCGAGCACGCCAGTCACCGATTGCAGCGTGACGATGGTCATCAGGGTGTTGAGCTCCCGAGTCACCTGGGTCGTCGGCTCCAATGATGCGAGGACCGCGGCGAGCCGGTCGTGCAGCGAGGTGTGCGCGGCGTCGAACCGCCACGCCCCGTAGCCGCGGTCGCGGATCTCGGCCAGCACTTGCCGGTGCGCGGAGATGTCGGCGTCGGTCAGTCGCGGGGTGACTCGCCGCAGCCAGCCGTCGATGGCGGCGTCGTCACGCCAGGCCATAGCCACCAAGCCGAACGGCGGCCCGATGGGAAAGCGCTGACCGACGGCGTGCGCGCCGTCGGTACCGTGGCCAACCGCGTCGACCGTGGTCAGGTGGGTTGCACCGATCTTCGACATCGAGCAGCCCGCGCCGAGTGTGACGTGCAGGAAGTTGAGTGCGTCGCGGCCGCGATCCAGCAGCGGGAACTGGGCCCGCAAGCCGTATACCAGCCCGAACAATCCGCTGCCCAGCGTGTAGCGGCGATCTTCGCGGCGGGTCACCCAGGAGCGCTCTTCGAGTTCGGCTAGCACCAGCGCGCATGTCGAGGTGCTGATCCCGCAGCTTTTCGCCAGCTCCACCGACGTTCGAGCATCTGGCGAATCTGCCAATGCCGCAAGCACATCCATCACCCGGCCGGTGGGCGGTGACTTGGCGACGGCCGTCCCGGGCGGCGCTGCTGTTGACGAACCCATGACGACCTTCCTACCATCCGTCCGAAATGCCATATACAACTTCCTAATATTAGGAGAACGATGTACAAGGTCGGTGTGTGGGGCCCGGGCTCGATGGGCGTGATCGCCCTGCGTGGGGTGATAGATCACCCGCAGCTGGAACTGGTCGATCTGGTGGTGCACAGCGGCGCCAAGGCCGGTCGCGACGCGGGGGAGTTGTGCGGTATCGCACCGGTCGGTGTGACGGCGGCGCAGGATCCCGCAGCGCTGCTGGCCGGTGACGCCGACGTGGTGGTGTACGCCGCCGCGGCCAACCTGAGGCCCGCGGACGCGATCGACGACATGGTGTCGATCTTGCGGGCCGGCAAGAACGTGGTGTCGTGTTCGGTCGTTCCGCTGGTGTACCCCGACGGCGTCGACGCGGCGTTCACCGAGCCGCTGCGCGAGGCGGCGGACGCCGGCGCGGCGTCGTTCTTCACCACCGGGATCGACTCCGGGTTCGCCAATGACGTTCTGCCGCTGGTACTTACCGGAGTCTCGCGGGTCATCGAGTCGGTTCGGGTGACCGAGATGTTCAACTATGCGACCTACCCGGACAAGGACGCCGTGTACGAGATCCTCGGGTTCGGCAAGCCGCCGGAATTCACCGCGTTCGCCGCGGCGCCGGGTGTGTTCACCTTCGGCTGGGGTCCGGTGCTGCATCAACTCGCTGCCGGGCTCGGCGTCAAGATCGACAATGTCGAGGAGGACGTCGAACGTGTCGTGGCCGACGAGTCGTTCGACACCCCGACCGGGCACATCGAGGCCGGAACGGTCGCGGCGATGCGTTCCATGTTGACCGGATACGTGGACGGCAAGCCAACTTTCGTGATCGACCACGTCACCCGGATGCGCGACGATATTGCTCCCGCCTGGCCGCAGCCGCACATCTCGATACCGCCGCGCGACTTGGGCTACGGCGCCGCATCGGGCCGCGGCCTCTATCGGGTCGAGATCGAAGGATCGCCGGCGATGCGCTGCGAGTTCGAGATGGCCGACGACCACGACCATGACCTGGGTGCCCGGATGGCCGGCGCGTCACGCATGGTCAATGTCATCCCGGCGGTCTGCCAAGCGCAGCCGGGTCTGCTGTCGGCGCTGGATCTGCCGCTGGTCACCGGCATCGGACTGGTTCGCCCGGTGCCCGGCCCGTCGCCGGACAGCCGCCTGTTCTAAATTTGTGCGTCGAGTGGCCAGTTGTTGCACGCGTTTCGCGGAATTGCGTGATGTAAATGGCCTTTCGACGAGCTTGTCGGACCGGGCTGTCAACGTGAGCGGATGCAAGAGCAGGTTGAGCCATTTGTCGGCACGGAAGCGCAGGCCGGCGGACGCGTCACCCGGCGCGCATTGCGCAGCCGCTATCGACCGGTATACCGCAACGTCTATGTGCCCAGAGGCCACGAGCTCACCGCTGTGAGCCGTGCAATGGCCGCCTGGTTGTGGTCAGGACGCAGCGCGACGGCCGCGGGCCTATCGGCAGCTGCCTTGTACGGCACGCGATGGATTGATCCGACGCGTCCTGCAGAGCTGTACCGCCGCAATGGCAAGCCGGTCGACGGGATCGTCATGCACCGCGACGAATTATGGGACGACGAAGTCTGCACGTTGCGCGGTGTGGCTGTAACCACGCCGGCACGGACAGCCTTCGATCTGGGTCGCCGAAACGGCCTGGTGTCCGCGGTGACGCATGTTGATGCTCTGGCGAGCGCGACGAATCTGAAAGCCGTTGACATAGAGGGTTTGGTCGGCAGGTATCCTCGGGTTCGAGGGTTGGTCCAATTGCGCGACGTGCTGCGGTTGATGGACGCCGGCGCTGAATCTCCTCAGGAGACGCGAACTCGACTTTTGCTGGTGCGTGCGGGATTTCCCAGGCCTGAGACACAAATCGTGGTGCTCGACAGGTTCGGATGTCCCTTCGCGCGTATTGACATGGGATATCGCGAATGTAGGGTCGGCGTCGAATTCGACGGTGCCCAACATTGGACCGACCCCGCTCAGCGCACAGCCGATATCGACCGCTACGCCGAACTTGCCGCGCTGGGCTGGCGAATTGTCCGTGTGAGCAGCGATTTGCTGCGGTACCGTCCCGAGGTTGTCGTGGCCCGAGTATGTGCCGCACTTCGTGCGTCGGGTGTCGACTGGCCAGTTGTTGCACGGATTTCAGGAAATTCTGTGGCATAACCGGCCACTCGACCGCGACGAAAACTTAAAGCCGTTCAGGCAAACCGAATTTGGCGAACAGGCTGGTGTCGAGGAAAGCCACCACACGGGATACGCCGTGGGCGTGCATGTCGAGCACATGCAGCTGGAACGGGACGTGACCCTGGCCGTCGCGCATATACATTGCGGCGGCGGGCTGCCCGTTGGCGGTCAACGGGATCAGCCGCATGTCGCCGGGGGATTCAGCCGGACACTGCTGGTGAATCAGCGTGATGATGGCCTGCGGACCCTGATACCAGCCCAGGTACGGCGGCATCTCCCAGATGGCCTCGCTGGTGAACAACTCCGCCAGCCGCTCGATGTCGTAGTCCTCGAAGGCGGCGATGTAGCGCGCCAGCCGATCCTGCGCGTCCGCCGACTCCGGTGGTGTCAGCCGGTCGTCGGAGCTGGGCTGGGCCGAATCGAGTTGTGAGCGCGCTCGCTGCAGCAAACTGTTGACGGCCGCCGTGGTGGTGCCGATCGCGTCGGCCACCTCGGCGGCTTTCCACTGCAACACATCACGCAGCACCAGCACCGCGCGCTGCCGGGGCGACAGATGTTGCAGGGCTGCCACGAACGCCAACCGCACCGATTCGCGCGACCCGACGATCGCCGCAGGATCAGCGCGGTCGCCCGCCGACTCGGGAAAAGGCTCGAGCCACGCCACCTCGGCGCCCTCGACCAGCTCCGCGGTCGGGTCCGAACTCGGCGCGCCCAGCCCGGTCGGCAACGGCCGTCGTCGCCGGTTTTCCAGCGCGGTCAGGCAGGTGTTGGTGGCGATGCGGTGCAGCCAGGTGCGCACCGACGACTTGCCCTCGAAGCGGTCGTAGGCCTTCCAGGCCCGCAGCAGGGTTTCCTGCACCAGGTCCTCGGCGTCGTGTAGTGACCCTGTCATCCGGTAGCAGTGCGCGAGCAGTTCGCGCCGATACGGCTCGGCGGTGGCAGAGAAATCGGTCTGGCCGTCATCGGCCAACTCCCGGGCGAGGACGCTCATCGGACCGAGCTTACGCAGTTGGGTCTACGCTGCCCCTGATGACAACCACGCGCACCGAACGCACCTTCGACGGCGTCGGCGGTCTGCGCATTGTCTACGACGTGTGGACCCCCGACACCGAGCCGCGCGGCGTGGTCGTTCTCGCGCACGGGCTGGGCGAACATGCCCGTCGCTACGACCATGTCGCCGAGCGGTTCGGCCGCGACGGGCTGATCACCTACGCGCTCGACCACCGCGGACACGGCCGCTCAGGCGGCAAGCGGGTGCTGGTCAAAGACATCTCCGAATTCACCGGCGACTTCGACACCCTGGTCGGTATCGCCACCAAAGAGCATCCGGATCTGCCGCGTACCGTGCTCGGCCACAGCATGGGCGGCGGGATCGTATTCGCCTATGGCGTCGAACATCCCGACGACTACCACCTGATGGTGCTCTCCGGGCCGGCGGTCGCGGCGCAGACCGCCGTCTCGCCGCTGCTGGCCTGGGTCGCCAAGACCGTCGGGGCGATCGCGCCGGGTCTGCCGCTGCAGGAACTCGACGCCAGCGCGGTCTCCCGCGACCCCGCCGTGGTGAATGCCTACAACACCGACCCGCTGGTCTATCACGGCAAGGTCCCCGGCGGCATCGCCCGCACGCTGCTGCTGGTCGGCGAGACGATGCCGCAGCGGGCCGCCTCGCTGACCGCGCCGTTGCTTGTCGTGCACGGATCGGAGGACCGGCTGATCCCGGAGATCGGCAGCCACCAACTGGTCGAGGCGGTCGGCAGTTCCGACGTCGAACTCAAGGTCTACCCGGGGCTCTATCACGAGGTGTTCAACGAGCCGGAGCAAGACCAGGTGCTCGACGACGTTGTGTCGTGGATCAATGCGCGACTGTGAATGGCTGCGCCGGAAAGTCATACGGTTGAACTAGTTTGGTGGCATGACGCCCGCCGACGACGATGCAGAGCGCAGCGATGGGGAGGAGCGGCGCCATGACTGACGACAAAATGCTGGCGCGGATCGCAGCGCTGTTGCGTCAGGCCGAAGGCACCGACAACGCCCACGAGGCCGAAGCCTTCATGGCGGCCGCCCAGCGGTTGGCCACTGCGACGTCCATCGACTTGGCCGTCGCGCGATCGCACGCCGACAAACGCACGCCCGCTCAGACGCCGATTCAGCGCACCATCACCATCGGCGCGGCCGGCACCAAAGGATTACGCACCTATGTGCAGTTGTTCGTGGTGATCGCGGCGGCCAACGACGTGCGCTGCGACGTCGCATCCAATTCCAGCTTCGTCTACGCCTACGGATTCACCGAGGACATCGACGCCACCCACGCGCTGTACGCCAGCCTGGTGGTGCAGATGGTCCGCGCGTCCGATGCCTACATCTCCTCGGGAGCGCACCGGCCGACGCCGACGATCACCGCGCGGCTGAACTTCCAGCTAGCCTTCGGTGCACGGGTCGGCCATCGGCTGACCGAGGCCCGTGACCAGACCCAGCGCGACGCGAAGAAAGACCGCCGGCGGCCGCCGGGAACCGCTATCGCGTTGCGGAACAAGGAACTTGAGCTTCGGGACTACTACCGCACTGCGTCCAGGGCGCGGGGCACCTGGCAGGCCAGCCGGGCCACCGCAGGCTATTCGTCAGCGGCCCGGCGGGCGGGTGACCGGGCGGGCCAGCGGGCCCGGCTCGGGTCCGGCTCGGAACTCTCGGGGGCGCGGACCGCGTTGGAGCGGTGACGGCGCAGGAACCGCCTGGCCGTGACTGGCAGCGCGCAAAGGTTTATGCCGCAGAGGAATTCGTGCGGACACTGTTCGACCGCGCCGCCGAACACGGATCACGCAGCATCGAGTTCTTCGGCGCGCAATTGACACTGCCGCCGGAGGCGCGGTTCGGCTCGGTGGCATCAGTGCAGCGATACGTCGACGACGTGTTGGCCTTGCCCGCGGTGCGACGCGAGTGGCCGGCAGTGGCGCCCCTGACCGTGCGGGCGCGACGGGCGGCAAGCGCGGCGCACTACGAGAATCGCGACGGCACAGGGGTTATCGCGGTTCCCGATCTGGCCACCGCCGACTGGGCGATGCGCGAACTGGTGGTGCTCCACGAGATCACCCACCACCTGTGCGACGCATCGCCGCCGCACGGACCGCAATACGTCGCCACGCTGTGCACACTGGCCGAGCTGGTCATGGGACCAGAACTCGGCCACGTGCTTCGAGTGGTGTACGCGAAAGAAGGTGTGCGCTAGCTGACCGGGCTAGCTGACGACGACCATCTCGTCGCCGCACTTGCACACGTACGGCTGATCGCCGGCGCAGTGACACTCGACCTCGATGCGAACGCGACAGCCGCAGCCGTCGTGGCCGCAGCTCAGTAGTGTTCCCGCTTCGTTCGACATGAATTCACCTCTGTTAGTGCGGACCTGGATGCCAGTCACGCTATACCCCCAGGGGGTATCTGGCAAGGGCGGTTAAAGCGGTGGCGGCGGGTCAAGGCGACGGGCTAGCGTTGATTCATGACCTTGAAGCCGACACCTGCCGACGTCGACGAATTCCTGGACACCACCGTGTTGGACGACGATCCCGCACTGACAGCCGCCCTCGAAGCCAGTGATGCGGCCGGGTTGCCCAAGATCGCCGTCTCGGCTCAGCAGGGCAAGTTCCTGAGCCTATTGGCCGGCGCGGTCGGGGCCCGTCGCATCCTGGAAATCGGCACCCTGGGCGGCTTCAGCACGATCTGGCTGGCCCGCGGCGCCGGTCCCGACGGCCGGGTGGTCACGCTGGAATACGAGCGCAAGCACGCCGAAGTCGCCCGGGCCAACCTCGACCGCGCCGGAGTGGGCGACTGGGTGGAGATCCTGGTCGGTGCCGCGCTGGATTCGCTGCCGAAGGTCACCGGCGGCCCGTTCGACCTGGTGTTCATCGACGCCGACAAGGAGAACAACCCCGGTTACCTCGAGTGGGCCGTCAAACTGACCCGGCCGGGCTCAGTCATCATCGTAGACAACGTGATTCGCGAAGGTTCGATCCTCAACCCAGACCCCGGTGACGAGGTGGCGGGCGGATCGCGGCGGGCGCTGGAGATCTTGGGTGCGCATCCCAAGCTCGACACCGCGGTATTGCAGACCGTCGGCGCCAAGCACTGGGACGGGTTCGCCATCGCAGTGGTGCGCTGAACCGGATCTACCCGCAGACCGCTCCGCTTGCGGCCGACCCCACCAATTTGACGTACTTGGCCAGCACCCCGGAGTTATACCGCGGCGGCAGGGGTGTGAAACCCTCACGGCGAGAGGCGAATTCGTCGGGATCGACCAACACGTCCAGAGTCGCGTTGGCGACGTCGAGCCGGATCCGGTCGCCGTCGCGCAGGAATGCGATCGGTCCACCGTCGACAGCCTCGGGCGCGACGTGCCCGACGCACAATCCGGTGGTGCCACCGGAGAACCGGCCGTCGGTCAGCAGCAGCACGTCCTTGCCGAGGCCCGCGCCTTTGATAGCCCCGGTGATCGCGAGCATCTCCCGCATGCCCGGGCCGCCTTTGGGACCTTCGTAGCGGATCACCACCGCGTCGCCGTGGGTGATGGTGCCGTCTTCCAGGGCGTCCAGCGCAGCCCTCTCGCGCTCGAAAACCCTTGCAGTGCCCTCGAACACGTCAGAGTCGAAACCGGCCGACTTGACCACCGCGCCGTCCGGAGCCAGGGATCCGCCGAGGATCGTGATGCCGCCGGTCGGGTGGATCGGGTTGTCCAAGGCTCGCAGCACCTTGCCATCCGGGTCGGGCGGCGCGATGTGGGCAAGGTTCTCGGCCATCGTCTTCCCGGTCACCGTCAGACAGTCACCGTGCAGCAGCCCGGCGTCCAGCAGGGCTTTCATGATGACGGGAACCCCACCGATCCGGTCAACGTCGAACATCACATGGCGACCAAACGGCTTGACGTCGGCCAGATGTGGCACCTTCGCCCCGACGCGACTGAAGTCCTCGAGCGACAGCTTGACGTCTGCCTCGTGGGCGATCGCCAACAGGTGCAGCACCGCGTTAGTCGAGCCGCCGAATGCCATCACCACCGCGATCGCATTCTCGAACGCTTCCTTGGTCAGGATGTCGCGGGCGGTGATCCCGCGCCGCAGTAGACCGACGACGGCCTCGCCGCTCCGTCGCGCGTACCCGTCACGACGGCGATCGGTAGCGGGCGGCGCAGCGCTCCCGGGCAGCGACATGCCCAGCGCCTCGGCCGCGCTGGCCATGGTGTTGGCGGTGAACATGCCGCCGCATGCGCCTTCGCCGGGGCAGATCGCCCGCTCGATCGTGTCGACGTCCTCGCGCGACATCAGGCCGCGGGCGCACG
>JBAWAV010000530.1:0-1847 GCA_049589475.1 Mycobacterium sp.
GGCACTCGCTGAGGGCTTCAAGCCGGCCGCATGCCTCGAAGAGGAGACCGAAGTGTGCTCTTTCGGGGGAAGCTTGCAGCGGCGGGGTGAGCAAAGATGGCAATGTCTTAGAGAGCACGAGGTGCCCACGCGCTGAGCCACAACGGGATTGGGTCCAATTCGCGCAGCCGAGGGTGCTTCACGAGGGTCAGGCGTCGCCATGGGGCTCTACGCAGCCGAGCGGATCAGCCGGCCTCTTGGCGCCCCGGAAAGTCGCACCTGCGCCCGAATAACGCGCATGAAGCGATCCTCGAATCGCTTGAGGACAAAACAAGTACGCCGTCCGCCAGCTCGGTGGCCTACACGCCCCGGCAGCATCGATCCCCAGTTAGCGGGTCAGCACCGGTTGCGGCGTGTCTGAGGAGGCTTGCTAAGTTGGCGCGTCACCGTCGGATCCCTCCCGCTGAAGAGCCCGCTCGGCCGCTGCGCCGCGTCTCTGTCTCGGCGTTGTGCCAGAAGGCAATTCGCGCAATGTGGACGCCGGTATCGAGCATTGCCGTCATCGCTCCCCTCGTATTCGCTAGCGCTGTCGGCGCCGCTGCTACTCGAGTCCATACGCCTACAGCGGTTTTGCGCGGAGCCCCCGTTGCACCGGTGGCAGCCGTCTCGACCCAACAGAGTGGCAGATCTGGCCCGGCCGTAGTCGCGGTCGCGCATCCACCGATGGTGTTGCATATTGTGGCGGCCGCCAATTCGGATCCTCTGCCGACGGTGATGCTGAATACACCAGGCGCACTGGGCATCCCAACGATGGCAGTGTCGGCTTACCGCAACGCTGAACGGATGATGGCCGGCACGGACCCGGGCTGCGGCATCAGTTGGAACCTGTTGGCCGGTATCGGGCGCATCGAGTCGATGCACGCCAACAGTGGTGCCACCGACGCCCGCGGCACCGCGGTACGGCCGATCTACGGCCCAGCCCTGAATGGCACGCTGCCCGGGAACGAGGTCATCGTCCAAGGCAGCGCTGGCGGTCAGGTGACCTACGTCCGCGCGATGGGCCCGATGCAGTTCCTGCCAAGCACTTGGGCGCGGTACGCGTCCGACGGCGACGGCGACGGCGTGGCCGATCCGCAGAACCTGTACGACTCCACGTTGGCGGCCGCCCGGTATCTGTGCAGCGGCGGGTTGGATCTGCGTGACCCGTCGCAGGTGATGTCGGCGATCTTGCGCTACAACAACTCGATGCCATATGCCCGCAACGTGCTCGGCTGGGCCGCGGCATATGCTACGGGAGCGGTGCCGGTCGATCTGCCACCGCTGACCGGCCCCGCACCGCCGCTCGGCGACATGCATCTGGAGCATCCAGAGGGCATCGGTCCCGGACTCCCGCTCAACGTGCATGGCCTACCACCTACTGACCCGCTGGCGCAGATGCCGCTAATCAGCTTCGGCCCTGCCGGTGTGTCCCCTCCGCAGCCAATGTGGCCCTCCCCATCGCCGGCCACGGGGGTCCGCAATTGCACGCTGATCTGCATTGGCCAGTAGGACCGTCACTTCCCGCGCAGCCCTAGATCGTCGCCGCTCACGTAACCGCCGAGTCCTGCGGTCTGAAGCTATGCCCGACTCAGTGAACGGATTTGTGAACCAAACGCGGCGGAACGCCCTGAGCGGCATGGGCTGCGGCGTGACCATGGGGACGAGCGGCATTCGCTGACCTGCGTGTTTGAGAGCGACGTAGCGACGTGCACAGCCACCGGTTGGCTCATAACCCAGAGGTCGCAGGTTCGAACCCTGTCCCCGCTACTGGTGTCATGTCTCGGGACATCGTTGACAGGTGTCCCGAGACATGGTTTACACCTTCAGCC
>JBAWAV010000531.1:0-7179 GCA_049589475.1 Mycobacterium sp.
CGACTGGTGCGTGTGCATGCCGGAGCCGTTGTCACCGAACAGCGGCTTGGGCATGAACGTGACGGTCTTGCCCTCCTGCCACGCGGTGTTCTTGACGATGTACTTGTACAACTGCATGTCGTCGGCCGCGTGCAGGAGCGTGTTGAACTTGTAGTTGATCTCGGCTTGGCCGCCGGTGCCCACCTCGTGGTGGCCTTTCTCCAGCGAGAAGCCGGCCTTGATCAGGTTCTGCAGCATCCTGGCGCGCAGGTCGACGTAGTGGTCGACGGGGGCAACCGGGAAGTAGCCACCCTTGGGACGGACCTTGTAGCCGAGGTTGGGGCTGCCGTCGAGCTCGTTGGGCGAGCCGGTGTTCCACCAGCCGGAGATCGCGTCCACCTCGTAGAACGATCCGTTGGTGCGCGAGTCGAAGCTGACCGAGTCGAAGATGTAGAACTCGGCCTCGGCGCCGAAGTACGCGGTGTCGGCGATGCCCGTGCTCTTCAGGTAGTTCTCCGCCTTGCGCGCCACGTTGCGGGGGTCGCGCGAATACGGCTCGAGGGTGAACGGGTCGTGCACGAAGAAGTTCAGGTTCAGCGTCTTCGCCCGAGTGAACAGGTCGATGTGCGCCGTGCCGGTATCGGGCAGGAGCAGCATGTCGGATTCGTGGATCGACTGGAAGCCCCGAATCGACGAGCCGTCGAAGGCCAGTCCTTCTTCGAACACACTCTCGTCGAAGAATGAGATCGGGATCGTGAAGTGCTGCATGATGCCGGGCAGGTCGCAGAACCGCACGTCGACGAATTCGACGTGCTCGTCCTTGGCGAGTTTGATGATGTCATCGGCCGTTTTTTCGGACACCGAAGCGCTCTCCTTTGCTGCGAGCTTCGAAATAACTGTGGATGCTGATAGAGCGTCCCGTTACGTACGTGTAACAGATCGCCCGTTCAGACGCTATGGACGCGGTGCCACCTGAGTCAAACCCCGTGTTACAGCGATGTTACGCGGCACATTGATCCTCCCCTGAGCCTGGCCAGAACTCACCCTATTGTGGGGTCATGGCCCGAAGTGACCGACCTCGGCTTTCCGACTCGAGCCCGTATCCGGGTGAGGCGTTCGGCCTTCCCGAGCACGGTCCCGGTTCGCTGGTCGGGATGGGTCGCCGACTGGCGGCGCTGATCGTCGACTGGCTGCTCAGCTACGGCCTCGCCGCGCTGGGGATGACGTTCGGGCTGATTTCTCCGCGGGTGCTGTCGTCGGCGATTCTGGTGATCTGGCTGGTGCTCGGCGTGCTCGCCGTGCGGTTGTTCTCGTTCACTCCCGGCCAGTTCGCGCTGGGCCTGAAGGTGGCCTCCGTCGACGACCGGCTACATGTCGGGCTCGGCCGCGCCGCAACGCGCGGACTGCTAATCGCACTCGTCATCCCCGCGTTGTTCGTCGACGCCGACGGCCGGGGAATCCAGGATCGCGTAACCGGTACCGCCGTCGTGCGGCGCTGAGATCAATGGGCTAGCGGCGGCGGACGGTTCGCTGCACGCCGCGCATCTTCGCGGTGCCCGGCAGCGGACCCTTGGGCATCGCTGCGGTCCCGGCTCGCGAACCCAGCGCGGCCAGCCGCGACTCGAGCGAATCCATTTGCTTGACCGTGATGTTGGCCGGCAGCCGGGTGAGGTGGCGCTCCAGCTTGGCCAGCGGCACCTCGCCATCCCCGTTGCCGACGACGACGTCGTAGATCGGGACGTCGCCCACCAGTCGCGCGGTGCGCTTCTTCTCCTGGGCGATCAGCGGCTTGACCCGGCTCGCAGAGCCCTCACCGACCAGGATGACACCCGGCCGGCCGACCACCCGGTGCACGGCGTCGAAGTGTCCGGTGGCCGCGACGCCGGGGGTGACGCGCCACTTGCCGCGAAGGTTGTCCAACGCCCAGGCGGCGGCCCCGGTCTGGCCGTCGGCCTTGTCGTACACCGACCGCTGCGCGCGGCGGCCGAAGATGATGAACGCCACCAACGCGCCCAGCACGACGCCCAGCGCGGGCAGCGAGATCAGGGCGAATCCGCCGGCCCACACGCCGACGGCCACGCCGATGCCGACGATCAGCAGGAATGCCCCGACCATGTAAGGCAGCAGCCGCTTGTCCTCTTGGCGCTGGACGTTGAACGCCTGCCAGAGCTGGCTGCGGCGCTCTTTGCCGGCGGCCTTGCGAGCCGCTTTCGCCTCAGCTCTGG
This sequence comes from Mycobacterium sp., assembly GCA_049589475.1. Classification (GTDB taxonomy): domain Bacteria; phylum Actinomycetota; class Actinomycetes; order Mycobacteriales; family Mycobacteriaceae; genus Mycobacterium. The sequence continues at coordinate 2,205 of JBAWAV010000531.1, forward strand.
CGGCCTTGGATGCTTTGGCGTCGCGAAGTTTGGCCATAATCGCCAAGAGTACTTAAAGCCGACCTCAGCGCGGTTGCGCGGTACTCGTCTCGAGCCGTCGCTGACTGGCCTGTTGGTAGAGCCGTCCGGCTCGGTACGACGAGCGCACGAGCGGACCCGCCAGCACCCCGGCGAACCCGAGCTGCTCGGCGTACTCGGAGTGCACGACGAACTCCTCCGGGGTAACCCAGCGTTCGACCGGATGGTGTCGCGCCGTCGGCCGCAGGTACTGGGTGATGGTGACGATCTCGCAGCCGGCTCCGTGCAGATCGGCGAGCGCGGCGCGCACCTCGTCAGGCGTCTCGCCCATGCCGAGGATCAGGTTGCTCTTGGTGACCAACCCGAAATCCCTTGCGGCGGTGAGTACGTCGAGGCTGCGCTGATATGTGAAAGCCGGGCGAATGCGCTTGAAGATGCGCGGCACCGTCTCGACGTTGTGGGCCAGGACCTCGGGCCGGGAGTCGAAGACCTGCCGTAGCTGATCCGGCTTGCCGTTGAAGTCGGGAATCAGCAGCTCGACGCCGGTGGACGGGTTGAGTTCCTTTATGGCACGCACGGTTTCGGCGTACAGCCACGCCCCGCCGTCGGGCAGGTCGTCGCGGGCCACTCCGGTGACCGTGGAGTAGCGCAGGCTCATCGCCTGCACGCTCTCGGCCACCCGGCGCGGTTCGTCACGGTCCAGCGCGGCGGGCTTACCGGTGTCGATCTGGCAGAAGTCGCAACGGCGGCTGCACACCTCGCCGCCGATCAGGAAGGTGGCCTCGCGGTCTTCCCAGCATTCGTAGATGTTGGGGCAGCCGGCCTCTTCGCACACGGTGTGCAAACCCTCGCGACGGACCAGTCGCTTCAGCTCGGTGTACTCCGGGCCCATCCGCAGCCGGGTCTTGATCCACGGCGGCTTTCGCTCGATCGGGGTCTGCGCGTTACGCACTTCCAAACGCAGCGGTTTCCGACCATCGGGGGCAACGGACACGGTGTCGATGCTACGCGGACGACGGACTAGACAGCCGGAACAGAGGCCAGCGTCACCGTCAGTCGGCCGTCCAGGGCATCGCACACCGCGCCGGCGACGGCCGACCGCACGTCGTCGACCGAAACCCGGCGGCCGAGATCGGCCGATATCGACGTCACACCGGCGTCGCTGATGCCGCACGGAACGATCGCGCTGAACGCGTCGAGGTCGCAGTCGCAGTTGAGCGCGAACCCGTGCAGCGTGGTCGCCCGTGACACCCGCACCCCGATGGCGGCGACTTTGCGCGCCGGCCTGCCATCGCCCGCAGGTACCCACACGCCGGAGCGACCGTCGACGCGGCCGACCTGCAGACCGAGGTCGGTGCAGACCTTGATCAGCGATTCCTCAACGCGCCGAACGTAATTGACCACGTCGAGCGGTTCGGCCAGCCCGATGATCGGGTAGCCGACGAGCTGTCCCGGCCCATGCCAGGTGATCTTGCCGCCCCGATCGGTGTCGACGACCGGTGTGCCCTCGGCCGGCCGCTCGTGCGCCAGCGTGCGACGACCGGCGGTGTACACCGACGGGTGCTCGAGCAACAGCAGCTTGTCGACACCGTCGACCGCCCGGGCGTCGGCCAACTCTTGCTGCAGTTGCCAGGCGACGCGGTACTCGACGGTGTCCAGCTGGCGGATTTCGACAGCAGCGGTGCTCGATCGGATCGAACTCACGCCGTCGACGCTACAACCTCAACCTGGCCGCCACCTGACAGCGATCAGGCGACATCGCGCGTCGCGGTGGCGTACCGCAGCGCCTCGCCGACGGTGTTGTGGTGGAACTCGAAACCGGTCCCCTCCAGAACCGCCGGTATCGCGCGTTGCCCGGTCAACAGCGTCTCGTCGGCGAACTCGCCGAGCGCGGCCCGCACCGCGAACCGCGGCGCCATCAGTCGGGTGGGCCGGTTGACCGCGCGGCCCAGCGCCGCGGTGAACTCGGCGTTGGTGACCGGCGCCGGGCCGGTCACGTTCACCGGCCCGGCGAGACGCTTGTCGAAGATCGCGCACTGCAGCGCTCGGACCGTGTCCTCGAGGCTGATCCAGGACATGTATTGACGGCCGGTTCCCAGGCGGGCACCCAGCCCGGCCGCGAACAGCGGTCGCAGCCGACGCATCGCGCCACCTGACGAGGTCAGCACCACCCCGGTGCGGGCTAGCACCACGCGTGCGCCGGCGTCCCGGGCCGATGCCGCCGCGGCTTCCCAGTCCTGGCAGAGTTGTGCAAGGAAACCTGTTCCCGCCGAGGCGGTTTCGTCGACCGCATGGTCCCGGGTGTCGCCGTAATAGCCGACCGCGCTGGCATTGACCAGCACACTGACGCCCGCGGCGGCGACCGCATCTGCGAGCACCTCGGTCGGGGCGATCCGGCTGTCGCGCAGACTCTGCTTGAACGACCCCGACCAGCGTCGCTGCCCGACGTTGACGCCGCACAAGTTCACCACAGCATCGACGCCGTGCAGCGCGGCGGCGTCAAGCTCGCCGCCGTCGGGATCCCAGTGCAGCTCACTGGCATTCGCCGGTGCCCGGCGCACGATGCGTAACACGGTGTTGTCCGCGGTGCGCAGCGCCGTGACCAAGGCCGAGCCGATCAACCCGGACGAGCCTGCGATCGCGACAGTCGCGGTCACGATTCAAGCCCCCTACAGTCCGAGGTCGGCCTCGAACGCGCCTTCTTCGAGCCGATGTCTGATGGTGGTCAGGAAGCGCCCGGCATCCGCGCCGTCGATCAGCCGGTGGTCGTAGGTCAGCGGCAGGTAGCAGATCGAGCGCACGCCGATCGATTCGCTGCCGGTGTCGTCGACGACGACTCGGGGGCGTTTGACGATCGCGCCGGTGCCCAGCATCGCGGCCTGCGGCGGAACCAGGATGGGTGTGTCGAACAGCGCGCCCTGGCTGCCGATGTTGGTGATGGTGAACGTGCCGCCGGACAACTCGTCGGGCTTGAGGTCACCGGAGCGGGCACGGGCGGCGATGTCGGAGATCGCCCGCGCCAACCCGGCCAGCGACAGATCGCCGGTGTTGTGGACGACGGGGGAGAGCAGGCCTTGGTCGGTGTCCACCGCGAAGCCGAGATGTTCGGCGTCGTAGTAGGTGATCTCTTTGGTCTCTTCGTTGTAACTGGCGTTGATGTTCGGGTGGACCTTCAGCGCATCGATCGCAGCGCGGGCGATGAACGGCAGGAAGGTCAGGTTCACGCCCTCGCGTTCGGCGAACGCGGCTTTGGCCCTGTTCCGCAACGCCACGATCCGGGTCATGTCGACCTCGTGGGTCTGGGTCAGCTGCGCGGTCGCCTGCAGCGACTCCCTGGTCTTCTTGGCCGTGATCTGGCGGATCCGGCTGGCCTTCTGGGTGGTTCCGCGCAGGTGCGCCAGCGCGGGAGCCGGACTGGACGCGCTCGGCTTCGGGGCGGACGGGGCCTGCGCTGCGGGCGCGGGGGCCGGCGCCGTCGCGGTTTGTTCTTTATGGGCCTTCTGCTCGGCCGCCGACAACACGTCCTGCTTGCGGATGCGTCCACCGACCCCGGTGCCGGTCAGCGAGCCGAGGTCGATGTTGTTCTCGGCGGCCAGCTTTCGGACCAGCGGTGTGACGTAGGGAGCGCCGGTCCCGTCGGCGGCCGGTGCGGGTTCGGCCTGCGGCGCTGGCTCGGGTTCGGGCGCGGCTTGCGGGGCGGGTGCTGGTTCGGGTTTGGCGACAGGCTGGGGCGCGGGTTCGGGCGGTGCCGTCGGCGCGGGTGCCGGTGCTGCGGTGGTCGCGCCGGTGCCGACCCTGGCCAGCTCGCCGCCGACCGACACGGTGACGTCCTCCTCGGCGGTAATGCTGATCAGCGTGCCTGCGACCGGCGACGGGATCTCGGTGTCGACCTTGTCGGTGGACACCTCGACCAGCGGCTCGTCCACCTCCACCGCGTCGCCGACCTTCTTCAGCCAGCGGGTCACGGTGCCCTCGGTCACGGACTCACCGAGTTCGGGCATCAGTACCGGCTTCGAATCGCCGGTCGAGCCTGCTGAACTGGCCGCCGGGGCCGGCGGCTCGGCCGTCGGTTGCGGCTCGGGAGCGGCCGCGGCGGCTTCCGGTTCCGGCTGTGGCTCCGCTGCCTGCGGCGCGGGCTGCTCAGTGGGTTGCCCGGTACCGCCCTGGCTACCCTCGGCCGCATCGCCGATGACGGCCAGCTCGCCGCCGATCTCGACGGTGTCGTCTTCGTGGGCGACGATCTTGGTCAGCACGCCCGCTGCGGGCGAAGGGATCTCGGTGTCGACCTTGTCGGTGGAGACTTCCAGCAGCGGCTCGTCGAGCTCGACGGTGTCGCCTTCTTGCTTGAGCCAGCGCGTCACGGTTCCCTCGGTGACGCTCTCACCGAGTGCCGGCATCTGCACGGAGAAGGCCATCTCAGTCGACTCCTCGATCGGTCGGTCGGTGGGCGCGGGTCGACCTCCGGCTTACCACAGCGTGGTGTAGGAGAAGTTGCACCCAGGATTACCGCAACCATCCTGTCACTGCGGCGCGACCGGCACACACCCAGGGCAAGCCGCTTGAAAGTCCCGTTCCGGGTTCGCGCCGAGGGAGGGCAATTTGTCGGCGGTTCAAGAAAAGATGGCCCAGGTGTCCAATTTGTTGGACTTTGAATCCGGGGATACGGATATAAACCGTGCCGCAGGCCGTTCGCAATAGGCATTTAACGCAATTCGGATTCCAAAAAGCCGAAAAACTGGATACCTTGTTCCTCGTGTATCCCGATGACAGCGGCAAGGAACTTGCCACCGTGCTCTCCTACCTGGCCGGTCGCTCCCTGAGTAGGGAAGAGATCTGGACTGCGATGGAGCTCCCTCGTTCCACGTACTACGACCAGTTGGACAAGGGGACCCTGATCACCGCGGACAACTTACGGGTTGCCGCGGCCAACCTCGGCATCAACCGCGCCGAGTTACTG
>JBAWAV010000532.1:0-2959 GCA_049589475.1 Mycobacterium sp.
GACGGCGGTACAGCGACACCTCCAGCTCGCTCCACTCGCCGTAGACGTCGGCGTAGGTACTGATCATGTCGCCGCGCAACAGCAGGAACCGGCCCCAGCGGCAGTCTTTGAGGAACGTCTGCATGTCAGCCGCGAGGGGCGCGTCTTACTGGCAGCTGCCCGGCGGTGCCGGCACCGGACCAGTTATCTGCGGGCCGAAGAGGCCCGGCGGCGGTGGCGGCTTGACGCACTGCACCACCACCAGTGAGGCCGTCCCCGGGGCACCCCGGTTGATGGCGCGCCAGTAAGCGCCGTCGTCGTACGGGATGCCGTCGCACGACGGCTCGAGAGGAGACATCTGGTCTACCGTGCCGCCACCTGGGCAGAAGTGGGCACCAGGATCCGGCTTGTGCGGGTCAGGGTCCGCGTGGCCCAGCGGTGCGGTGAGCATGGCGGTGGCGATCAGCGCCACGGTCATCACGTGCTTCATGCTCGGCATCCTATTTCGGTCGCCGTCGTCGCCGCGCCCCACCCGTGCGACGATGCGCACATGACCTCCCCGCAGGTACTTCGCGACCTGGTGCGCTGTTCTCGGCCAACCAGCATCGTCGACATCGGCGCCAGCCTGGTCGACGGCGATCCCCCGTACAAAGAAATGCTCCATTACGGCCTGTGCACGGTAACCGGCTTCGAACCTCTGCAACGTCCGCTGACACAACTGCAGGAACGTAAGGGGCCGCTGGAGCGCTACCTCCCGCTCGTCGTGGGCGATGGCCGCGAGCATCGGTTGAAGATCACCAGAGCCGAACGGATGACGAGCCTTCTCCCTCCTGACCAGAATCAGCTCCGCTTGTTCAACGCGTACCTGGACTGGGCTTCGGTGATCGAGGAAGCCGACGTTCACACGCATCGCCTCGACGATCTCGACATCGACGACTTCGATCTGCTGAAGATCGATGTCCGGGGCGCGGAACTGATGGTGTTCCAACATGGCCGGCAGCGCCTGCGTGAGGCTGTGGCAGTACACACCGCGGCGTCATTCGTCCCGCTATATGTGGGTCAGCCGACTTTCGGTGAAGTGGATGCCGAGTTGCGCGCGCAGGGTTTCGTGCCGCACTCGATGCCGGAGGTGAAGCAATGGGCGATCGCGCCGACGGTGTTCGACGACGACGTCTGGACACCCGGCAATCAAGTGCTCGAAGCCGACATCGTCTACATCCGCGACCTCGCACATCCGGAACAGATGACCAGCGAACAGCTTTCGCATCTGGCAATGATCGCGTTCCACATCTACGGATCAGTCGACCTAGCCGTGTTCTGCCTCATCGAACTGCAACAGCGCGGATGCGCGGCGGAGGACGCCGTCGAGCAATTGATGCAACTCTTCGTCTAGCGCCCTCAGTCCACCGAGCTGATCGTCGCATGGCAAATCGGCAGCGCGACCGGAAGGGTGTGTGCGACAGAACCTTTCGGCGCGGTAACCACCAACGTCCCTTCGCGGGGGCAGGGATTTCCCGACCCATTGATGTCCAGCGCAGAAGACTGAACGGCGGCGTTCGCGATATCGCCCGGGTTGAGGTGGAGCACATGCGCCGCATTCGCCGGCTGCGGCTCGACATGAACCAACACGCCGCCTGCCGCCGTAACCAGATTCGCGTCGGGATAGCCGACGAGCATGCACATGTTCGACGATGTGTTCTTGAACGACACAACGACGCGCCGCAGCGTATTGGCCGATTCGATCGGCCCGTTGGTAACCGTGAGGTCGCCGTCGGCGCAGCTGCCCGGCGTAACGGCAGCAGTCCCGCCGCCGCCACCGTCACCATTGTTGGGCGGTCCACCGGCGTGCGCTGTCGCAGGCAGAGTGAGCGTTGTGGTCGCAACGACGAATGCGGCGGCCAATGTCCCTGACGGCTTCATGATTTCCCCAATTGCTCGTGGCATGCGGATGCCGTGTGACTATTCAATTCGGGACATTGCGGCACATCCTAGGCGCCATCTTGGGCGCCCATCGACAATCTCTGGAATCGGCGAGGATTAGATCCTTGCTCTAGCGTGTCGTCATGCTGTTCGTTTCCGGGATGACTGTGTCGCAGTGGCGGCGCGAAGTACTGCGGACCAACTTCTGGATGGTGCCAAGCCTGGAGGTGCTCGCCGCGATTGCGCTGTTTGCGGCCACCTTGGAGGTAGATCGTGCCGTCTACCACGGCACGATCACACTGCCGCCATGGGTTGAGGCCGGCAGCGCAGACACCGCACGCGAGATTCTCCTCGCGGTGGCCGCAGCGATCATGACCGTCATCGGAATCAACTTCTCCGTCACCATCGTCACGTTGACCCTGGCATCGACCCAGTTCGGACCTCGGATGCTGCGCAACTTCATCCGCGATCGCGGTACTCAGCTGACGCTCGGCACGTTTGTGGCGACGGCCGTGTACTGCGTGCTGGTCCTGTTGGCAATCGGCCCTGCGGAGCACGGCGTCTTCGTGCCGCACTTTTCCGTCTCGGTCGTATTCCTGCTGGTGCTGGTCGATCTGGCCGTGCTCATCTACTTCCTGCACCACATTGCCATCCAGATCCAGCTTCCCTTCGTCATCGCCAGTATTGCCGGAGATCTGAAGCGCTACCTCGGGGTGCGAAAGCCCGACATCCGGATGGCCGACCCAGACGATCCGGATGACAGCGAGGAAATCGCCGCGCTCGTCGACACCATCAAGTCTTCAGGCGCGATGTTGCGTACCCCGAAAGGCGGCTACCTGCAGGCCATCCGCTACGACCTGTTGATTCGCGCCGCGTCAGCCGCCGACGCAGTGGTGTACTTGCCCTATCGGCCCGGGAACTTCTTGGTAGAGGACAGTGAGCTCGCCGCAGTGTGGCCGCCCGAGGCTGCCGACCGCATGACCCGCCGCCTGAAACGCGCCCAGGTCACCGGGCCGGTCCGCACGCTGGCCCAGGATCCCGCTTTCGGCATCGACCAACT
>JBAWAV010000533.1:0-3405 GCA_049589475.1 Mycobacterium sp.
GCAGTTGTGGCAACACGTGCAGCGAAGACCCCTTGCGCTTCGTCAGCCGCGCTGCAAGCGGGGCGAGATTACCATCGAAACGGGCCTCATAGTTTCGCAAGTCCACCGTTGCGTCGCCCCGGCGATCGTCCCCGTCGGCCCACGGATCAACGGCGGTCAAGTGGCCGCGGGTAAAGTAGGACAGGAAAAACAGTGTTGAACGCCCTTCCCACGAACCGATTTCAAGAATTCGCACAGGGTCCGCACGATGGAAGATTTTCGAAAAGGTAAGACACCACTGCACAATATTCCAGTCATCCACGTCAAAGAATACTGCTTTGAACTGGCCTTGCGCTGCATTCGCTTCAAACGCTTCACGAACCTGAGCCACGTGTTTTGCCGCGCCGGATAGGACCCCAAGCTTGACCAGCAGATAGCGCAAATTGTCTACGAAACAGTGCCACAGTACAGACGGGTGCCCGCTCCCAACCCACAATAGAAATACAAGGGCTCGGATTGCCGTACGAATTTGGGTAACATTTTGGCTCGAATTGTGCATTCCAATCCATCCCGGCAAGCTCGTTGACTAGGGCCGCTGCAGCTTAGCAGGAGGGCGATCAGTGATGATCCATTTGTCGCATTCAGGACTTCGTTCGTAGTGAGGGGATGCCGAGATCGGTGGTCGTCGGGATCTGCCGGACGATCTGTGCGAGCTGGTCCTCCGCGCCCGCGGGGCCGATCTGCAGGCCTTCAACCCCGCCGAGCCAGTCCTTGCGCCGCCAGGCTCGCTGTGGCACGAGCTCGATTGAGTCAAAGTGCCGGTCCTGCAGAGGATAACGAACGAAACTTCTCATGCACGACTCTCGTGACGCTTCTGTGGATCTATTGACCCGAGGTTTCGGCGCAACGCTTTGTCCTGGTTACGTTTTGGATTGTTGTCGAATTCAAGACAAAGAAGGAGCTACGCGTTGCGGGTGTCCAGCGTATTGTTGCCGCGGTCAGCGTCATCGCGTTGACGGCGGGCGGCTAGTCACCCCAGTGATTGCCGGCGCGGCCATGGCGCACTCTTCTGGTGCTGGGCTTTGTCAACAATCCGCTGCTAACAATGCGCAGTATGTCAACCGGGGGTGAACGCGCGGTCGGCCAGCGCCCCGATTGCCGGTGCCAGCAGCCTGGAGTATTCGAGCGTCAGGTGAACGTTGTCGAAGTACACCAGGGTGTTGCCGACAATGACTGGGCAGTGGTCAGCGGTGCAGAACAGCTCGGTCAGGTCGGCGTATTGTCCGCCGCCGGCTTTGGTCGCGGAGGACTCGGCTGCGATCCCCGGTTCGTTCACCGCGGTCGAGCGTGGCGGCGAGCAGGCCGTCGCGTCATCAAGGTGCCCGGACAGGCAGATTGGTACCGATGCGTGCGGATCCGGGATCGGCCCGAGCACCAACACCTTGGCGCCAGTGCCGCGCAGTTGCTGCACAAGGCGGGTCAGAGCATCGGTCCACGCTGGGTCGTATGACCTGAAACCTGGCAGGTAGCCGTGCCCGACACCGTAGCCCCGCCACATGCTCACCACGACCAGCCGCGGATGCTCAGCGCGTAACCGGGCGATGATCTCAGCGCGCCAACGCTCGCACAGGACAGTGGACACCAGGCGACGGAGCGGGTCAGGAATGGTCAAGCCCATCGGCGGGCAGCCCCCCTTGCCCAGGGTCTCCAGCCGCCAGTGGCGCTGGGCGGCGACCTGCTTAAACGCCGGATTCCACATCGTGGCCTGCGAGTCGCCGACCAGGGCCACCGTGGTCGTCGAGGCGGTATCGCCCGCCGCGCACTCAGGCTGTCCGGCTTCGAAAAGATTGCGCAGGCAGCCGTTGAGGAACACGGCCTTAAATTCGGCTGGCGCGCCGGCAAGTGGCGGGTCCAGGTTCGACGGTACGGCTTTTAGGTCGACGGATGCCGCGACCGCGGCCTGCACCTGAGCGAACGCGTGCCGTACCGCTGCGTCGTAGGCGTCGATGTTGCGACCGATGGGGACAGGCGCCGCAGTGATCGTTGGCGCCGTAGCTGGTGCGCCGCGACCGACCGAGGTCGGCAGCGTTACCAGCAGCGCCACGCCCACACAGACCGCGACCGCGGTTGAGGCGGCGCCCAGCACAAGACTGGCCAGAGGGGAGCGGCGAATGGGTGCAGCGAATCGCAACGGGTTCTCGATGAGACGCAACGTGAGTACAGCCAGCGCGCCGGAGACCAGGGCCGCGGCCAGCCTGCCGGCCAGATCGAGCGGGTGGCCCAACAATTCCGGTGCGAGCACCAACACCGGCCAGTGCCATAAATACCACGAGTAGGACACCCGGCCGATCGCGCGCATCGGCGACAACCCCAGGACGCGGCCGCATCCCCGAGACGGTGCCGTACAGCCGGCACCGAGCACCAGCGCCGCGCCAACCACCGGCAACAGCGCGGCGATACCCGGATACAGCGTGGTTGGGCCGAACCAGGTGCAGGCCAGCACGATGACAGCTAGCCCCGCCCATCCGGCGATCGCGGCAGCTCGTGGTGGAAGTGGGCGCCACTGGCCGGCCGTCAGGGCCACCAGCCCGCCGACGGCCAATTGCCAGGCCCGGGTGGGCAGCGAAAAGAACGCTGCAGCGGGCATCACGTAGGTGACCGCCAGCGACAGCGCGAACGACACGGCCGCGACCAGCACAAGGACCACCAGATACGGGCGGTGCGCCGACGGGGTCTGGGCCCTGATGCGGCGCCGCGCACGTCGGATGAGCCACGCCGTACCGATCATCATCGGCGGCCACACCAGGTAGAACTGCTCCTCGACGGCTAACGACCAGTAGTGCTGGAAAGGCGACGCCAGGACGCCAGCGAAGTAGTCGACTTGTTGCTGAACGAACCAAAAGTTGCTGACATACAGAGCGCTGGCGATGCCGTCATCGATCACGCCTGGGACCTGCAACGGGGGCAACAGGACGGCAGCGCCGACCATGGTGATCACGCCGACGGTGGCTGATGCCGGCAGCAGCCGGCGGGCCCGCGCGCCATAGAAGGCACCCAGCCGCACGTGGCCGGTGGTGCTCACCTCGCGAAACAGCAGGTCGGTGATCAAAAAGCCTGAGATGACGAAGAACACGTCCACGCCGACGAACCCGCCACCGACACCGGGCACCTCAGCGTGAAACAGGACAACGGCCACGACCGCGACAGCGCGCAAGCCCTCGATATCCGGGCGAAACCCTGCTTGTGCAGAGCGCTGACCCCGCACCCCTTCGATAGGGCTGACGCTGTCCCCCTGGCGCACGGTCACCTACCCGATAAAAGGACGCCCCCCTCGACTCGACGCAATACCACATCGGCAGCATCGAAAGGGGTGGTTTCCCTTAATGAGCCGCTTGTCCGTTCGTTCCTGATCCCACTGGCTACTCG
>JBAWAV010000534.1:0-34152 GCA_049589475.1 Mycobacterium sp.
GGACCACGACGACCTCGAGCTGGCCCGCACGGTGCTGACCGACGTGCTCAGCACAGCGCGGCGTTGACGGTCCTGGTCGTCACCGGGACCGGGACCGGGGTCGGCAAGACGATCGCCACCGCGGCCCTGGCGTCGGCCGCCCGGCAGGCCGGCATCGACGTCGCGGTGTGCAAACCCGTGCAAACCGGCACCGACGCCGGCGACGACGACCTCGCCGAAGTGACCCGGTTGACCGGGCTGGCCAAGGTGGTCGGGTTGGCGCGGTACCCGCAGCCGCTCGCACCGCTGGCCGCCGCCGAGCAGGCCGGCACGTCGCTGCCCGGGCGCGGCACGGTGTTGAAGCTGATCCGTGCCGTCGACCACCACGGCCAGTTGACCCTGGTCGAAGGGGCCGGTGGCCTGCTGGTCGAACTCGCCGACGGCGGCGTGACGCTGCGGGATCTCGCGGGCGACCTCGACGCCGCTGTCCTGGTGGTCGCCACTGCGGAGCTCGGCACCCTCAACCACACCGCATTGACGGTGGAATCGCTTGCCGCACAGCAGTTGTCGTGCGCCGGCTTGGTGATCGGCAACTGGCCGCTGCAGCCGGGAGTGGTGGAGACCACCAACAGGTCTGCGCTGGCACGGATGGCGCCGCTCACAGCGCCGCTGCGAGCGGCGCTGCCTGCCGGGGCGGGGTTGATGAGCGCGGCGGAGTTCGGCGCGATGAGTGCGCACGCATTCGACCGTCGTTGGCTGACCACACTGGTCGGCTGATGGTCCATTCGATCGAGCTGCTCTTCGATCCCGACACCGAGGCCGCGATCCGCACGATCCGGGACAACCTGGTGGCCGCGGATATCCCCAGCCGGATTCCGGCCGGTCGACCGCACGTGACGCTGGCGGTGGCCGAGCGGATCGCGCCCGACGCCGACCTGCTGCTGCGTCCGGTGACGCGACAGCTGCCGTTGGCGTGCACGGTCGGAGCCGCACTGCTGTTCGGCCGAACCAACGCGGTGCTGGCCCGGCTCATCGTGCCGTCGGCCGAGTTGCTTGCGCTACACGCCGAGGTGCACCGACTGTGCGGTCCGTATCTGTTGCCCGGGCCGTTGCCGAATAGCCTGCCCGGCCAATGGACGGCGCATGTGACGGTGGCCCGCCGAGTCGGGGGACCGCGACTGGAGAGCGCTTTCCGGGTGGCAGGCCAGCCGCCGGAGATTCACGGCACGGTGGCCGGTCTGCGGCGCTGGGATGGCACGCAACGCGTCGAGTACCCGATCAGCTGAGCTACTTGCCGCTGCTGCCCGGGCTCGCTCCGCTGCCCGCGGTGTAGGAAGCCGCGCCCGTTCCGGCCAAACCACCGCCGGAGACGATCAGGTATTCGTCTCGGATCGGCTTGTCGGCGAGGAAGTCCTCGAGAATTTCTCGGGCCCCGGCGGCGTAACGGGCCTGGGCTGACAGCGTCGTCCCCGACACGTGCGGCGTCATGGCCTCGTTCGGCATGCCGCGCCACGGGTGGTCTGCCGGGGGCGGCTGCGGGTACCAGACGTCGCCGGCGTACCCCGCCAGATGACCACTCGTCAGCGCCGCCACCACCGCATCGCGCACACAGATCTCGGCGCGCGCCGTGTTGACGATGTAGGAGCCGCGCCGCATCGAGGCGATCAGCTTCTCGTCGAACAGGTGATAGGTCTGGGGGTGCAGCGGCGCGTGGATGGACACCACATCGACCGAGCGCGCCAGCGACGCGGCGTCGGGGTGGTAGGTGACGTTCAATTCCTTTTCGACCTCATCGGGCAGTCGCCGGGTGTCGAAGTAATGCAGGTTGACGTCGAAGGGCGCCATCCGCCGCAGGGTGGCCAGGCCGATGCGGCCGGCGGCGATCACGCCGACATCCATGCCCTCCACGTCGTAGGCACGTTCGACACAGTCGGCGATGTTCCAGCCGCCCTCGGTCACCCACTCGTGCGACGGCACGAAGTTGCGGACCAGCGCCAGGATCTGCATGACGGCGTGCTCGGCGACGCTGATGCTGTTGCAGAAGGTCACCTCGGCGACGGTGAGCCCGCGCGCGATCGCCGCGTCGAGGTCGACGTGGTCCGAACCGATCCCGGCGGTGAGGGCCAGCTTGAGGTTCTTCGCTTTGGCGATCCGTTCGGCGGTCAGATAGGCCGGCCAAAACGGTTGAGAGATAACGACATCGGCGTCGGGCAGCTCGCGCTCGAACTCCGAGTCCGGGCCCTCTTTGTCCGATGTCACAACCAATTGGTGGCCGTTGCTTTCGAGGAAGTCGCGTAATCCGAGCTCACCGGAGACGCAGCCCAGCAACTCGCCCGGGGTGAAATCGATCGCCGACGGGCTCGGCAAGGTCTGGCCGCCGGGGTAGCCGTGCAGCACCGGGATGCTGTCGCGCGCGTAGACCGGGGGATATCCCGAGACCGGATCTGGATACAGAACGAGCAGAACTTTGGCCATTGCGTTTCTCCTCTGCGTTGAGGCCCTCGTTGGACTCAATCTGGTTGGGGTCGAAGCCAACCTATTGAAGCCCACCGGTTTTACTGTTATCGCTTCAGCCAAGGGATCAGTCGGAAACCGTATCGCGGCGCTGGGTGAACTTGATGTCGAGACTGCGGAGGTAGGTCTGCAGCCCCGCGTCCTGGACGGGAATCAAATGCGCCGGCGTATCGGTCTCGTTGTAGTGGGCGTGCCACATGCCCGGCGGGGTAATGAAGGCGCCGCCAGCTTTCCAATCCACCCGAATCGGATCGGCGATGTCTCCGCGCGCGTCGAGTCGGGTGCCCAGCAGGGTGTAGCAGCCGCTGGGGGGCGTATCGAGGATCAGATCGAGGGCGACCGACTGGTGCCGGTGGGGACGCTGTTCCTGGCCTGCCGGCAGGACGCCGAACATTGCCCACAGCACGTGGGTGATGGTCAGGGTCTGCTCTTGGTCGGCGTTGGCCAGCAAGACGCTCACCCGGCTCTTGTCGTTGGCGCCGGGACGGGACGCGATCTCCTCGAGCTTGGCAACGGCGTCGGCGCGACGGAACTTGGTGGGCCGGAACTTGGGCTGGGTCGCGTCGACGCCCAGGTAGCGCAGGAGCGGCTCGTCGTGCACCCAGTACATTGCAGCGTCAGCGTCGGCGTAGAACACCGCCCGGGATCCGGCGGGCAGTGTCAAGAAGTCGCCTTTCTCCCACTGAACAAGGCGGCCGTCGATTGCTGCGAAGCCTCGCCCGCACAGCGCGTAATACAACTGGCTGGTCGCGTTCGGGCTGGTGTCGATCTGATCGCCCTTGTGGATGCGCACGAAATTGGCCAACAGCCCCGGGCTGGTCGCGGCGCCATCCGTGATCCCCAGTTCCCCGGACAGATCCAACGGCACCACGCCGGTGGGCTGGTCCAGGTAGAGATCGGGGCCGAACTGAAAGAGCGGCACCTTCGGCGTATGCCCCGCCCCAATGGGATTGACGGCCTTGGAGTACTCGAAGTAGCGGGCATCGTCGGCGCACTCATCGAACCGGCCTTCGAATCCGTATTCAGCGACATTGGTCATCGGGGCCGGGATCGTCGGATCCAGATTCACCGATGCGGCAGCTAAGTCAAGATTCGCGATGGACATCGCGGATCTCCTTTCGATGGTCGGAGGTGCTTGTACCTAAATAGTATCTAACTTGTATCTCAGTAACAAGTAACTCGATCGCAAGGAGAATCGGGCAAGGATCGTCAGTCGGGGATGTAGTCGAAGCTGTCGGGGTTGGGGCCGGTTCGGCCCGATTCGCCACGGTCCAGGCCGGTGATGGCGTCCATCTCGTCGCTGTCCAGGTTGAAGTCGAAGATGTCGAAGTTCGACTTCATCCGCTCGCGGTGCACCGACTTGGGGAAGACGATATCGCCGCGCTGGATGTGCCAGCGGAGTACCACTTGCGCGGGAGTTTTGCCGAGCGCACCGGCAATGCGGGTGATGACCGCGTCGTCAAGCACTTTGCCCTGCGCGATCGGCGACCAGGCCTCCGTCGCGATCTGGTGCTCGCGGTCGTACGCGCGCACCTGGTCGTTACCGAAGTACGGGTGCACCTCGATCTGATTGACTGCGGGCACGGTCCGCGATTCCTGTGCGAGCCGGTCCAGATGCTTGACCTCGAAGTTGGACACGCCGGCGCTGCGTGCCCGGCCGTCCCTGGCGAATTCCTCCAGAACTTTCCATGTCGAGACGAAGTCGCCGTCATACAGGGTGGGCAGCGGCCAGTGAATCAGAAACAGGTCGACATAATCAGAGCCCAACGCGCTCAATGTGGTGTCGAACGCGCGGCGCGCGTCATCAGGACGGTGATACCCGTTGTTGAGCTTGCTGGTGATGAATACCTCGCCGCGGTCCAGCCCGGCATCGCGGATCCCTTGTCCGACTTCCTTCTCGTTGCCGTACATCTCGGCGGTATCGATGTGGCGGTAGCCGACTTCTATCGCAGAACGCACTGCGCCGGCCGTCTGATCCGGTTTGATCTGGAAGACGCCGAACCCCAGTTGGGGGATGGTGTTGCCGTCGTTGAGCGTGATCGACGGGACAGAACTCATCGTGCTTGACCTCCTGGGCGATCCCGATATTTGCGCTAGTGGTTGTGGCTGCCCGTCAGTGCGACAGGACAAACTCAGTCCGAGGAACGACTTTGCACCCGTCGTTAACCGATGTTGGCTTGTTGACTTGACTGGGATCCCCTGGCCAACCTCAGCGGGAGGGCCATGCGGTTGAGATCCGCGTGAATTTTCCGTGGCGGACATCGCGGGCCTCCGCCACGTTGGGCATGTCATAAATCTTTGCTGTGTATGACTGGAGTTTATCTTGTATCTCAATGAGAGGATATGCGATATCGGTCATAGTCGCGATGACTGAGCAGTGACGACACACAGGCGTACCGTCATGTACTCCTGTGGGATACGGCTTAGCTGCAAGGGAGGTGCGGTGGCGACTCAGGCGACCGGCGGTGGCCGGTCTGCGGCAAAGGACCGCGCGCATGAATACGTGAAGGCCCAGGTGCTGACCGGAGGCTTTCCGGGCGGTGAACTGATCAGCGAAGGCGAGGTCGCGGCTGCGCTGGGTATGTCTCGCACTCCGGTGCGTGAAGCATTCCTGCGTTTGGAGGCCGAGGGGCTCCTCCGGTTGTACCCGCAGCGCGGTGCACTCGTCGTGCCGGTTTCCTCGGAAGAGGCCCACGCGGTCATCGAGGCCAGGCTGGTTCTAGAAAGGTTCGCGGCAGGAAAAGTGATCGGACGTGGCCCCGGAGCATGCGCAGCTACGTTCGAGCGGCTAGCGGCGGAGCTGGAACGACAGCGCGAGGCTGCGATCAAATCTGACTTGCAAGGATTTTCAGATGCCGACCGCGCCTTTCACAGCGTCACCCTTCAAGAATCGGGAAATGCGATATTGGCCGGCTTCTACTCATCACTGCGCGACCGCCAGATGCGAATGAACCGTGAATTGGTGATCCACGACAAGCAGATCACGACGATTATGGACGAGCATCGCGTTATCGCCGAAGCGCTGCGCGACGGCGATCTGCTACGGACCGAGGAGGCCCTGCGGACGCACCTCGCGAGCACGATGCGCGCGCTTGGTCTCACCGTAGGGCCGGCATACTCCGGTGACGCCTCTCGCTGACCGCATCACACCTGACGCCACGACGGCTGGATCGGGTCGACCAGCTGCATGTCGACCGGACCATTCCCGAAGACGGCGACGACGGCCGAGTCGGGTTGGTTCGCGGGTACGCCGTCGTAGTGTGGACTACGCGCGGTGCGCTGCACGTAACCGCCGGGCCCGACCGGAACCGCGTCCTCCGGCTGAAAATCGCTGCCGCTGTTGACAAACCAAGTACCGGATACAACCACCTGGATCCGGTCAGTTGCATAGCTATGGGGCGCGCTGAACCAGCCCGGATTCCATTTCATCATCACCAAATATGGTCCCGGTTTGTTGAAATCTCCATACAACATTGCCATTTCACCGCTGTGTGGCGGCAAATTGCTCCACGACTCAAAGTTGATTTCGGCGTACGGTAGGACGAAAGTTTCGCCCGGATCAGGCCCGGTCTTGGGGGCGGGCGCCAACCTGACGTCCCCGGCGCCTGGGTGGTCGCCCGCGGCGACCGCCGCCCGCAGCAGTGGTGATGCAATCAGCAGCGATCGCCGGTCTAATTCCATGCCTCCCATCAGATGCCTCCCCGAACTCGACTGCCTTAACGATAAAGCCCCCACGACGGCAGAGCTGCTGTTGCGGCGAGGCTCCGGCACCGGTCGCGTTGACGACGCCGCCAATGAGCGAAACAATCCTCATTGCTGTGGGTATCCCAACCGTGCTGCGCGGCTGGCGAAACGTAATGGATAGTCGCAACGTGTCGCGACATCGTCGTCGCCCACGACCAGAAAAGGTGACAGCGTGGACGGCTCCAGCGACAACCTCTCCACGGGGACCCACCGTGGCTTTTGATCCGGCCGGGTCCGCGGCGAGCGTTTTGCGCGGCTGGGTGCACGCGATCCTCTCGCACCGCCACGGCGGCGAGGTCTATCAGACGTCGACGATGAGCGCGCTGCTCGACGGCGTCTACGACGGCGACGTCACGGTCCGGGAACTGTTGCAGCACGGCGATTTCGGTCTGGGCACCTTCAACGGTCTCGACGGGGAAATGCTGGTGCTGGACGGGGTCTGCTACCAGTTGCGCGGCGACGGCAGTGCGCACGTTGCCGAGTCGGATCAGCGCACCCCGTTCGCCGTGGTCACCTGGTTCGACGCCGACCGCGAATTCGACGTGTCAGCGCCGGTCGATCGTGCGGGGCTGAAAGCGCGGATCGACGAATCGCTTCCGAGCACGAACCTCATCGTCGCCGTGCGGGTCGACGGTGATTTCAGCGAGATGCGCACCCGTACGGTGACCGAGCAGCACCGGCCCTACCCACCGTTCAGCGCGGCCACCGACGATCAGCAAGAGGTGACCTTCACCGAGGTGACCGGCACGCTGGGCGGGTTTCGGATGCCTGAGTACGAGCAGGGCATCTCGGTGGCCGGCTACCACTCCCATTTCATCGACACCGACCACCGCCACGGCGGCCACGCCCTCGACTACCGGCTGACGCGGGGCCGTGTGCAGATCGGCGTCCGTTCCGAACTGCACTTGAGTCTGCCGCGCACGCCGGAATTCCTTGCCGCAGAGCTGGATAGAACCGACATGGACGGCGAGATCCGCCGCACCGAGGGAGGATGAGCATCGACGGCGTGCGATCGGCTCAACGTGTGGTCGACACGCTCGCGGCCTACGGCGTTCGCTACATCTTCGGAGTGCCCGGGGCCAAGATCGACGCCGTCTTCGACGCCCTGGCCGACGGCGGCCCGCAACTGGTGGTCTGCCGCCATGAGCAGAACGCGGCGTTCATGGCCGCTGCGGTCGGTCGACTGACCGGCACGCCGGGTGTCGTGTTGGTGACGTCGGGACCGGGCACCACGAATCTGGCCACCGGACTCATCACCGCCACCACCGAGCAAGACCCGATGGTGGCGATCTGCGGAGCGGTTCAACGCGCAGACCGCCTCAAGCGGACTCACCAATCGATGGACGCCGTAGCCGCGCTGAAGCCGTTCACGAAATACACCGGCGAGGTCAACGACCCCGACAACGTGCCGGAGGCGGTCGCCAACGCGATCCGCGCCGCGCTCACCCCACCCCGCGGCGCCGCCGCGGTGGTGCTGCCGGCCGACGTACTGGCATCCGCGACCTCCGCGGCAATAGCCCGGCCATCGCCAGTGCCCACGTTGGGGCCGGCGCCGGCGGTTCGAATCGCCCAGGCCGCCAACCTGATTCGCGCGGCGCAGCGTCCGGTTCTGTTCGTCGGCATTCGCGTGGGTGAGCCACAGCCGTGTGCAGCGCTGCGTGAGTTGCTCGCCGTGACCGATCTGCCGGTAGTCGAGACCTTCCAGGCGGCCGGTGTGGTGTCGCGCGATCTCGAGGATCACTTCGTCGGACGCGTCGGCCTGTTCCGCAATCAACCGGGCGACATCCTGATCAGCCATGCTGACGTCGTCGTGACGGTCGGCTTCGATCCTGTCGAATACGACCCGCGGCTGTGGAATTGGCATCCGGCACGCACGCTGATCCACATCGACGAGATGCCCGCCGAGATCGACAACCACTATCAGCCGACGTGCGAGTTGCGCGGCGACATCGCTGCGACGCTCAGCGCCTTGGTTGGACCGTTGACCGGATTGCGGCTCAACGACACGGTCCGCGCCGACATCGCCACGCAGCGTGCTGCGCTGCGAGACATCGACGAGGAGGCCCGAACTCAGCCGCCGACGGGTGCCGGCCTCAATCCGGCAGCGGTCGTGCTGAAGATCCGCGACCTGGTCGACGACGACGCCACCATCGCCTGTGACGTGGGATCGCACTACATCTTCATGGCCAGGCACTTTCGCGTCTACCAGCCTCGGCGGCTGCTGTTCTCCGACGGCCAGCAGACGCTCGGCGTCGCGTTGCCATGGGCCATGGCCGCTGCGATGGTACGACCGGGCACGCCGGTGGTGTCGGTTTCCGGTGACGGTGGATTCTTGTTCAGCGCACAGGAATTGGAAACAGCGACGCGGTTGGGCCTGAATTTCACGCACGTCATCATGCGGGACAACACCTACAACATGGTCGCGTTCCAGGAGGAACTGAAGTACGGCCGCGCCTCGGGAGTGCAACTGGGCGACTACGACATCGCCCACTTCGCCGCGGCATTCGGCGCGACCGGGATCCGCGTCCGTGACATGACGGAATTCGAGAGCGCATTCACCCGATCGCTGACCGAGCCCGGAGTGACGATCATCGACGTTCCGGTCGATTACAGCCGCAATACCGCATTGTTCGCGGAGTTGCACGATGACGTGTTCGAGTGATCGTCAGGCGCTGAACAGCAGATACAAGCCGGTGAAGGGATAGCTGACCATGACCAGCATCACGTCACGTTTGTGCAGGTGCGCACCGCTAGCCTAGCCTGGGCACCGTCTAACGCAGGCTGTGATGAGCCCGGGATTCATTGCATCCCGCGAGCGTGGACGAGACAAAGACGAGGACATAGAGGAGTAGCTGGTGACTCAGGCGGCGACTCGGCCGACACCCGGCATCGACAGCACCGACATCCTGGCCGTGGCCCGTCGGCAGGTGCTCGAGCGCGGCGAGGGGCTCAGCCAAGAGCAGGTGCTCGCAGTGCTGAGGCTGCCCGACGAACGGCTCGAAGAGCTGCTTGCGCTGGCGCACGAGGTGCGGATGGCCTGGTGCGGTCCCGAAGTCGAGGTCGAGGGCATCATCAGCCTGAAAACCGGTGGCTGTCCGGAGGATTGCCATTTCTGCTCGCAGTCGGGGCTGTTCTCCTCGCCGGTGCGCAGCGCGTGGCTGGACGTCCCCAGCCTGGTCGAGGCGGCCAAACAGACCGCGAAGACCGGCGCCACCGAGTTCTGCATCGTGGCCGCGGTGCGGGGACCCGACGAGCGACTGCTGGCGCAGGTGGCTGCTGGCATCGAGGCGATCCGCGACGCCGTCGACATCCAGATCGCCTGCTCGCTGGGCATGCTGACCGCCGAGCAGGTGGATCGGCTCGCCGCGATGGGCGTGCATCGCTACAACCACAATCTGGAGACCGCCCGGTCGCACTTTCCCAACGTCGTCACCACCCACACCTGGGAGGAGCGCTGGGAGACGCTGTCGATGGTGCGCGAGGCCGGCATGGAGGTGTGCTGTGGCGGCATCCTCGGCATGGGTGAGACCGTCGAGCAGCGCGCGGAGTTCGCCGCGAACCTCGCCGAGCTGGACCCGGACGAGGTGCCGCTGAACTTCCTCAACCCGCGGCCCGGCACACCGTTCGGCGACCTCGAGGTGCTGCCTGCCAGCGAAGCGCTCAAGTCGGTGGCCGCATTCCGGCTGGCGCTGCCGCGGACCATGCTGCGCTTCGCCGGCGGTCGCGAGATCACGCTCGGCGACCTGGGTGCCAAGCAAGGCATTCTGGGCGGCATCAACGCGGTGATCGTTGGCAACTACCTGACCACGCTGGGACGGCCGGCCGAATCCGATCTGGAGCTACTCGAAGATCTGCAGATGCCGATCAAGGCCCTCAACGCCAGCCTGTAGAGCGAGACGTCGATGGTTCTACCTGGCCCGGTCGGTGCGGGCGTCTACAACGTCTACACGGGCGCCCTAAGCGGCGACGGTCCCGACAACGCGGTGCCGACTGCGGCGCGGCTCGGCCTGGAGCCACCGCGGTTCTGCGCCGAATGCGGGCGCCGGATGGTGGTGCAGGTCCGGCCGGACGGGTGGTGGGCGAAATGTTCGCGGCACGGGCTGGTCGACTCGGCCGACCTGGAGGCGCAGCGATGACGGCCGTGCGGACAGCCGGCGCGCCACGCATTTCCCGGCGGCGAGCAGGCATCACCGTCGCGGTGGGACTGCTGCCGGTGGGTGTGCTCGTCGGTGCTCTCTGGGCCTGGCTGGCTCCTCCGGTCCGTGGCGTGGTGGCGCTGACCCATGACGGTCAGCGGGTACACGACTACCTGGGCGGCGAATCCGATCACTTCTTCGTCGCGGCATTTCTCATGCTCGGGCTGCTGAACGTCGTTGCCGCGGTCGCGGCTGTGCTGGCATGGCAGTGGCGCGCCCATCGCGGTCCAGGCATGGTGGCCGGGCTGTGCGTCGGTGTGGCGACAGCGGCCGGCGTCGCGGTCGGTGTCGGCGTGCTACTCGCGCACTTGCGTTATGGCACAGTCGACTTCGCCGCAGTGCCGGTGAATCACGAGCACCCGGTGTTCTATGTCACCGAAGCGCCGCCGGTGTTCTTCGGTTCGTCTCTGCTGCAGATGGCGTGCACGCTGTTGCTACCGGCCGCCACCGCGGCGCTGGTGTACGCGGTCCCGGCCGCCGCGACGGCGCGTGACGATCTCGGCGGCTATCCCGTCGTCGACACGATCTATCGAGTTCCGCAGACCGACCCGTCATAGCGGGCGGCGGTGCACCGACTTTCCGGTGATCACCTTGGCCGCGATCACCGCGAGCCGCGCCATGCCGACGTAGGTCGCGGGATTGAACATCGTCGGCCACTTTGTCCTGATCAGGTGATCGGTCAGCGGTCGTCGCGCGAACCGGTCCTGCAGCCAGCGCAGCGCCATCGGCGCCGACAGCGGGTGCAGCAGCAAGTGCTCGTTGAAAGCGTCGCGGTGATAGGTGACGCTCGCGCCGCCGGCCGAATAGGCGTCGGCCAACCGGTCGATGTCTTCGACGTCGATGAGGTAGTCGTGCACGGCCTGCACGATCAGCACCGGCGGAGTCGGCACCTTGGCGCCGAGCCTGATGCTGTCGAAGACGTTCTGGACCTCGGGCATGGTCAAGATGTCCTCGAGTGGCCGGTCGAGGTACACCCCGACGTCCTTCTTGATCATTCGCAGAACCGCGCCGACCGTCGTCATACCTTCCAGCCGCCGCAACAGCGCGCGTCCCTCGTCGCTCGCGTGCTCCTCGATGACCCGGTTCAAGTCGGGATAGATGTGCATCAGCGCGGCGATCACCATGGCGGGCAAACCGGCCAGGAAGGTGCCGTTGAGCCGACGGAAGGTGTGGCCTAAGTCGCCGACGGGTGAGCCGAGCACCGCGCCGACCACGTCGAGCTCGGGGGCGTAGTCGGCGGACAGTTCGGCGGCCCACGCGGTGGCGAGGCCGCCGCCGGAGTAGCCCCACAGCGCCACCGGCGCCTTCGCCGACAGCCCGAGCCGTTCGGCGCTCAGCGCCGCCCGAACGCCGTCGAGAGTGCGGTATCCGGGCTCGAACGGCGCGCCCCACATGCCGTTGCGGCCTTCGTGGTCAGGTATCGACACCGCCCAGCCCTCGGCCAAGGCGGCGGTGATCAGCAGCAGCTCCAGCTGTGCCAGCGAGCCGACGGCCTGCGCGCGCCGCCGCAGCGCATAGGACGGGAAGCAGCGGGACGTCACCGAGTCGATGGCGCACTGGTAGGACAACACCGGGCAGGGGCGTTCGGGTGCGGCGCCCGCGGGAACGATCACCGTCGTGACCGTCGCCTCGGGCTCGCCGTTCATGTCGGTGCTCCGGTACAGCAACTGGGTGGCCATGCTCCGCTGCGGGATCAGGCCGAGAAATGCCAGCTCCACGTCGCGCGAACGCAGCACCGTGCCCGGTTCGGCGTGCTGGAAACCGGGTGGCGGCTGATAGAACGGGTCGTCCGACGGCAGCTGGGGACGTGCTTTGGCGTGCAATTCCTCGTGCGGCGCGACGCCGATCCAGTCCGCACCGGTTGCGCTCGCCAAGTTGCCAATGTCCATCGGGGCATTGTTGCTTAAGAGGGCTTTAAGAATCCAGTCGGCCCGCCGACGGTGTATAGAAATCAGGCCGAACCGGGAGGTCGCAGGGCTGCAAACTCGTCGGTGACGCGCAACCGGGAATCTGTGAAGCGGTAGAACGCCGCCGGGCGGCCGCCGCTGCGTCCGGACTGCGCGACGGTGCCGGTCGGGCTGATCACGCCGCGACGGGCCAGCACTCGTTGCAGGTTGGTGGTATCGACCTGGTGGCCCAGCGTTGCGCTGTAGATGTCACGTAGTGTCGACATTGCGAATTCGGTTGGCGCCAAGGCAAATCCGATGTTCGTGTACGACATTTTGGCGACCAGCCGGGTGCGAGCGTGGGCGACCATGGGGCCGTGGTCGAAGGCCATCTGCGGCAGCGCGGTCACCGGATGCCAGCGGGTGTCGGGCGGCAGCTCCGGGACGGCGGGGGAGGGCACCAGGCCCAGGAACGTCGACGCGATCGTGCGGGTGCCGGGCAGTCGATCGGGCTCGGAGAACACCGCGAGCTGCTCGAGGTGGGCGACTTCGCGCAGGTCGACCTTCTCGGCCAGCTGACGTCGCACCGACGTCATCATGTCCTCGTCGTGCCGCAGCTGTCCGCCGGGCAGCGACCACGCGCCGCGCTCGGGATCTTGGGCTCGTTGCCACAGCAGAACGCTGAGCTCGGGTGTCGCTGATTTGGAGTCTGGACCGAGGCCCCGAACCTGGAACACGACGGCGAGCACTTCATGTGCAGTGCTACCATGGGCCATGTTTTCGATTGTAAGTCGAAAACCGGGTGGTGTCGAAAGGATCGACTATGACAGTCGTGAATCCCACCGATCTGCTGTCGAATGGGCTGACAAACGACATGACACACGATCTGACCGCGGGAATCACCAACTCGCCCAACGGTTACGCGGGCGTCGAGGGCGACGCGCTGTGGGCCGCCGAAATTCGTCGGCTCGCCGACATGCGCAATGCCACGATCCTGGCGCACAACTACCAACTACCCGCCATTCAGGACGTCGCCGACCACGTCGGTGACTCGCTGGCGCTGTCGCGGGTCGCCGCCGAGGCCCCCGAGGACACCATCGTGTTCTGCGGCGTGCACTTCATGGCCGAGACCGCGAAAATCCTCAGCCCGGACAAGACCGTGCTGATCCCGGATCAGCGGGCGGGCTGCTCGCTGGCCGACTCCATCACCCCCGACGACCTGCAGGCGTGGAAGGACGAGCACCCCGGCGCCGTCGTCGTCTCCTACGTCAACACCACCGCTGCGGTCAAAGCGCTCACCGACATCTGCTGCACCTCGTCCAACGCCGTCGACATTGTCGCCTCCATCGACCCCGACCGCGAGGTGTTGTTCTGCCCCGACCAGTTCCTCGGCGCGCACGTACGGCGGATGACCGGCAGAGACAATCTGCACGTGTGGGCCGGTGAATGCCACGTGCACGCCGGGATCAACGGTGACGAGCTCGCCGATCAGGCGCGCAGGCACCCCGACGCCCAGCTGTTCGTCCACCCCGAGTGCGGCTGCGCCACCTCGGCGCTGTACTTGGCCGGCGAGGGCGCCTTCCCCGAAGACCGGGTCAAGATCCTGTCCACCGGCGGCATGTTGGACGCCGCCCGTGAAACCCGCGCCCGGCAGGTGCTGGTCGCGACCGAGGTCGGGATGCTCTATCAGCTGCGCAACGCCGCGCCGGACGTCGACTTCCAGGCGGTGAACGACCGCGCGTCGTGCAAGTACATGAAGATGATCACGCCCGCTGCACTGTTGCGATGCCTGGTCGACGGCGCCGACGAGGTCCACGTCGATGCGCAGACCGCCGAACGTGCGCGGCAAAGCGTGCAGCGGATGATCGCGATCGGCCAGCCCGGCGGCGGCGAATGAGTAGCCGCCCGGGGTGGCAGGAGAGCGTCGACGTCGTCGTGATCGGCACCGGCGTCGGCGGTTTGGCCGCCGCGCTGTCGGCGCACCGGGCCGGCCGTCGGGTCGTCGTGCTCAGCAAAGCGGGACGCAAGCCCGGCGGGACGGCCACGCATTACGCCCAGGGCGGGATCGCGGTGGTTCTGCCCGATACCGATGATTCGGTCGACGCCCATGTCGCCGACACCCTGGCCGCGGGCGCCGGGCTGTGCGACGCCGACGCGGTGACCTCGATCGTCGCCGACGGCTACCGGGCTGTGACCGAATTGGTCAGCGACGGAGCGCGATTCGACGAATCGTCCGCGGGCGGCTGGGCGTTGAGCCGCGAGGGTGGGCACTCCCGGCGGCGCATCGTGCACGCCAACGGCGATGCCACCGGCGCGGAGGTGCAACGCGCCCTCGACCATGCGGCGGACACGCTCGACATTCGCACCAAACACACCGCCCTGCGACTGCTGCACGACGCGGGTTCGGTGACCGGGGTACTGGTTGCCAACCGGCAGGGGATCGGCGTCGTTCATGCGCCGTCGGTCATCCTTGCAACCGGCGGGCTGGGCCATCTCTACAGCGCGACGACCAACCCCGACGGCTCGACCGGCGACGGGATCGCGCTGGCGCTCTGGGCCGGCGTCGCCGTGAGCGATATCGAGTTCATCCAGTTCCACCCGACGATGCTGTTTGACGGCAGGGGTGGCGGGCGCCGGCCGTTGGTCACCGAGGCCATTCGAGGCGAGGGCGCGGTTCTGGTTGACAGCCAAGGTAATTCGATCACTGCCGGGGTGCACCCGATGGGCGATCTGGCGCCGCGCGACGTCGTCGCCGCCGCTATCGACGCCCGGTTGCGCGCGACCGGCGAGCCGTGTGCCTACCTTGACGCCCGCGGCATCGACGACTTCAAACGCCGCTTCCCAACCGTCACGGCATCATGCCGGGCGGCTGGCGTCGACCCGGTTCGCCAACCCATCCCGGTGGTTCCCGGCGCACACTACAGCTGCGGCGGGGTGGTGGCCGACGTTCATGGGCAGACCGAACTCACCGGGCTGTTCGCCGCGGGCGAGGTCGCGCAAACCGGTATGCACGGCGCCAACCGGCTGGCGTCGAACAGTCTGCTGGAGGGCCTGGTCGTGGGAGGCCGCGCCGGAAAGGCCGCGGCCGCGCATGCCGCCCTTGTCGGACCCGTTCGAGCCGCGGCCGCCGAGCCGAACGACTGTCCGTCGCTGGTCCGCAGCGACCTGCAGCGGGCGATGAGCCGCGACGCCTCGGTGGTTCGCGACGCCGACGGTCTGTGCCGACTGCTCGACACGCTGTCGGCGGCGTCGGTCTGCACGGTCGCCACCCGGGCCGGCTTCGAAGATGCCGCGTTGACCGTCACTGCCCGTGCGGTGGCCGCAGCCGCGCTGGCCCGCGAGGAAACCCGCGGCTGCCACCACCGGGCGGAAAGCCCCGACGCAAGCGCGACTCCCGCGCGCAGTCTGGTCGTCCGGTTGGCCGCCGACGGCAATGCGCAGGTGGAGGCGCTGGCGGCGGTTTCCTGATGGCCATCGCGCCAGCGACGATGCAGAGCGAAGCGATGGGAAGGAGCGGCGCCATGTTGTCGGCAAGCGAGCTCGCGGAGGCTCGTGCCACGATCCGCCGCGCTCTCAGCGAAGATCTGCGCTACGGACCAGACGTCACGACCCGCGCGACCGTGCCCGACGGCGCCCGGACCACCGCGTCGCTGGTCACCCGAGAACCCGGGGTGATCGCCGGGGTCGACATCGCACTGCTGGTGCTCGACGAGGTCCTCGGCGCCGACGAATACCGGGTGCTGCACCGAGTGGATGACGGAGCGCGGCTGCAGGCGGGGGCGCCGCTGCTGACGGTCGAGGCCCAGACGTTGGGCCTGTTGACCGCCGAACGGACCCTGCTCAACCTGGTGTGCCATCTGTCCGGTATCGCTACCGCGACAGCGGCGTGGGTCGACGCGGTGCACGGCACCACGGCGGAGATCCGCGACACCCGCAAGACGTTGCCGGGTCTGCGTGCGCTGCAGAAGTACGCGGTCCGCGTCGGGGGCGGCGTCAACCACCGGCTCGGCCTGGGCGACGCGGCGCTGATCAAGGACAACCACGTCGCCGCCGCCGGATCGGTGGTCGCGGCGCTGCACGCGGTGCGGGCCGCCGCGCCCGATCTGCCGTGCGAGGTCGAAGTCGATTCGCTCGAGCAACTCGACGAGGTGTTGGCAGAGGGCGCCGAATTGGTGTTGCTCGACAACTTCCCGGTCTGGCAGACCCAGATCGCGGTGCAGCGGCGCGATGCGCGGTCGCCTGCCACGAAACTCGAGTCGTCCGGCGGGCTTTCGCTGGATACCGCCGCCGAGTACGCCGGGACGGGTGTGGACTACCTCGCCGTCGGCGCGCTCACCCATTCGGTCCGGGTGCTCGACGTGGGCTTGGATATCTAGCACCCGGGTGTGGACCCGCAGGACGATCCGGAAGCCCGGATCCAAGAGCTGGAACGCTCGCTCAGCGACGCGTGCTTTGTGGAAACTACGAGCATCGGCCGGACCTCTAGCGTCGCTGCTGCGGTCTACCGGCTGAGCAAGCGGCGCGCTGCCGGTTTGGCGGCCTCGAGCGCGACGACGTCGCCGGCGATACGCGATAAGATCAGCGCGCCCTCGATCAACGAAATCACAGCAACAGCAACACTTTCCGCATCAGCAGCCGGCCAGTCTTCTGCTCGCAACCGCTCCTCGATCGCGTTGCACCAGCCGGCGAAGGCCCGTGCCGACGCCTCGCGCACCAGCGCACTGGCATTCACCGACTCGGTGGCGATCGGCTCGATCGGGCAGCCGTCGCGCCGATCTACCGTCAACCCGCTCATCAGAAGGTCAACCCATCCATCGACGATGTCCGCCACCGGACGGCCACCGGCCAGAAATCTGCGTAGCAGTTGCTCGATGGTCGCCCCGCTGCCGTCGACGACTGCGGCTGCCAACTGTTGTTTGCCCTGCGGGAAGTGGTGATACAGCGAACCGGGCTGCACGCTTGCGGTATCGAGGATCTGGTTGAGCCCGGTCGCGGCGTAGCCCTGACGGCGGAACAGAGTCGCCGCGGCGTCGATTAACGCATCCCGGCTTCGATCGCGTCTCGGCATGTATTGACAATACTTGAGTGATCACTCAAGAATGCTGAGATGAGGCAGCTGACGTTCGAAGAGGCCGGCCGATACGGGTGGCACGACGTCCCCGAACCGGAAATCACCCAGCCAGAGCAGGCTCTGGTCAAGCCCGTGCTGGTGGCGTGCTGCGACCTCGATGTCGCGGTCGCGCGCGGCGCAGCGCCGCTACCGCCCGGGTATGCGGTCGGGCATGAGGGATTGGCCGAGGTCGTCGCGGTCGGTGACGCCGTCACGGGCGTCGCGGTGGGCGACCGCGTCGTGGTGCCGTTCCAGATCAGCTGCGGGACGTGCCGCGAATGCCGCCGCGGCGTGACGAGTTCCTGCGGTTCAGTCCCGCTGATGGCGATGTACGGGCTGGGTCCGCTCGCCGGCCTCGACGGCGGCGGCTTCATGTCGGACCTCGTGCTCGTGCCTTACGCCGACGCGATGCTGATCCCGCTGCCGGCAACCATCGACCCGATTGCCGTCGCATCGCTCTCGGACAACATCCCCGATGGATGGCGCGCGGTCGGCCCGTTCAGGGCGGAGCTCACCGACCTCGACCCGGCCGACCGCCGCGTCCTGGTGATCGGCCGGCTGTCGATCGGGATCTACGCGGCGGCTCTCGCGCGGGCGCTCGGCTGTCACGTCGACTATGTCGACA
This sequence comes from Mycobacterium sp., assembly GCA_049589475.1. GTDB lineage: Bacteria > Actinomycetota > Actinomycetes > Mycobacteriales > Mycobacteriaceae > Mycobacterium. The sequence continues at coordinate 18,055 of JBAWAV010000534.1, forward strand.
CCGACCCGCGTCGCCTCGCCGCCGCGGAAAAACTCGGTGTGGGCGTGCACGACGCGGCCAAACCAGACAAAGCATGGGACCCGTATCCGGTCACCGTGCACACGTCCGGCGATCCGTCGCTGCTCGCCGCCGCATTGCGGGCGACGTGGCCCGACGGGGTGTGCACGGACACCGGGGTCTACTTCCAGCCAAGCGTCGAGATACCGATGCTGCGGATCTACACCCGGGGCGTGCGATTCATCACCGGGCGGGTCAGCGCACGAGCCGTCATCCCGGAGATATTGGAGCTGCTGGCGGGCGGCTGCGACCTGTCTCCGGTCGTCGACCGTGTTGTGCCATGGGAAGACGCGCCCTCGGTCTGGCCGACGATGACCGGCAAGACCGTGTTCAGCCGCGCCTAGCGGGCACGTCAGGCGATGTCGCCGACGAACACCGCGACCCGGCCGATCTGCTGGCGGGCGAAGAAGGGCAGCCCCTTGCCGTCGCTGCCGGGGGGCAGCACCCGCGGGTTGGTGATGTGGACTTCCTTGCGGATGAAGTGCACGTCGGCTTCACCGGCGGCCAGCACGTTCTTCACCCAATCGGTTTTGCCGTGGGCCAGTCCGATCGCCAGCACGTTGCCCTTGCGGTAGGCGGTCACGATGGTTTCGTACTGCTTGCCGGATGTGCGGCCACGGTGCTTGATGAGCGAGAACGTCGGAAGGTAGCGCGCGATCGGCTTGACCGCCGGGTTCCAGTACTTGGTTTGGAAGTTCTCAAACCAGACCGGGAAGATCATCGGGAGGCCCGGGGCGTTGTTGGGATGGTCCTTGCGGGACATGGCGACTCCGTTTTCGTCGGCTGCGGTCACTGTACCGGCGCGATAAGCAGTTGCTCTGTTCTGGGACAATGGTTGGCGTGAACGTTATGGCACGAATCGACCTGCGGGGCGCAGACCTGTCAACCGCCCGGTTGCGGGCGGCGTTGCCCCGCGGCGGAGTGGATGTGGAGGCCGCGCTGTCCACGGTGCGCCCCATCGTCGAGGCGGTCGCGGATCGAGGTGCGGAAGCCGCGCTGGAGTACGGCGAATCGTTGGATGGAGTGCGCCCGCCCACGGTCCGGGTGCCCAGTGCCGAGTTGGATGCCGCGCTGGCCGGCCTGGACCGCGACGTCCGGGACGCGTTGGAGGTGGCGATCGAGCGCGCCCGCGCCGTCCATGCCGACCAGCGTCGCTCCGATTCCACGACGACGCTGGGTCCCGGCGCCACCGTCACCGAGCGCTGGGTCCCGGTCGACCGGGTCGGGCTGTATGTACCGGGCGGCAACGCCGTCTACCCGTCCAGCGTGGTGATGAACGTCGTGCCCGCGCAGGCTGCCGGGGTCGGCTCGCTGGTGGTGGCCAGCCCGCCGCAGGCGCAGCCGCAAGGCCGCTTTGCGGGTCTGCCGCACCCCACGATCCTGGCCGCCGCCCGACTGCTCGGCGTCGACGAGGTGTGGGCGGTCGGCGGGGCGCAAGCGGTGGCACTGCTGGCCTACGGCGGCGTCGACACCGACGACGCCGAGTTGACCCCGGTCGACATGATCACCGGTCCGGGCAACATCTATGTCACCGCGGCCAAGCGCCTGGTCCGCTCGCGAGTCGGCATCGACGCCGAGGCCGGGCCGACCGAGATCGCCATCCTGGCCGATGACACCGCCGACCCGGTGCACGTCGCCGCCGACCTGATCAGCCAGGCCGAGCACGACGAAATGGCAGCCAGCGTTCTGGTGACGCAGAGCACCGCGCTCGCCGACGCCGTCGACACCGAACTGGCTGCGCAGCTGGAGACCACCGTGCACCGGCAGCGGGTCGCGACCGCGCTGGCCGGGCGGCAATCGGCCGTCATCCTGGTGGACGACATCGACGCGGGCATCCGCACGGTCAACGCCTACGCCGCCGAACACCTGGAGATCCAGACCGCCGACGCGGACAAGGTGGCGGCCCAGATCCGTTCCGCCGGCGCCATCTTCGTCGGCCCGTACTCGCCGGTCAGCCTGGGCGACTACTGCGCCGGCTCCAACCACGTGCTGCCGACCGCGGGCAGCGCCGCGCACTCCAGCGGCCTGTCGGTGCAGACCTTCCTGCGTGGCATCCACGTCATCGACTACACCGAGGCGGCACTGAAAGACGTGTCGGGACACGTGATCACGTTGGCCAAGGCCGAAGACCTGCCCGCGCACGGCGAGGCGGTACGAAGGCGGTTCGGCCAATGACCCGCCGACCGTTGCTCGACGACTTACCGCTGCGCGGTGACCTGCGCGGCAAATCACCCTACGGCGCACCGCAATTGACGGTGCCGGTGCGGCTGAACACCAACGAGAACCCGCACCCGCCCAGCAAAGCGCTCGTCGACGACGTCGTCGCTTCCGTGCGCGACGTCGCCGTCGACCTGCACCGCTACCCCGACCGGGATGTGGTGGCTCTACGCACCGACCTGGCCGCGTACCTGAGCGTGCAGACCGGCGTCCGGCTCGGCATGGAAAACCTTTGGGCGGCAAACGGATCCAACGAGATCCTGCAGCAGCTTCTGCAGGCTTTCGGCGGTCCGGGCCGCAAAGCCATCGGGTTCGTCCCGTCCTACTCGATGCACCCGATCATCTCCAACGGCACCCAGACCGAATGGATCCAGACCGCTCGCGCCGAGGACTTCAACCTCGACGCCGACGCCGCGGTCGCCGCGATCACCGATCACCAACCCGATGTGGTGTTCGTCGTCAGCCCCAATAACCCGACAGGACAGAGTATTTCGCTGCCCGACCTGCGTCGGCTACTGGACGTGGCACCCGGAATCGTGATCGTCGACGAGGCCTATGGGGAGTTCTCGTCGCAGCCGAGCGCGGTCACGCTGGTCGAGGCGTACCCGACCAAGCTGGTCGTAACCCGCACCATGAGCAAGGCGTTCGCATTCGCCGGAGGCCGACTGGGCTACCTGGTCGCCACCCCGGCGGTGATCGACGCGATGCTGTTGGTGCGGCTGCCGTATCACCTGTCGTCGGTCACTCAAGCCGCCGCGCGTGCGGCGCTGCGGCACGCCGACGACACATTGGCCAGCGTGGCCACGTTGAGCGCCGAACGGGAGCGGGTTTCAGGGGCGTTGACCGGCATGGGGTTTGAGGTCGTCCCCAGCGATGCGAACTTCGTGCTGTTCGGCAGGTTCGCCGACGCGCCGGGCACCTGGCAGCGTTACCTCGACGATGGCGTCCTGATCCGCGACGTCGGCATCCCCGGGTACCTGCGTTGCACGATCGGACTGGCCAAGGAGAACGACGCGTTCCTGGCGACCAGCGCACGTCTGGCCGCCACCGAATTGGCTCAGCCGTTAGGAGCGTCATGACAGCCCGCCGCGCACGCATCGAGCGCACCACCAAAGAATCCGACATCGTCGTCGAGATCGACCTCGACGGCACCGGAAACGTCCACATCGACACCGGTGTGCCGTTCTACGATCACATGCTCACCGCACTGGGCAGCCACGCCAGCTTCGACCTGACCGTCCGCGCCAAGGGTGATGTCGAGATCGAAGGGCACCACACCATCGAGGACACCGCGATCGTGCTCGGCCAGGCGCTGGGACAGGCCCTCGGCGACAAGAAGGGCATCCGCCGCTTCGGCGACGCCTTCATCCCGATGGACGAGACGCTGGCGCATGCCGCCGTCGACGTCTCCGGCAGGCCCTACTGCGTGCACACCGGCGAGCCGGATCACCTGCGGCACACCACGATTGCCGGTAGCGCTGTGCCGTATCACACCGTGATCAACCGGCACGTGTTCGAGACGCTGGCCAACAACGCCCGCATCGCGTTGCACGTCCGCGTCCTCTACGGCCGCGACCCGCACCACATCACCGAGGCCCAGTACAAGGCGGTCGCCCGGGCACTGCGTCAAGCGGTCGAAGCCGACCCGCGAGTGTCCGGTGTGCCGTCCACCAAAGGCACCCTGTGACAACAAAATCCGTCGTGGTGCTGGACTACGGCTCCGGCAACCTACGGTCCGCGCAGCGTGCGCTGCAGCGGGTCGGCGCCGCTGTCGAAGTGACAGCGGACCTCGACGCGGCCGGGGCCGCCGACGGACTGGTGGTGCCGGGCGTCGGCGCTTTCGAGGCGTGCATGGCCGGCCTGCGGGGGATAGCCGGCGAGCGGGTCATCGCCGAACGGATCGCCGCCGGGCGACCGGTGCTGGGCGTGTGCGTCGGCATGCAGATTCTGTTCGCCCGCGGTGTCGAATTCGGCGTGCAGAGCGACGGCTGCGGTCAATGGGCCGGCGCCGTGACCCGGCTGGACGCCCCGGTGATCCCGCACATGGGGTGGAACGTGGTGGCGGCCGCCCCGGGCAGCGCGCTGTTCAAGGGCTTGAATGCCGACGCCCGATTCTATTTCGTGCACTCCTACGCCGCCCAGCGGTGGGAAGGCGGATCCGAGGCGCTGCTGACGTGGGCCACCCACGGAGTACCGTTCCTGGCCGCGGTCGAGGACGGCCCGCTGGCCGCGACCCAGTTCCATCCGGAGAAGAGCGGGGATGCCGGGGCGGCCGTGCTGAGCAATTGGGTTGAAGGGTTATGACGTGTCGTTGATCTTGTTGCCCGCCGTCGACGTGGTCGAGGGCCGGGCGGTGCGCTTGGTGCAGGGCAAGGCCGGTAGCGAAACCGAGTACGGCTCAGCGCTGGATGCCGCGTTGACCTGGCAACGCGACGGCGCCGAGTGGGTGCATCTGGTCGACCTCGACGCGGCGTTCGGCCGCGGGTCCAATCGTGAGCTGCTGGCCGACGTCGTCGGCAAGCTCGACGTTCAGGTCGAGCTGTCCGGCGGTATCCGCGATGACGACTCGCTGCAGGCCGCACTGGCCACCGGCTGCGCCCGGGTCAATGTCGGCACCGCCGCACTGGAGAACCCGCAGTGGTGTGCGAAGGCGATCGCCGAGCACGGCGACAAGGTTGCGGTCGGCCTGGATGTGCAGATCGCCGACGGTGATCATCGGCTGCGGGGCCGCGGCTGGGAGACCGACGGGGGAGATCTCTGGGATGTGCTGGAACGCCTTGACAGCGAAGGATGTTCGCGATTCGTCGTCACCGATGTCACCAAGGACGGCACGTTGACCGGGCCCAACCTCGACTTGCTGCGCGCCGTCGCGCAGCGCACCGACATCCCGGTGATCGCCTCCGGCGGGGTGTCCAGCCTCGACGATCTGCGCGCCATCGCCACGCTTTCCGACAGCGGCGTCGAAGGCGCGATCGTCGGTAAGGCGCTCTATGCCGGACGATTTACTCTGCCGCAGGCGCTGGCAGCGGTGGCAGGCTAGGGCCGCTGTGGATCTCGACGCGTTGGTCGCGGAGGCGTCGGCGATCCTCGACGCCGCCGCGAAGCCGTTCGTCGCCGGTCATCGGGCGGACTCCGCGGTCAGCAAACGGGGTGACGACTTCGCCACCAAAGTCGACCTGGCCATCGAGCGCCAGGTGGTCGACGCGCTGGTATCGGCGACCGGGATCCCGGTGCACGGCGAGGAGTTCGGTGGCGCGGATCTCGACTCGCCATGGGTGTGGGTGCTCGATCCGGTCGACGGCACGTTCAACTACGCCGCCGGCTCACCGATGGCCGCGATCCTGCTGGGCCTGCTGCAGGACGGGAAGCCGGTCGCAGGCTTGACCTGGCTGCCGTTCATGAATGAGCGCTACACCGCGGTCGAGGGCGGCCCGGTGCTGAAAAACGGTGTGCCGCAACCATCGTTGGCCAAGGCGGATCTCAACCAGGCGATCATCGGTGTCGCGACCTTCAACGCGGACTCCCGCGGCCGGTTTCCCGGCCGGTACCGGGTGGCGGTGCTCGAAGAGCTCAGCCGGGTGTCGTCGCGGATGCGGATGCACGGCGCCACCGGCATCGATCTCGCCTATGTCGCCGACGGGGTGCTCGGCGGCTCCATCAGTTTCGGCGACCACGTGTGGGATCACGCCGCCGGTGTGGCCCTGGTGCGAGCGGCGGGCGGCATCGTCACCACGTTGGCCGGCGACGAGTGGACCCCCGAGTCACGCTCCGCGTTGGCCGCCGCCCCCGGTGTGCACGATCAGTTGCTCGAGATGCTGCGCGGCGTAGGACAACCCGATGAGTTCTGAATCTCGTTGCAACACAAGCCTTGCGGTGCGGGTGATCCCGTGTCTTGACGTCGACGACGGCCGGGTGGTGAAGGGCGTCAACTTCGAGAATCTCCGGGACGCGGGTGATCCGGTGGAGTTGGCCGCGGCCTACGACGCCGAGGGGGCCGACGAGTTGACCTTCCTCGACGTCACCGCGTCGTCGTCAGGGCGGGCCACCATGCTCGACGTCGTCCGCCGCACCGCCGAGCAGGTGTTCATCCCGCTCACTGTCGGCGGTGGCGTACGGACGGTCGCCGACGTCGACGTGTTGTTGCGGGCCGGAGCCGACAAGGTGTCGATCAACACCGCCGCGATCGCGCGGCCGGACCTGCTGGCCGAGATGGCGGCTCAGTTTGGTTCCCAATGCATCGTGTTGTCGGTCGATGCCCGCACGGTGCCGGCTGGCTCGGACCCGACGCCGTCGGGCTGGGAGGTCACCACGCACGGCGGGCGCCGCGGCACCGGCATCGACGCCGTCGAGTGGGCGGCCCGCGGAGCCGAATTGGGGGTCGGGGAAATCCTGCTCAACTCGATGGACGCCGACGGCACCCGCGCCGGCTTCGATCTGCCGATGTTGAAGGCGGTCCGGGCGGCGGTGACGGTGCCGGTGATCGCCAGTGGCGGCGCGGGTGCGGCCGAGCACTTTGCGCCCGCGGTGCTCGCGGGTGCCGACGCAGTATTGGCGGCCAGCGTGTTCCACTTCCGACAGTTGACGATCGGGCAGGTGAAAGAGGCGATGGCCGCAGAAGGGATCACCGTGCGATGACACTCGACCCGGCTATCGCGGCGCGCCTCAAGCGCAACGCCGACGGACTGTTCGCCGCCGTCGTGCAAGAGCGCAGCAGCGGCGACGTGTTGATGGTCGCCTGGATGGACGACGACGCGCTGGCGCGCACCCTGGAAACCCGCGAGGGCACGTATTTCTCGCGGTCCCGCGGCGAACAATGGGTCAAGGGCGCGACGTCCGGCCACACGCAGCGGGTGCATGCGGTACGACTGGACTGCGACGGCGACGCGGTGCTCCTGGTAGTCGATCAGGTCGGCGCGGCGTGTCACACCGGTGACCACAGCTGCTTCGACGCCGACGTGCTGCTGGAACCGGACGACTAGCAGCGCCGAGGACGTTCTTCACTTTCTCAATGTCGTTTGCTGAGCGAAGCTAAGTACCCGTCGACGGCGACATCCATGGCCGATCAGGACGAGGGAGGATTGATTAGCACTACTAGCGCCAACGTCTCGTCAATCCGCAAGGCAGTCCGATGAAGTGGGCAACACGCCCGATGAATTGGCATTGACGTCACCGGCGCGCAAGTAAATAGACAATGATCTGCACCGTTGTCGCGCGCAACTGGCAGCAGTGTTGCTAGCGTGTCAACCTCAGCATCGGTATCGGCGTGTTGGAAGCTGGAATTTGGCCATGGGTGCAATGGCACAATCACCGACGGCGCTTCCGCGCCTTCATGTCGCCGCGATGCCCACCGCCGCGTTCTTTGCATTCGCCATCTGGTGGATCGCAGGATGGGGCGGCCAGTCAACGATGCGCGTGCTGATCGTCGTGGGAGGGCTCGGATTTCCGTCGTTCGCGGCAGTGAGCGCCGGATTGGCCGTGCACCGAACCCGCGGTCGGCAGCGACAGGCCTGGGTGTACATGACCGTCGGGCTGGCTGCCTGGACGCTCAGTGAGATCGTGGTGATTTATCACCGAGTCTGGATCGGTAGTGTCCACCCTCTGTACCCATCTGTGGCAAACGTCGGGTTCTTGCTTTTTCCGGTGGCCGCCTGCGTAGCGATGCTGATCTTCCCGGCCGGTTATTCGGGTGGCAATTGGCTGCGGATGGTGCTGGACGGCGCAATCGTCGCCGCAGCGCTGTTCGTCGTGTCATGGGTGGTGGTGCTGCGTCATGCGTACGCCGCGACAGGGGTGAAGAACTCCGCCGCGATCGTGTCGCTGGCGTATCCGGTGGCCGAGGTCGTGACCGTCACCGTGGCGGTTTTGGTGCTTGCCCGAACGCACGCCCGTTGGCGAGTGACGGTGGCTCTGCTGACGGCGGGCCTGACCCTGATCGCCGTGTCCGGCGGCGCCTACGAGTATCTGTTTGCCCGCAACGAATACACCTTTGACAGCCCCGTGGGTCTCGGCTGGTCTGCCGGGGTGGTCATGGTTGGAATCGCTGCGCTCACCTGTCCGCCGGAGTCGCCCCATGGGCTGCCGGAACCGCCGGCAGCGCTGACCGCCCCGGCCTCACTGTGGCTGCCATACGTCCCGCTGGCCATCGCGGGTGGCCTCGAACTCATCGAATTCCGGAACAGCTTGAAATCCGACCCCGCGTTCGTCGTGGTGCCCTGGCTGATCATCGCTGTGCTGGCCCGCCAGTTCTTGGTGGTCGCCGAAAACCGGCGGCTGCTGCACAGTGCGTCCGATCGTGCGTTGCACGACCCGTTGACCAACCTGGCCAACAGGGTCCTGTTCCATGACCGCCTCGAGCATGCGATGCAGCTCCACGATCGGGACCACCGCTCGGTCGCGGTGTTGTCGATGGATCTCGACGACTTCAAACTCATCAACGACAACCTGGGCCATTCCGTCGGCGACGCGCTGCTCGTCCAAGCCGCGCAACGACTGATGTGCTGCGTGCGAACCGGTGACACCGTCGCACGACTCGGAGGCGATGAATTCGCCGTGCTCATCGAAGACGCCGGGGAGAACGCGCATCTCATCGTCTACCAGATCATGGAAGCGTTCGAGCGGCCGTTCACTCCCGACGGCGAAGTCATCTTCATGCGGCCCAGTGCGGGCCTGGCGGTGGCCGGCCTCGACGAACCTGGACTAGCCGCCACCGATCTGCTCAAACACGCTGATATGGCCATGTATTCGGCTAAGCGGCACGGTAGCAGACTGCAAACCTTCAGCGCAGACATGCATCTCAGAGTTGACGACGGTCCCGGTTTCGCGCCGTCCGATGTCCAACTGTCTCGTGGCGGCTCGGTCGAGGTGCGCCTGCTCAGCGATCTCCGCCAGGCCATCAGCCATCGAGCGCTCACCGTGCTCTACCAGCCGAAGGTGGACTTGAGCACGACGGACGTGGTGGGCACCGAGGCGCTGGTCCGGTGGCCGCATCCGGTATTCGGACTGGTTCGTCCTCAGCAGTTTCTGCCGCTGGTGCGCCAGCACGGTCTGATGCGCACCTTCACTGATCTAGTGCTGGACCAGGCGCTCGGCGACGCCGCTCAATGGCTACACCGCGGGATTGATGTGCCCGTCGCCGTCAACCTCTTTCCGCCACTGGTCGGCGATCTCACTCTGCCCGGCCGCATCTTCGAAGCGCTGGAACGGCACGAGCTGCCGGGTGAGTCATTGATCGTCGAAATCACCGAAGACTTGCTGCTGGACGACATCGAGCGAACGCGAGATGTGTTGGAAGCTCTGCGGGAACGCAGGATCCACATCGCGCTAGACGATTTCGGTTCCGGCTATTCGGCATTGACCTATCTGCGCAAGTTGCCCATCGACGAAGTCAAGGTCGACAATGACTTGATCGGGCACGTGTTGACCGATCCGCGCGCCGAAGCGATCGTGCGAGCCGTCATCGATCTGGCGCACAGCTTGAACGTGACCACCGTCGCCGAGGGCGTCGAGAATGACCAGATAGCGGAGTGGCTGCGCGACCGGGGATGTGAAGTCGCCCAGGGAATCCTCTACAGTCCGCCTGTCCCGGCCTCGGAGATGATGCAACTGATCGCATCGTCGGCGGCGCGCTGAGTTAACCCGCGGCTTCCAGCCCAGTGCCAGGTATACCTCGCCCATCCCACCGGATCCCAGGCGCCGGATGATCGTGTACCCGGCGAACACATCTCCGTTGTTCAGCGGCATGCCGGCCTGCCCGTCAGACGCGGGCGCGCAATGTCTGTAGTGCCTTGTCGGCGTGGGTGTCCATGCTCAACTCGCTGGAGATCACGTCGAGCACGGTTCGGTCGGTGGCGATCACGAAAGTGGTGCGCTTGACCGGAATCAGCTTGCCCAGCAGCCCTCGCTTGACGCCGAACTGCGCGGCGATCGCGCCGTTCGTGTCGGACAGCAACGGGTAGTCGAAACGCTGGCTGTCGGCGAACTTGGCCTGCTTTGCGACCGGGTCCACGCTGATGCCGACCCGATTGGCGCCGACGGCCGCGAATTCCTGGGCCAGGTCGCGGAAGTGACAGGCTTCCTTGGTGCACCCGGGTGTCATCGCCGCCGGGTAGAAGAACAACACCACGGGCCCGTCGGCCAGCAGCGTGCTGAGCCTGCGCGGGGTACCAGTCTGGTCGGGAAGCTCGAAGTCAACCACGGTGTCGCCGGTTTTCATGGCCGTGACGCTACGCCAGTGGTGATCAGAGCCGGGCTGCCCGTCTGGGAAGATGGCTGCGTGCACGCCAACCTCGACGCCGCGACGACCTCGCGTGAGCATTTCCGCGCGCTGGCCGCCGAGCATCGGGTGGTGCCGGTGACCCGCAAGGTGCTCGCCGACGCCGAGACGCCGCTGTCGGCCTACCGCAAACTCGCCGCCAACCGGCCCGGCACGTTCCTGCTGGAGTCGGCCGAGAACGGCCGGTCCTGGTCGCGGTGGTCGTTCATCGGCGCCGGTTCACCGTCGGCGTTGACGGTGCGCGACGGTCACGCGGTCTGGCTGGGGGAGGCGCCGCGGGACGCACCCACCGGCGGCGACCCGCTGCAGGCCCTGCGGGCCACCCTGAACCTGCTGGCCACGGCCGCGCTGCCGGGGCTGCCGCCGCTGTCCGGCGGCATGGTCGGCTTTTTCGCCTACGACCTGGTCCGACGGCTGGAGCGGCTGCCGGAGTTGGCCGTCGATGACCTGCACCTGCCGGACATGCTGATGCTGCTGGCCACCGACCTGGCGGCCGTCGACCACCACGAGGGCACCATCACGCTGATCGCCAACGCGGTGAACTGGAATGGCACCGACGAGCGGGTCGACGAGGCGTACGACGACGCGATCGCGCGACTGGACGTGATGACCGCCGCGCTCGGCCAGCCGCTGCCGTCGACCGTCGCAACGTTCACCCGGCCCGAGCCGCGGCATCGCGCGCAGCGCACGGTGCAGGAGTACGGCGCGATCGTCGAACGTCTCGTCCATGAGATCGAGCGCGGCGAGGCATTCCAGGTGGTGCCGTCGCAGCGTTTCGAAATGGACACCGACGTCGAAGCGATCGACGTCTACCGGATGCTGCGGGTGTCCAACCCCAGCCCTTACATGTATCTGCTGCACGTGCCGAATGATGAAGGCGGAATTGCCTTTTCGATCGCAGGATCGAGCCCCGAAGCGCTGGTGACCGTGCAGGACGGTTGGGCGACAACGCATCCGATCGCCGGGACCAGGTGGCGCGGGGAGACCGACGAAGAGGATCAGCTTCTCGGGAAGGAGTTGCTGGCCGACGAGAAGGAACGCGCCGAACACCTGATGCTGGTCGACCTCGGCCGCAACGATCTGGGCCGGGTGTGTGTGCCTGGCAGTGTCCGCGTCGAGGACTACAGCCACATCGAGCGCTATAGCCATGTCATGCATCTGGTGTCCACGGTGACCGGGATGCTCGCCGCGGATCGCACCGCTCTGGATGCGGTGACGGCATGTTTCCCGGCAGGCACGTTGTCCGGCGCCCCGAAGGTGCGCGCGATGGAGTTGATCGAGGAAGTGGAAAAGACCCGCCGCGGCCTGTACGGCGGGGTGCTCGGCTACCTCGACTTCGCCGGCAACGCGGACTTCGCGATCGCGATCCGCACCGCCCTGATGCGCGACGGGACCGCATACGTGCAGGCCGGCGGCGGGGTGGTAGCCGATTCCAATGGACCCTACGAGCACACCGAGGCGACCAACAAGGCGCGCGCGGTGCTGAGCGCGATCGCCGCCGCGGAAACGCTCAGCGCCCCGGATACCGACCGGAATGGCTGATTCTCAGCCCGGTCGGCTGGCCATCCGCATCGCCCAGATGCTGCTGGTAGTCGCCGCCGCCGGGTTGTGGGCGGCATCCCGGCTGAGCTGGGTCGGACTGCGCACCTTCGACGGGCTGAGCCCACCCAAGCTCGTGACGCTGTCCGGCGCCCAATGGTCGTCGGGGCTGCTCCCGCTGGCGCTGCTGCTGCTGGCCGCCGCCATCGCCGCGTTGGCGGTGCGCGGCTGGGTACTGCGCGTTCTTGCGGTACTGGTTGCACTGGCGAGCCTCGCGACCGGCTATCTGGCCGTCAGCACGCTGGAGATTCCCGACGTCGCCGTCCGGGCGGCCGATCTCGTGCATGTTCCGCTGGTCGAATTGGTCGGTAGCAATCGGCATTACGCCGGCCCGGTGATCACCCTGGTGACCGCGGTCTGCGCGCTGGCCGGCGCCGTGCTGTTGATGCACGCGGCGACCACGGCCGGCGGTGTGTCGGCAAAATACGTCACGCCGGGGGCACGCCGGGCGGTGGTGCGCCGCAAGAGTAATGACGAGACGACCATGTCGGAGCGGACCATGTGGGACGCCCTCGACGAGGGCCGGGACCCCACCGATCAATCAGATGAGTCGGCGTCGCCATCGGATGACGTTTCACCACGAGAACCTGACACCGAGGGTCGGTGACGGGCCGTGCGCCGGCGCTCGCTACCCTTCCAAGGACGTCGTGAAGAAATCTGGCGACGCCCGGGGAGAGGAACCGACACCATGAGTTCGGCAACCGTGCTCGACTCCATTATCGAAGGAGTCCGCGCCGACGTTGCCGCTCGTGAGGCCGTCGTGAGCATGTCCGAGATCAGGGCCGCCGCCGAGGCTGTCCCGCCTCCGCGCGACGTCCTGGCTGCGCTGCGGGAACCCGCTATCGGCGTGATCGCCGAGGTGAAACGGGCCAGCCCGTCCGCAGGACCACTCGCGTCGATCTCCGACCCCGCCAAACTCGCCCGCGCCTATGAAGACGGCGGCGCACGGATCATCAGCGTGCTGACCGAAGAACGCCGCTTCCACGGCAGCCTCGACGATCTCGACGCGGTGCGTGCGGCGGTGTCGATCCCGGTGTTGCGGAAAGACTTTGTGGTGGGGCCCTACCAGATTCACGAGGCCCGCGCGCACGGCGCGGACATGCTGCTGCTGATCGTCGCGGCGCTGGATCAACCCGCGCTGGAATCGATGCTGGAGCGCACCGAATCGCTGGGCATGACCGCCCTCGTCGAGGTGCACACCGAGGAGGAAGCCGACCGCGCTTTGAGCGCCGGAGCACGGGTGATCGGCGTCAACGCTCGCGACCTGAGGACGCTGCGGGTCGATCGCGACTGCTTTGCGCGCATCGCTCCCGGGCTGCCGTCCGACGTGATCCGGATCGCCGAATCGGGCGTGCGCGGCACCGCCGACCTGCTGGCCTACGCCGGAGCCGGGGCTGACGCGGTGCTCGTCGGCGAAGGTCTGGTCAAAAGCGGCGATCCGCGTGCCGCCGTCGCCGACCTGGTCACCGCGGGTAAGCATCCCTCCTGCCCCAAGCCGGCCCGCTAGGCGTCGAATCTGATGAGCCGCTTGCACGTTGAGCGTTCGTGATGGCAGACATCGTGGGCCCGGAGCTACCGCGTTCCAGCGCCGCCATCGCCGAACCCACCCACCACGATCCCGACAGTCGCGGCCATTTCGGTGTGTACGGCGGCCGGTATGTGGCCGAGGCCCTGATGGCGGTGATCGAAGAGGTCACCTCGGCCTATGAGAAGGTCCGTACCGACCAGGCATACCTCGACGAGCTCGACAAGCTTCAGCGGCACTACACCGGTCGGCCCTCGCCGCTGTACGAGGCGGCTCGGCTCAGCGACCATGCCGGCGGTGCGCGGATCTTTCTCAAACGAGAAGACCTGAACCACACCGGTTCTCACAAAATCAACAACGTGCTGGGGCAGGCCCTGCTGGCTCGCCAGATGGGCAAGACCCGGGTGATCGCCGAGACCGGTGCCGGTCAGCACGGGGTCGCCACCGCCACCGCCTGTGCGCTGCTCGGCCGGGACTGCGTGATCTACATGGGTGCCGTCGACACCGCGCGCCAGGCGCTGAACGTCGCGCGGATGAGATTGCTGGGCGCCGAGGTCGTCTCGGTCGAGTCGGGGTCGAAAACGCTCAAGGACGCGATCAACGAGGCGTTCCGCGACTGGGTCACCAACGCCGACGACACCTACTACTGCTTCGGCACCGCCGCGGGCCCGCACCCGTTCCCGACCATGGTCCGCGATTTCCAGCGGGTCATCGGTCTGGAGACGCGGGTCCAGATTCAGGACCAGGCCGGGCGACTGCCCGATGCCGTCACCGCATGCGTGGGCGGGGGATCGAACGCGATCGGCATCTTCCACGCGTTCCTCGATGACCCCGGGGTACGGCTGGTCGGCTACGAGGCCGCCGGCGACGGTGTCGAAACAGGACGCCACGCAGCGACGTTCACCGGGGGCTCACCCGGCGCCTTCCAGGGGTCGTTCTCGTTTCTACTGCAGGACGACGACGGGCAGACCATCGAATCGCATTCGATCTCGGCCGGCTTGGACTACCCGGGCGTCGGCCCAGAGCATGCGTGGCTGAAGGACACCGGCCGTGCCGAATACCGGCCCATCACCGACAACGAGGCGATGGATGCGTTCCGGCTGTTGTGCCGCGCCGAAGGCATCATTCCCGCGATCGAGTCGGCGCACGCGGTGGCCGGCGCGCTCAAACTGGGTGTCGAGATGGGCAGCGGGGCAATCATAGTGGTGAACCTGTCCGGCCGCGGCGACAAAGACGTCGAGACCGCGGCGAAGTGGTTCGACTTGCTACCGGATAGCGGACAGTCATGACCGTCGAGCAGAGTGAGAAGAATGGTCTGGCAGCACTTTTCAGTGCGTGTGCGCGGGAGGGCCGCGCGGCGTTGATCGGATATCTGCCGACCGGATACCCCGATGTTGCGACGTCGATCGATGCGATGAAGGCGCTGACCGAATCCGGGTGCGACCTCATCGAGGTTGGCGTGCCCTATTCGGACCCAGGTATGGACGGCCCAACCATCGCGACCGCGGCGGAAGTCGCATTGCGCGGGGGTGTGCGAGTTCGCGACACGTTGGCCGCCGTCGAGGCGATCAGCGCAGCCGGTGGCCGCGCGGTCGTCATGACATACTGGAATCCGGTGCTGCGCTACGGAGTTGAAGCCTTCGCGCGTGACCTTGCCGCAGCAGGCGGGCACGGATTGATCACCCCGGACCTCATTCCCGACGAGGCCGACGAGTGGTTGGCCGCGTCCGATCAGCACCAGTTGGACCGGATCTTCCTGGTCGCCCCGTCATCCACGCCGCAGCGCTTGGCGTCCACCGTCGAGGCCTCTCGTGGCTTTGTCTACGCGGCGTCGATCATGGGTGTGACCGGCGCCCGTGCCGCGGTGTCGAATGCTGCGCCGGAATTGGTGGGCAGGGTCAGAGCGATTTCCGACATACCCGTCGGCGTCGGGTTGGGCGTGCGGTCGCGGGAACAGGCGGCTCAGATCGCGAGCTATGCCGACGGAGTCATCGTGGGTTCGGCGCTGGTCACCGCGCTCACGGCCGGTCTGCCGACGATGCGCGCGCTGACCGAAGAACTCGCCGCGGGTGTGCGCCAAAGGGTTTCCACGTCATGACGACGACGGTCATCGCCTACTTTCCGAGCCCGCCTCGCGGAGTGTGGCACATCTGGCTGGTGCCCATCCGCGCGTACGCATTGTTCATCATCGTCGGGATCATCGCCGCGCTGCTGATCGGCGATCGACGCTGGGCGGCTCGCGGCGGCGAGCGCGGTGTCATTTACGACATCGCGCTATGGGCAGTGCCGTTCGGGCTCATCGGCGGTCGGCTGTATCACCTGGCAACCGACTGGCGGACGTATTTCGGCGAAGGCGGCGCGGGACCGTGGGCAGCGCTGCGTATCTGGGACGGTGGCTTGGGAATCTGGGGCGCGGTCGCCCTCGGTG